>CAIRQX010000096.1 GCA_903880855.1 uncultured Burkholderiales bacterium | reverse complement strand
GGGTGTGGGCAATTAACCAGTGAAGCAAAGCTTGCTCCGCACCTGCGATGGTGGGTGCGATGGGCCACAGTGTGTCGTCAAGGTCTAAGGTAATCGCTTGGATTTGGGAAATTGGAGGCATGTCTAGGCGAGAATATCGCATGCTTCAACCTCCCTTTGCGCAAGAGCCCCCTTTTAGCCACGGTCAAACTCCGCGAACCGCTGTATTGTTTTGTAATCTCGGCACGCCTGACGATCCAACAGCCAGCGCCTTACGCCGCTATTTGGGTGAGTTTTTAAGTGACCACCGCGTGGTGGAAATCCCACGTTTAGTCTGGATGCTGATCTTGCATGGCGTTATTTTGCGTATCCGTCCCGCCAAGTCGGCCCTGAAATACGCCAGTATTTGGACCGCAGAGGGCTCCCCACTCAAGGTGTGGACTGAACGCCAAGCCCAAGCGCTAGACGCCGCATTCGGCAAACGCCAAGAGCAGGTGAGCGTGCGGTATGCCATGCGATACGGTAATCCGTCTATGGCATCGCAACTCGATGCTCTCAAGGCTGAAGGCTTTACCCGTGTGTTGGTGATGCCAGCCTATCCGCAATATTCGGGCACCACCACCGCCAGCGTGTTTGACGCGGTCTACACATGGGGGCAGCGCACCCGCTTGTTGCCCGAGTTCCGGTTTATCAACCATTACCACGATCACCCCGCATACATCACCGCTTTAGCGCAACAAGTGCGTGCACATTGGGCAGAGCACGGACAAGGCGAACGTTTGGTCATGAGCTTTCATGGCGTGCCTGAACGCACACTGCATTTGGGTGACCCTTACCACTGCGAGTGCTACAAAACTGCGCGTCTACTTGGCGAGGCCTTGGAACTCAACAAATCGCAATACATCGTGACCTTCCAATCGCGCTTTGGTAAAGCGAAGTGGCTCGAACCCTATACCGAACCTACCTTGGTAGCACTAGCCGAGCAAGGTGTGAAAAAAGTAGATTTGATCTGCCCTGGATTCACAAGCGACTGCTTAGAAACCTTAGAAGAAATTGCGCAAGAAGCGCAAGAAGCGTTTATGCACGCAGGTGGCGAACAGTTCCACTACATCCCCTGCCTTAACGACAACCCTGCTTGGATTGAAGCAATGCACGCGATTGCATCTATGCATCTTGCTGGTTGGTCTTTGGGTGCGCCTGATGTAAGTGCGCTAGCAATTAGCAGAACCGAAGCGATATCTCGCGGCGGCGTTTAAAAACGCATTTACCAATTGTTGATTTGACGCCCCTGCTTCATAAGGGACGAATTGCACGCCTACTGAGGTTTGCTAGCAGAAGGTGCGGCTGGAGCCGTTTGGGTTGCGGCTGGCGCAGAGGGCGCCACTGAACTAACCGGTGCCTGCGAAGCTGAAGGAGCCGATGCAGGATTCGCTACAACCGCAGGACGGGCAGCAGGCACCACGTTTACGGGGGCGTTAGTTGGGACATTCGATGGTGACGATGTCGTCGAAGGGGTTGTTGAAGTCGCAGGTGCGGAAGTAACGGAAGAAACAGCTGGCACAGCACCAGAAGCAGCCGCATTAGGCGCCGAGGCCGCAGGGTCGGGTTGCTCAGGGGGCAATACTTGGAGCGGGGGCGGAGGTTCAACCGGAGGAGTTGGTGCAGGTTTTTGCATGACAGCTGCTAAGCCCAAGGCAGCAGCAAATAAAGCAATGATGAACCACAAAGAATTTTTAGACTTTGGCTTGTCTTCGCTGTCCAAGGCTGAATTCGTTGATTTTTGTATCACTGACGTTTCAATAGACGGCGATTTGAGATAAGGCTTAACAGCAGCAGAAGCAATGTCTTTTGGGCCAGCGTTGCTGTCGTGGATATCTTGGCCAGTAGAAGCAGATGGTTCAGCATGTGCTTTCTCACCAGGGGAAGAGTCCGCATGCACGTCGTCGCTTGTATGGGTTGTCGTGTCCTCTTGGCTTGCCGCCTCGGACACCACAACTTCTGGCTCTTCGACCACAAACACGGATTGCTCGGGCAAGCCCAAAATACCACCGATCTTTTTGGCGGCAGTCATTTTGACGGTATCGCTGTAGAAAGAGCTGGTACCGCCCTCTTCAATTTGTTTAACTTGTTTCTTAGACAAACAAGCACGGGTAGCCAGATCGGCCAGAGCCCATCCCAGTTCTTCGCGGCGCATGCGTAATAGATCGCCGTTGATTTGTGGGATGTGGTTATCCATTTACTTGACCAACAAGAGTTCGCCTTTGATAGATGCGCCTTTTTGGACTGACAAGGTTTGATAGACCACATGGCCATCGACGGAAGCAGACGATGTCACGATCAACTCGTTACAGGTTGCTGTTCCAGAGAACTTGCCCTTAATGTGCAAACTGCTACAAGTCACAACACCTTCGACTTGGCCACGAGCGCCAATGGTGAGTTCGTCGACTTGGATTTGACCGTTGAGAGCACCTTCCACGTGGATTGCGCCTTTGGCAGCGATCTCACCGCGAAATGAGAAGCCTTCACTCAGGATAGAAGGCTTATTCGCGGTCGTGGTGATCATGTCCATCATGCTGCTTCTAGCAGATGGAGCAGGACTAGGTGTGGGAGCGGTATTTTCAGGGGCTTCTGTCGCCATTTCTTCGTCCTCAACAGGATTTGTAATAGGTGCATCCGTCGGCGGATTAACGTTGTTGGTTTTGGATTTGTTGAACATATTGTGCCGTGCGAATAACTTTCTGGGGATTGACAGGATAACCGCCAATCAAAATCTCTAAATGTAAATGTTTTCCTGTGGAGGACGACCCAGTATTGCCTATATTGCCCAAAACTGACTCAAGTGTCACTTTGTCACCTAACTTGACCTGAAGATTGGCCATATGGCCGTACAGAGACTCTACCCCGTTGGTGTGGCGCACGACAACCGTGTTACCCAATTGGGGTTGAAATTCAGCTAACACCACCACACCCGGTTTGACAGGATGCACTTTCTCTTCGCCCGTTTGGCTGAGCATATCCACACCGGTGTGGAAATGTGTTTGACCTGTAATGGGGTGACGGCGAATACCGAAGTCTGAAGAAACGCTGTAATTGGGCACTGGCATGGAACTAGGCAATGAATACATGACCTCGCGCATACCGCGATTGCTAGATAGTTCTTCAGCCACTTTGCCGCGCAGCAAAGGGTTGTCCTTCACATCGTCTTCAAGCGCGTATCCCCCATTGGCAGAATTTTGCTGAATGATCTTGACGATTTTTTCGGTGAGGCCTGAGGATTCGAGTTGCGACTTCATGGTCACGTTCTCTTGCGCCACAGCAACCATCGATGTGTCGACGAAGCGACGAATACTCATGTCGCGGTCGCGGATGGTTTGCGCCAAGGCCACCATCTGCTCTTCTGACATGCTCAAGCGATCGGGGTTATCGTTGTCGGACACACTGCTGAGCAATGCGCGATACACCTCTTCATGCGAGCGCTCTAGTTTCGAACGACTTGCCATTAAGCCAATACTGGTGACCAATAAGATGCCAATAGAGACCAACATCACACCAGTGGCCAAAATGCCGCCACGCACTAAAAAGCTTTGAACCCGTGCGCTGATATTGAGGTAATGCAGATCACCGTTTTGCTCCAAGATGATCCGCGCGTCTTCGTACTGGCGAGTCCACCCCTTGATGACCAAGCCTGGCACCAATGGAATACTTTTAAGGATTCGGTTAAACCGCATGACCCGCTGGTAAATTAGGCCGCAGGTAAGGTGCCGACTTTAATCGCAGGACCGTCAGCGTTTTGGCTGAGCGTACCTTCGATTTCGCCACCCTTTTCGATTTCGATTTCAGCGTACTGCACCTTGCCGGCGATCTTGCCAGTGGCGCGCACGATCAAACTCTTTTCACTGATGATGGTGTTGTGCAACTGTCCACGCACGTCGATCACCTTGGCAGAGACGCGGCCAGTGATGCGGCCGGTGGGGCCAATCAGTACCTCTTCTGCTGTCAAGTCACCCTCAATCACGCCATTGATGATGGCCTTCGATGGGACGGTGAAAGTGCCTTTGACGACAACGCCGTCGCCAATGACGACGCTTTCGAGTGATTCTGATTGGTTAGACATATGGACTCCTTGCGCAAAATTTTAGCAAACAAAGTACCAAAATTGCCTGATTGTTGATTTTTTTGTTGTTTATATGTGAAAAAAAATCCATGCAAAGCAAAGACTTAGGTGAATTTTTGAAGGTGCTTCCTAATCCTTAAATGCCAAACTTGTTTACAAATCCAAAACCAAGGTCGCCGACTTCGCGCGCGAACAGCAAGGCGTAAATTGGTCATTTGCGTCTTGCTCTTCAGGGGTGAGATACATGTCGCGATGGTCAGGAGTCCCTTCAACAACCCGCGTCAAGCATGTGCCGCAAATCCCTTGTCCGCATGAAATTGGCACATTGAGACCTGCGCCATGCAAAGCGTCCAATACCGTTTGATCGGCAGCAACCGGTATTTCTTGACCCGTACTCGCCAGTTTGACGATGAATGCTGTGTCAGCCATGGGCCTCCTCCTTGTTTGTATCTCGTTGAGCCTGGCCCATTTCCTGCGCCAGCAATCGATCGATCACCCGACGCGACTGCACGCCACCAGCATCGATATTGAGTTTGAGCAGCTCGCGCGTGGGATGCGCCAGCAAGTTCTTTTGTTGCAACTCGAGCATTTGTAAGTCTTCTGAAAATATCTTGCCTTGGCCTTCACGGATAGACGCGGTCAAAGCCGCATCTTGCGGTTGGAATTTGCGCGCCATACCCCAGAAATACCAAATCGAGGTTTCGTTTTCTGGTGTGATGAAGTCGACCACCACGCTGTAGGCCTTCAAGTTATCAGGCGCGTGGTAACCACCGTTTCCCGCATGCGCTACGCCTACTTCGATCATGACGTGACTCGGTGGTGTGAAGTGACAAATCTGCCAACGGTCAACGGGCACGTCATCTGCCAGTTTGTTTCCGCGCAGCGCCATCTTCCAAAAAGGCGGCGCTGTGATGTTCTCCATAAACCGGCTGGTGGTGACATGGTCGCCTTCCGCCTTGGTGACGCAAGGCACTTCGTCGATTTCCTTTTGCCCAATAGTGCTAGCGTGCACATAGGTTTCGTGGGTCAAGTCCATTAAGTTATCGACCATCAGCCGGTAATCACAGGCGATGTGATAAAGCCCACCGCCATAGGCCCAAGCAGGATTGTCGAAAAACTCAAACTTCGGAATCAGGTCCTCGCTGGCCTTATCAGCTTGACCCGGCCAAACCCAGACGAAGCCATAACGCTCGACCACAGGAAAACTTCGAATTGCCGGAAAGCCCCGCACGCGCTGGCCGGGCATGGCAATGGTTTTACCCTCGCATCCCATCTCGAGTCCGTGGTACCCACAAACCAAGTTGCCATCCTTAACAAACCCCAGCGAAAGCGGAGCGCCACGGTGCGGACAGAAATCTTCCAAAGCCACCGCCTGCCCCTGTGCGTCTCGGTAAAACACCATGCTCTCGCCACAAATCTTGCGCCCCAAGGGTTTGTCTTGGAAGTCGTCTGGCATGCACGCCACGTACCAAGTATTTTTTAAAAACATTGCTACCCCTAAAAAAATTAAGCCCGCGCCACGCCCAGCAACTGTTCAAGCAACTCTGGCTGCGACGCCAAAGACTCTGCTGGGCCCTGGTGCACCACCCGTCCTTGATCCAACACCACCGCTCTATGGCTGATCGCCAGAATCGCTTGTGGATGTTGTTCCACGATGATGGCCGATAAACCCTCTTCGCGCGTAATGCGTGCAATCGCGCGCAAGAGTTCTTGCACGATGATGGGCGCCAAACCTTCGAGCGGCTCATCCAACAAAAGCAAACGGGGATTCAACACCAAAGCTCTCCCCACCGCCAACATTTGCTGTTCGCCGCCTGACAGTTGTGTGCCCAAATTGGTTTTGCGTTCGGCCAAGCAGGGGAAAAGTTCGTAGACCCGCTCTGGCGTCCAAGCCGCGTGAGCGCCTCGGTCTGCGCGCACAGCTTGCGCCACCGCAGTCAAGTTTTCGTGCACAGTGAGAGATTTAAAGATGCATCGCTCTTGTGGCACCCAGCCAATGCCTGCTTCGGCGCGCTGAAAAGACGCCAGCGTATGCAAAGGTTTACCCGCCAAAAATATTTGGCCGCCATGCTGTCGCGTCGCACCAACGAGTGTGTCCATCAAGGTGGTTTTACCTGTGCCGTTACGCCCGAGAAGCGCCAACGTTTCGCCCTCTGCCAAGGTAAGGCTGATGTCGTTCAAAACCACCGCTTCGTCATAGCCCGCGCTCAAATGCTCAACACGCAGTAACTCAGGCATGTGCACCCTCCCCGCGGCCCAAATAGACCGCCTTGACTTGCGGATCTTGCGCAATTTCAGCAGGTGTTCCTTCGGTTAAAACCGCTCCATTGACTAGCACCGTGATGCGCTTGGCGAATTCAAACACCAAGTCCATGTCGTGCTCAATTAGCACGACCGACACATCTGCAGGCAAAGCTGAAACAGTATGCAAAAGCTCTTCGCGCTCTCCCGCTGGAACCCCAGCCACCGGCTCGTCTAACAGCAACACGCGCGGTTCACACGCCAAGGCAATAGCCATTTCTAGCAAGCGTCGCTTGCCATAAGGCATTTGTTCGGCGCGTTGGTGCATCACGTCGGTCAAGCGGAATTGCTCCAAAAGCAGACCGCAACGCTCGACCACCGCTTTGTCTTTTCCAAGCGCTTGCCACCAACGCGATCCCAAGCCTCGTTGCTGCGAGACCACCATCGTCAAAGTCTCTAGCGGCGTCATGCCACTAAAGAGTTGGTTGATTTGGAACGTGCGCACCAAACCTCGGCTCACCCGCTGGTGGGGTGCTAGGTCGGTGATGTCAGCCCCCTCTAAGGTGATGCGCCCTTCACTTTGCGGCAACACACCTGTGATGAGATTGATCAGCGTAGTCTTGCCAGCGCCATTGGGTCCAATCAAGGCATGGCGGGCGCCTTGGGTGATTGACAGGTTCACATGGTCGGTCGCAGTGATACCGCCAAAGCGTTTGACCAAACCGTGGGTTTGCAACACAACAGTCGCGGCGGTCATGTGCGCTCCATCCAGGTCCAAGGCTTGAACAAGCGCTCGCGCCCGACCATCACCAACACTACCAAAAACAAGCCCATCCAAAAAGTCCAATATTGCGGGGTGATGTTTGAAATTACGTCGTGCATCAGCTTGAACACCACGGCACCGACTACACCGCCATACAACCAGCCCACACCGCCAATCACCAAGATCAGCATAACGTCGGCTGAACGCTCCAAAGCGAATACATCGAGGGACGCAAAGCCTGTGGTTTGCGCCATCAACGCGCCAGCGGCACCGGCAACACCTGCAGCTATCGTGTAAACCGCAGCCAAACGCGCCGACACAGGTATGCCAATCGCCATTGCCCGCAAACGGTTGTCTCGCACCGCCATCAATGTGGCACCAAAGGGCGAGTGCACCAATC
>CAIRQX010000095.1 GCA_903880855.1 uncultured Burkholderiales bacterium | reverse complement strand
CTGGGCCACAAGTGAACCCATGCAATGCGGTCTGAACCCTGCAGAGCTAAAGTGATGTCTCCGAACCCAGCCTCCAACAAACGAACATCCGAGGATGCGATTTGCTTTAGTGGCAAGTTAAAAGTCACGGTGAGCACTATGCCTAGGCGCATCACCACACGTTTGTTGGTTAAGGTGTAGACGGTGGTGCGTGAAGTCATGTAAGCCATCAGCCAAACTGAGGCAAGGCCTAATAAAGACAGTGGAGCAATCCATTTGATCGCCTGCAACACTGCCATGGCGCCGGCCTGCGCCTCAAGCGCTGGCCAAGCGCAGGCAACAATTAGAAGGATGAAATAAACCACCAGCTTTTTGATATGAAAGGCTGAAGCGGCCAGGGCACCTATATCTGGCGAGCCTTGCCACACGATGAATTCATCCGAAGGCAATCTCTCAGGCAGGCCGAACTGAGGCTCAAACTCGTATTCATGGCCAAGGTTTTCAATAGGCATTTTTATTCCTCATCAGCTGTTCATGAATTAAGTGTCACGCAACTTAGACAGATTCGTATTAAGTGTAATCCCTAATTAACACATTTATTGTCAATTTATGTTGACAGTCTCATTTTTAAGCCTTAAAGTTGCCTCAGTTCATTTGCAATGAAGGTAGGTCATGCAGCAGTCTCAGCCCCAGGTTTTGTATACGCCAGAGCAGCGCGCCAAGCGTGATGCCACTCGGTGGACCTTGGTGCAAGGCGTGTTGGCCCCTGTTCAATTCTTGGTTTTTTTAGTCAGCCTCTATCTGGTAGTGAATAGCTTGAAAACAGGCGAAAACACCGATTGGGCCTTGGCTTCGGTAGTACTCAAAACTTTGGTGCTGTACGCCATCATGGTCACAGGCTGCATTTGGGAGAAGGTTGTTTTCGATAAATACCTTTTTGCCCACGCCTTCTTTTGGGAGGACGTTGTCAGCATGCTGGTGATGGCTCTGCACACCGCTTATCTATGGGTTTGGTGGCAAGGCAGTTGGTCAGCCGATGACCAACTTTTGCTGGCTTTGACTGCCTACATTACCTACGGCATCAATGCAGCCCAGTACATCAGAAAACTTCGTATGGCGCGTTTGCAAAAGCCTTATGAAAGTTTCGGCGAACCAAATGCGCAGGTGAGTGCATGAATTCAGTCATTCCTATCCGCGCAGAGTTTGGTAAAGGCTGTACAGACGTCAAGCCTTTGATGGAGCGCGGTCAGCGTGAGGTGTTTTGCGGTTTGACCGGCATCATTTGGTTGCATCGCAAAATTCAAGATGCCTTCTTCTTGGTAGTTGGATCACGCACTTGCGCGCACCTTATTCAATCTGCTGCAGGTGTCATGATCTTTGCTGAACCCCGATTTGGCACAGCCATCATCGATGAACGTGATTTGGCAGGATTGGCCGATGCGAATGTTGAACTCGATCGCGTGGTCAATCAGCTGTTGGCGCGTCGTCCAGAAATTAAGTTGTTGTTCTTGGTGGGCTCATGCCCCTCAGAGGTGATCAAGCTGGATCTATCCCGCGCTGCCTCTAGGCTGTCTGCGCAGCATTCTCCCGCTGTGCGCGTGTTGAATTATTCGGGAAGCGGAATCGAAACCACCTTCACCCAAGGTGAGGACGCTTGCTTGGCATCGATGGTGCCAGACATGCCATCGAGCTCAGACAAAGCAGAACAAGAATTGTTGATTGTGGGTACTTTGGCCGATGTGGTGGAAGACCAGTTCGTGCGTATCTTGAACCATATGGGCATCGAACGCGTTCGATTCTTCCCACCACGCCGTGCGCAAGACCAAGTGTCTATTGGTTCCAACACACGCCTGCTGTTGGCACAACCCTTTTTGGGCGAAACAGCCCGCGTGATGCAAGCGCGCGGTGCGAGTTTGTTGTCTGCACCATTTCCGCTGGGCATTGAGGGGACAACGGCTTGGTTGCAATCAGCCGCTTCGTCTTTCGGTGTGGCGCAAGACCGCTTTCAAGCCGCACTGACAGCGCCTGTAGCCAGGGCTACGGCGTCATTGGCGCGCGCCAAATTGCATTTGGAAGGTAAAAGCATCTTCTTCTTTCCTGACTCACAACTTGAAATTCCATTAGCGCGATTTTTGTCGCGAGAACTGGGAATGAAATTGCTGGAAGTCGGCACCCCTTATTTGCATCGTCAGCATATGGCGGTAGAGCTGGCCATGCTGCCTGAAGGTACCTTCCTATCGGAAGGACAAGATGTTGAAAAACAGCTAGACCGTTGTCGCGCTTTGCATCCCGATATGGTGGTGTGTGGCTTGGGCTTAGCCAATCCACTGGAGTCTGAAGGCATGACCACCAAATGGGCGATTGAATTAGTCTTCACGCCTATTCAGGGCTTCGACCAAGCCGGTGATTTGGCCGAGTTGTTTACCCGTCCTTTATTACGCCGCATGCGTCTTGCCGCTTAAAGGACTTACAAACATGCAACTCACACTCTGGACATACGAAGGACCACCCCACGTGGGCGCGATGCGTGTGGCTACGGCTATGGAAGATGTGCATTACGTCTTGCATGCGCCCCAGGGTGATACCTACGCCGATTTGTTATTCACCATGATCGAGCGTTTACAAAAGCGTCCACCTGTGACCTACACCACTTTCCAAGCACGTGATCTGGGTGGCGATACGGCCGAGCTTTTCAAAACTGCTGCACGAGAAGCCTTCGAACGTTTCTCGCCTAAAGCTATGTTGGTAGGTTCGTCTTGTACCGCTGAACTTATTCAAGACGATCCTGGTGGTTTATGCAAAGCACTGAATTTGCCAGTCCCTGTCGTTGCGCTGGAATTACCTTCCTATCAGCGCAAAGAAAACTGGGGCGCTTCTGAGACTTTTTACCAATTGGTTCGCAATTTAGCGTTGCCTAAAGACGCCGTTGCAACGTCTGCATCCACCAAGCCCCGCTGCAACATATTAGGGCCCACCGCATTGGGTTTTAGACATCGCGATGACTTGACTGAAATTCGTAAACTGCTGACCGACATAGGTATCGAAATCAATGTGGTAGCCCCGCTCACGGCTACGGTTGCTGATATCGCTAAATTGGCCGATGCAGACTTTAATGTGGTGCTCTACCCTGAAATTGCCAATTTGAGTGCGCAGTGGTTGCTGCGCAATTTCAAACAACCTCATACCAAAACTATTCCTATTGGAAATTCAGGCACACGCGCTTTTATTCAAGAGGTGGCGCAATTGGCTGGGATTGATCCCAACGCAGCGCTTGAAAAAGCCGTCTCGCGTGCCGCTTGGTATGCCAAATCGGTGGACTCCACCTACCTGACGGGCAAACGCGTCTTCGTATTTGGTGACGCCACGCACGCAGTCGCTGCTGCACGCGTGGCTGCGCAAGAGATGGGCTTTACGGTCGTCGGTATTGGCACATACAGCCGCGAGTTTGCCCGCGAGGTAAGAGAGGCCGCAAGCCTATACGGAGTTGAGGCCTTGATCAGTGATGACTATTTAGAAATAGAAGCACACATTGCCGAGTTGAACCCTGAACTCGTGCTTGGCACACAAATGGAACGCCATATTGCCAAGCGTTTGGGCGTGCCGTGTGCGGTGATCTCTGCGCCAGTGCATGTGCAAGATTTTCCAGCCAGGTATTCACCCCAAATGGGATTTGAAGGCGCCAACGTCTTGTTTGACTCTTGGGTGCATCCACTCATGATGGGCCTTGAAGAACATTTGATTGGAATGTTCAGGGGCGACTCAGAGTTTCATGAGGATGCAGCGCCATCGCATTTGGGCGGAAACGGTCACGCGCAAAGTAATCACGGCAATACAAAAGCAACGCAACCTAGTGACGAAGGAGAGTCAACGGCTGTTGCTACGGCAGAAACCATCACCGTCTCGGGTTGGGATGCTGGTGCAGAAAAAGAACTGAAAAAAATACCATTTTTCGTGCGAGGGAAAGCCAAAAGAAATACCGAACGTTTTGCCATGGAACGGGGCATCGCGGTAATCACTACGGAAACACTGTATGAATCTAAAGCTTACTTCTCTCAGCAATAAGCCTAAATCGCGTGACACCACCCCCATCCGTTTGGTGGTGGTGACGATGGACACGCACTTTGCCAGTTCGTTCAATCGTTCTAACGCTGCGTTAAAGCGCGACTATCCTGGCCTGACTTGGACACTGCATGCAGCCTCAGAGTACACGGGTAACGATGCCTTGATTGCGAAGTGCAAAGCCGATATTGCATCGGCCGACATCGTGTTGTGCGGTATGTTGTTTTTGGAAGACCATTTCCTTCCTATCTTGGACGATTTGCGCGCACGACGCATGCACTGCGACGCCATGATTTGCATGGCCAGTGCCACCGAAGTCACGCAACTTACCCGTTTGGGTCAGTTTGATATGAGCAAACCTGCCAGTGGCCCGATGGCCTTGCTGAAAAAATTACGCGGCGGTGGCGGTAAGGACAAAAAGCCCACAACAGGCGGTGCCGCGCAAATGAAAATGTTGCGCCGCCTCCCCCAATTACTGCGCTTTATTCCTGGCACAGCGCAAGACGTGCGTTCGTACTTCATCACTTTGCAATATTGGCTGGGTGGCTCTGATGACAATGTGTTGAACATGGTGCGTCACCTGATTGACCGTGGCGCAGATGGTCCTCGCAAATCATTGCGGGGCCAGGTCAAAGTGCAGCCTCCCATTGACTATCCTGAGGTAGGCGTCTACCACCCCCGGATGGCCGGGAAATTCAGTGAAGAAGCCAGTGCATTGCCTACGCCGGATGGTATTGCGGTGAAAGGCACCGTTGGTATTTTGTTATTGCGCTCTTATTTGTTATCCGGCAATGCAGGTCACTATGACGGCGTCATAGCAGCGCTGGAGGCAAAAGGTTTGCGCGTCATACCTGCGTTTGCTGCCGGCCTGGACTCTCGTCCCGCCATCGACACTTTTTTCATGAAGAATGGCCAAGTCTGTGTCGATGCCGTGGTGTCGCTAAGCGGTTTCTCACTGGTAGGTGGCCCCGCATACAACGACGCCAAAGCTGCGGAAGAGGTTCTGGCAAAACTGGATGTGCCTTATGTTGCAGCACACCCCGTTGAATTTCAAACCTTGGACCAATGGGGTGGTTCTGACCGCGGTTTGTTGCCCGTTGAAAGCACCATCATGGTGGCGATTCCGGAGCTTGATGGTTCTACCAGCCCGATGGTTTTTGGTGGACGTCCTGGTGCGGCCGGTGTGACATGCACTGGTTGTCACCATGCCTGTACTTTTGGTGAAAGCACAAGCGCACAAGACATGCACTCTTGCCCAGAGCGCGCCATCATGTTGGCGGCACGTGTCAGCAAGATGGTGGCTTTGAAGCGCAGCGAACGCAAAGACCGCAACGTAGCGATTGTGTTGTTCAATTTCCCACCCAACGCTGGCAATATTGGCACCGCAGCTTTCTTGGCTGTTTTTGAATCGTTGTGGCATACCTTGCTCGCCATGAAGGCGCAGGGTTACCAAGTGGATATGCCAGATAGTTTGGATGATTTAAGAGATGGCTTGCTACATGGAAACGCCGCGCAATATGGGGCAGATGCCAGCGTGCATGCCTTGATTTCTGCAGACGATCATGTCAAGCGCGAGCGCTGGCTCAAAGAGATTGAAGCACAGTGGGGTCCTGCACCAGGCACTCAGTTGAGTAACGGCAGTTCCATTTTTGTATTGGGCAAGAAGTTTGGCAATGTGCTGGTCAGCGTTCAACCATCGTTTGGTTATGAAGGCGACCCCATGCGCCTGTTGTTTGAAAAAGGTTTGGCACCGACACACGCCTTCTCAGCTTTCTATCGCTACCTACGTGAAGATTTCAAAGCGCACGCAGTGCTCCACTTTGGTACACATGGTGCGTTGGAATTCATGCCTGGCAAACAATCTGGCATGAGCGGCACTTGCTGGCCTGATCGTTTGATTGACGACTTGCCCAATCTGTATTTGTATGCATCCAACAACCCTTCTGAAGGTGCGATTGCCAAGCGTCGATCTGGCGCAACCTTGATCAGCTACTTAACGCCACCTATTACGCAAGCGGGGTTGTACAAAGGTTTGAACGAGTTGAAGTCATCTATTGAAAGGTGGCGCACTTTGGAGCAGAGCAATAGCGAGCGCGTTGCTTTGGCAGCGGTTATTCAAGGGCAAGCTGTTGTGCTTGATTTGGTGCCTGCAGAACCTGCTTGGGACGTTGCCACCATGGGCGCGCAACTCGACACAGAAGTGATGCGCTTGTCCGAGGAACTTCTTGAACTGGAGTACACACTGGTTCCCTATGGTTTGCATGTAGCAGGTCGCGCACCTAGCGCTGCCCAGCAAGTCGATATGTTGCTGGCCATGGCCGAAGCCAACCACGGTATGCAACTTGAGCGCGCAGCTGTGGAGGCTTTGGTCGAGGGGCATTCTCCAGAACTAGCTTTGTCTGCAGCCAGCTTGCCGCGCAATCACTCCAGCTTAGAGGTCTTGCGAGCCTTGGTGGAACCGCAGGCCCACTTGGCCGTTGACACGGAAGTCTCCGCCATACTGCGCGCTCTAGACGCTAGGTACATTCGACCCGCACCGGGTGGCGATATTTTGCGTACGCCGGCAGTGCTGCCTACGG
>CAIRQX010000094.1 GCA_903880855.1 uncultured Burkholderiales bacterium | reverse complement strand
GGTGGTCTTATCAGCATGCAACACCGCAGGTGCAGATGGCAGAGCAGAAGAGGCTATGAGTGGATTGGCCAGAGGCTTCTTCTTTGCGGGAAGCAGAAGCTTACTAGTGACGCATTGGTCGGTGGAGTCAGAGAGTGCGATGCAACTGACAACCAATGCATTTGCGAGCTACAAAAAAGATACGGCGATGCGTCGCTCTGAAGCGCTACGCCAATCGATGTTGGCTGTGATGAAGAGTCCGGCATTCGGACATCCAGCTTTCTGGGCGCCTTATGCATTAGTGGGTGAGGGTGGAAGATAGCTTTAAATGAATGCATTAGATATGACTCTATGCCCCCTATGCGGTCAGCCAAACAACTGCGCTATGGAGTTAGAGAAGTCAATTGGGAAAAAGCAAGAACCTTGTTGGTGCGTATCTGTTGAGAATCCCAAGGAACTCCTAGCCCAATTACCCAAGGATGCTGCGGGTTGTATTTGTAACGAATGCGTTAAGAACGCTGGAGTATTCAAAAATGAAATCTTTCTTGGCTGATAGCTTGAAAATAAATTAGTTGCGGGGGGTTGTGCACATCTGGCGGTGCAGTTGTTTAACGCGACAATTAACCATAAAAAACAAGAAATAAGATGTATAAATTAATCGCTTTCGATGCCTACGGAACCCTGTTTGATGTTTATTCCATGGGGCAGTTGGCTGAGGAGCTCTTTCCTGATCACGGTCAAGCGTTGTCTTTGATGTGGAGAGACCGCCAAATTGAATACACACGTCTTGTCACCATGAGTGACCCAAGCCCAAATGGGAGCAAACACTACCTTCCATTTTGGGAATTGACTATTCGATCACTTCGATACGTTTGTAAGCGATTGGGCTTGGATTTGACGGCTTCTAATGAGAAGCGCTTGATGGATCAATACGCCAAACTAACGGGGTTTAGCGATAGCCTGGAGGTTCTAAAGACCATCAAAAGCAAAGGCTTGTCGACTGCCATCTTGTCTAACGGGAGTCGAGAAATGCTCGCTACAGTCGTTGAAGCAAATGGCTTAAAACCCTATTTGGATAAAGTAATCACGGTCGAAGATGTGCGTTTGTTTAAAACTGCACCTCAGGCTTATGAGCTTTTATTAAAAAACTTTTCAGTAAGCAAAGAAGAAATCCTATTTGTTTCTAGTAATGCTTGGGATGCACTTTCAGCTAGGTGGTATGGTTTTGATGTGTTCTGGGTAAACCGACAGGGACACCCATTTGAAGAGATTGGCGAGAAGCCAAACTATGAAGGCAATTCATTGTCTAAAGTGTTAGAAATTATTTGTTGAAAATTTGATTAAGACTTGATTGCCAAGTGGTGGGTTGAACCGACTGTTCTTAGTCGTTACTTATGTGGACAACTTGCCCAACTCAATTTATAGCCTAGTAGAAACCCTGAATAGTTTATAAAAGTTAGACTTATCGCATGATGCTCGAACTTCTAAATTGGACGCAAGACTGGCGTAATCCCGTAGTCATGATTGACGCGGGAATTTTGTTGGCCGCACTTTTATCGGCTTGGTTGGTTACAAAGTTACTGGGCCAAGATGCGCCCAAAGATTCCATACTGTTTGGAGAGCGTCAATTTGATGGATTACTTTTTCCGCTCATAGCCTTAGTCGTTGTTTTTATTGCCCACCATGGGCTAAAGGGATACCAAGACGCTGTATTTCTTAGAACAGCAATTTACGTCCTATCACTCATGTCGGGGTTCCGATTAATTGCTCGCGTTTTACTTGTGGCTTATCCAGAGTCGATGTGGGTGCGTTTAGTGGAGCGCTTAATTGCTTGGACGGGTTGGATCATTGGTTTGCTTTGGATCACAGGGCTATTGCCTCGCGTTCTAAACGAACTGCAATCGATTGAACTCAATTTTGGAAAGTCTAAATTGGATATGCGTACCCTATTTGAGGGTTTGCTATCCATCGTGGTGATGATCGTATTCACGCTTTGGCTTTCTTACCTTATTGAGAGAAAGGTGCTCAATAAAGCCGTAGACGATTTATCACTTAGAAAGGTAAGTTCTAGCCTTATTCGGATTGCGCTATTGGTGGTGGGTACATTGTTTAGCTTGTCGGCAGTCGGCGTCGATTTAACCGTTTTGTCGGTCATGGGTGGTATGTTGGGCGTGGGGCTGGGTTTTGGGTTGCAAAATATTTCAGCTAACTATGTCAGTGGCTTTTTAATTCTTTTTGAACGCTCTCTGAAAATTGGTGACCATGTCAAGATCGACGAATGCGAGGGTATCGTTAAAGATATTCGTACGCGTTTCACTGTCATTGAAGATATTTCAGGCAGCGAGACTGTAGTGCCCAATGAAATGATCATCACAACACAAATAACCAATCTGTCACGCTCTCAATCTCGAACACGTATCGCTATTGATGTATTGGCCGATCAAGATGAATCAATAGATAGTTTGCAAGAAATCTTACAAAAAGCAGCCTTGTCTTGCGACACATTGTTGCAAAGTCCACTTCCTAGGGTTTATCTAATCGGTCTTGAGGAAGAGGGATTGAGATTTCAAGTTGAAGCGTGGACTTTGAACATTCCGCAAGAACTTTCAGCAGTGCGCTCGCAACTCAATATCAAATTGGTGAATGCGCTTAGCGCAAGCGGAAAAGATCTTCGTAAGTTGCGATTAGTTCAACCAACAGTGGTTGTAAGTTTGTCGGCAACTGGAAGCCAACGGGTTAAATAGTTAATTACCGTGACAAATCATGCTTAGCAGCACATTTTTCTTACCCTCCGAAATCGAACGTGAAACCGGATTCGGAAAAGAACAATTAAGAAAATGGCGCCAACGTTTTGGCTTTCCGCCTAAGGAATCAAACGATGATGGAAAGATTGCCTACTCAGGCAATACAGTCGAGCAGCTTCATTTAATAAAAAGATTGCTTGAAGCAGGTTTTCGGCCTGCTCAAGTTGTTGGTAAGACTGTCTTGGAGCTTGAGAAACTTAAGATTGAACTTGGCTTGAACGCTGTGGTCCTTGCGCCAGATGAATCAATACTTACACTCATTGAGCACATCAAGCTAAACGACTTAAAAGGATTTTTATCTCTTTTAATTAAAAAGCGTGGCAAGCAAATCATGCTTGATTTTGTCCAAAATACAATCGCTCCACTCATGATCGGCATTGGTGAAGCTTGGCGTCGGGATGAAATCGATATCCACCATGAGCATCTTTGCACGGCGCATATTGAACGCTATTTGCATGCAGAGATACTCCGTTTGCGACCAAGAGATGGGTTACCAGTCATTTTGTTGGCCCTTCCCCCAGGAGAGCATCATTTACTGGGTCTATTGATGGCGGAGGCTGTTCTGGCTGAGGAAGGGGCGAACACAATCAATATTGGATCCGGTATTCCTCTCAATAATCTAAAGTTGGCTGCTATGTCATGTAAGGCAGATGTGGTTGCGCTGTCTTTTAGTTTTGCGCATCCATCAAAAGAAATCTTGCCAACCATATTGCACTTTCGGCGATTGTTGCCACCTGAGATACAAATATGGGTGGGTGGTGCCGGCATTTCTGTCATAAGAAAAAAACCAAAAGGCGTAGATTTCTTTTATGATTTTAAAGATGCAGTTTTTGCTTTAAATAACTTTTCTTTTCAATAAGGCTGTATCCCATCCGCCATCATCAAATTCCCAGCCGAATTATTCTTACGATACTGAATGGTCGATTGGTAGGCATCGCTGTGATACCAACCTTCAGCCTGCGACGTCTTACTCAGGTCTAGGTATCAATTTGTAAGAGATTAACTCGCCTTTTGGATTAACTTTGGCAAGAACCATATCGCCAGAGGCTATGTTCTCGCCCATGAATTCCAAAATATTGACATGGTGCGTCACCATGATCAAGGCTTTATCGCCTTTAGATTTAATCTTGCCTGCAATAAACCGCTGAAGTTTTAAATTACTTTCTTTGGCCTTTGACATGTCGTCAAAAAATGAAGCTAATGCAGGTTCCACTTTGTATTCGCCAAAGTTAAGCAATGCTGCAGTATCTTTGCATCTGCACCATACGCTGGAGTGCACTTCGGCATTCTTAACACCTTGTTTTTTAAGCCACTCGCCTACAAAAACTGCTTGGCTTTTTCCCTCAGAGTTCAGATTTCTTTGGGTTTTGCAATCTTCCAGTGAGTAATTGGCCGGATCGCCAATGCCAGGGGCTAAGGTGTGTCGCATCAACAATACGTACTCGGATGATTGAAGTTTTTGCGATAAGTCGCTGGCTTGCGCTAAAAAGCAGCATGCCATGAGAAGGGCGGTGAGTGTGGCTTTCATATAAAACGTATTTTCCTTTCTTTTTAATGCAAGTAACATTCACTGTCATTTAAAAAGGAGATAAACAATGTTCAGTCACGTCATGATCGGCGCCAACGACCTAGAAGCATCTAGAAAATTCTATGACGCCGTTCTCGGCACATTAGGAATTGCCCCCGGTGTGATCAACAACGACATGCGGTATTTCTACCGCAGTCCCAAGGGTTCTTTCTCAATTTCTAAACCTATTGATGGGCAACCCGCAACCCATGCAAATGGTGGAACGATTGGATTCTTGGCAGAAACCCCTGAGCAATTATTAGCGTTTCATGCCGCCGGTATTGCCAACGGTGGAACCACATGCGAAGACCCACCAGGGCCAAGAGAAGGACCATTTGGTGTTATCAATCTGGCCTATCTTCGCGACCCAACCGGCAACAAGATTTGTGCATTGCACAGGCCTCCGAAACCTACTAAATGATGAAGCGCTATAAAAAATAGCTTGCTGGCCATGGTCAACTGCTTAACCCTTCACCCATGAAGCACCTAGTTGTATTTATCCTAGGTGTTTTGGCATTTACCTGTAACGCAACAGAGCATCAGCCTAAGGCAGACCTGGTCGTCAGTGTGCATAAGGTGGGTGATAGTTTTGATGTGAGAGCTTCTTACTCTGTCCCTATGAATATCTGCAACGCTTTCGCATTCATCACAGATTATGAAGACGCCAGAAATATCAAAGGAATTGCAGAATCAAAGATCATTTCAAGAACGGATAATAAGGTCATCGTCGAGCGTAAAGCCAAAGAGACAGTCCTTTTATTCCCTTTGGAAATAAACACAACCATCGAATACACCGAAATCTCAAATCGGGGTTTAAATTTCGAGCAGATACAAGGCGATAACAAAACTTACAAAGGTACATGGCGTCTCGAACCTCAAGGCAGTTCAACAAAGTTCGTCTATCAAAGCGTGATTGAACTCAACTCTATGGTTCCAAAAACCGTATTGGAATACTTTATGAAAAACAGCATTAAAAAGCGTTTTGAGGCAATGGCTGCCAGAGCATCACTCAAAGCGCATGCGCCCAACCCTAAGTGCGCTTAAGCTGATGGTTCAATCCCTTCCCATAGCTGTAACAGCTCGTGAAGGGTTGTAACTTGCATTTTGGCCAAGACTTGCGCGCGATGTTTTTTGACAGTGTCTGAAAAGACGCCTAGTTTTTCGCCTATCTCTTTGTTTTTTAAGCCTTTGCGCATGAGTAGAAAAACCTCATTTTCTTTTTGACTTAAATCGGCTTGTAAAGCTTGTAGTTTGGTTTTTCTTTTTTGAATATTCGTATTATCAATATCGAGTGCAAGCCCGCGATCTAATGCGGCAATCAAATGATCGCTTTTAAATGGCTTCCATAAAAACTCTATGGCTCCTGTTTTCATCGCATCAATAATTTCCTGGGGCTGGCTCTCACCGCTGATAAAAACACAAGGTATAAAAATATTCTTTAACTTCAGTTGATGCTGCAAATCGAGACCACTTAGCTTTGGCATTCGCATATCTACTACCAATACGCAGGGGTGCATCAACTTTTCTAGCGCGTCTATGAAAGTCTGGGCGCTATCAAAGTCGTGCACGCTAAAGCCCTTCTGGACTAGTAAGCCTTTCAGATGGAAACGAATTTCCTGGTTGTCATCGACTAAATAGACGTGTTTTTTATCCATAGGGGTTGAACGAATTAAAGCTCAAAGCAATGGGCAAGGGTTTATACCTAAAAAAAACTTGACTCAATTCCCCAATTGGGGATTGGCCAAAACGGACGAAGGCAATCCAATATATGACTAAATTGTAATAAGCGTTCAATATTTGGACGCAAATCGATTCAAGAGAATTCATATGCTTTCACCAGTAAACCATACGCAACAAGGATTCAACAAAGCACAGTTCGAAGAACTGTGCGCTTGGATTGATGAACATATTCAAGAGCAAATTGGCTGGTCCGAGTTGATGCAAGAGTCTGGGTTCGACCATTTGTCCATTCAATCCTCTTTTGCGAAATATAAAGCTACGACGCCAATGACGTGGATTAGAAAGCGAAGAGAAGACTTTAAGTCTGTTCGTAATCAAAGTGGACCTACCGTTAAGTTCCATTCTTTTTTAGCAAAGTAGTTTTGAAACTTAAACCATGACAAACCAAGTCTGGTTAGCAGTAGATGGGGCATTACTCAAAAAATTAAGAATTGACGCGGAAGTCGAAATAACAACGCTTGCTAGAACCCACTCCTTATCAACTACCCAAGTTAAACAATTAGAGGATGGTGGCGACAGTAGCTTCTACACCCCAGCCATAAAACTAGCAACAGGTCGCAAGCTGCTTATGCATTTCGGTGCAGATGTCGAACCTCTAGGACTCGCACCAGAACAAATCAAAACGCAGGAGCCTGAAATTGCTACGGTAATTGAAACAGTAGAAACAGAAAAAACAAAACTCCCACCAAGACTGCAGGTTGTTGGCGCAGTGGTGATATTCACGGGACTTGCTTTGTCTGGCGTTTATTTATCTACCGCTAACTCTGAATCTAGTCAAGAAAAGTCTAGTCAGCAATCACCAACCCTAACGCCAATTGCAACCCCCCTAGTGGAATCAAAGAATTCAGGCCCCGCATTAGCAACATCTACAGAGGCTAAAACAAAAACTATGGATGAAAACCCGTCTGAATGTAAATGGGGCGATGAACCAATTTCAGTGGGTGGGTATCAGGCAACTAAGCCTGGTGACTACGTATACGTGGTGGCCAATATGGACGGAGCAATTTGCTTAAAAGATGCCACAAGCAAGTTACACGTTTTGCATTTGAAAAGCGCGCAATCTCAAACTGTTAGAGGACGTCCTCCTTTTGAAATTTTTAGTCATAACTTGAACGGTTTCAAACTTTTTTATCAAGGTAATCTGTTGAGACTTCCAAACCGTGGAATCCAAAATATCACATTGAAAGAACAAAAATATGAATGAAGAAAAAGATGGCTTAGGAAGTTTGAATCTCAGCAATAGCATCACCATTGGTCAGGGGGTAACGTTTGTCGGATCAATTTCTGCAATGGGCAAGGCATTTATCAATGGAAAAGTGACGGGTGAAATATCTGTGGATGATTTACAAGTTGGCGAATACGGTGTCATTAAAGGGAAAATCAAATCACGTGAAATGGATGTCCACGGCGAAATTCATGACGAGGTCTCATGCGCAGAGCATGTTTTAGTTCACTCGACAGGTTTGATTAACGGTAATTTAATCTACGGTGAGTTAGAAATCCAAAAAGGGGGTCGTGTCACTGGATCTATGGACCAAAGCGATAAAACTTTTAAATCAAAATGAGTTTAGGTATGGCGAGTGAAAATCCATTTCAAAAAAACGACCTCAATGAATGTGGTTCCTGCAGATGTTGGAAGTCAGGGCTTTGTGTTGGAGGAGGCTTTGACGGCTCTCAAACGCAATCTAATGAAACTTGTTCAATGTGGAAACCGCTCATAGATAAGGAAAGAATCCTGCCTATTTTTTATCCAAGAGAAGTGGGCGACCAATAGATATGACTCCATGTCTTTTCGGATAATTGGTTAGCATCTACGCATGCTAGACATAAACGTTATCTCATTTCTAGGCTTTGCTTTGCTCATCCTAGGGCTATCCATATCCGCCTTTTTGGATCTTAAAGTCAACAGCCAGATGACTAATTATTGGCGGGGGTCTTTGATTTTTATAGCTGCTGGATACTCATTTTTTGCAGCAGCCCCTTTTGTTGATAAATTTTTCCTTACTTTAGCAAATACAAGTATTTTTGCGGCCGCCTTAACACTTGGATTTCTCTTTAGAAGATGGCGTACAAAGATTTCTACCCAGCTCAAATTCATTTCTGTTTCTTTACTCTTTATTTTCTTTTTCTTATTTGAATACACCCGAATTCACGGAACCTTTCAGCAGCGTGTTGTTTTGATAATGTCGGTATTGAGTGTTTGTGTAATTTGGCATATTTATGAATTGATTCGGTTGCAAAAAAATGAGCCAAGTTTTTTTGGAAAATTGTTAGTTGTCTTTTCTTTTCTATCGCTTATTTGTTACTGGATACGAGTATTTTTTGTAACCCGCGGTTCGGATCCTTCCCACATTGATATTTTTAGTGAAAATGTCATTTCATTTGGAACCCGCTGGGGCGTAATGGCGGCTGACGTACTTACCTTCATCGCAATCAATGGGTATTACATGGAGAAATCTTGGGCTTCTGAAAAGGCTGCTCTTAATGTGCAATTGATAGACGCACAGAGAATCAATAAACTTAACGAAGAATTAAAAAATGCGGACGAACTCAATAACCAATTGTCTTTAGTTCTTTTAGAGAAAAACAGAATATTGACTTCTTTAGCGTCTTCTGTGAAATCTAGTAGATCCGGAATAATGGCTTCCTCTTTTGTGCATGAGATCAATCAGTCACTTACTGCGATTCGTCTTAATGCTGAATTTTTATTGGCAGTTGTAGATAAGCCCCCAAATGAAGATTTCTTGAAGTCTAATTTGAATTATTTAATCAAAGACGTAGATAAGATTTCGCAAATTATTAAAAATGTTAAAAGAGTTTTTCATAATAATTTCAGTGATTTCAAAGATGTCAGCTTTGCTTCAGTTGTTCAGACCTCTGTTGATTTGATAAAAGATGAGTGTGAGATCAAAAATATTAACTTGATTGTCGATGTAGATACTGAGTTGATCGTTCGTGGTGACGAAGGCCAATTAGAGATGGTGGTGCTAAACCTTCTAAATAACGCCATAGCCGCTCTTGAAGATCAAAGCGGTAAACGATCCATCAAAATCACCTCGACTCAAAATATCGACAAAGTACTTCTCAATATCGAAGATAGTGGGATGGGTGTGTCGATTGAGTCAGCGGAGACCATATTTGAATTGTTTCGCACAACCAAGAACGATGGCATGGGCGTAGGCTTGTGGCTAAGCCGTGCTGTTATGGACAATCACCGCGGTAGTTTGTCGCTTGATATGGATTGCACGAAGGGCGCTAAATTTATTATGCAATTTACAACTACAGAATCTCTAAGTTCAACCTAAAGGAACCTCCTCTTCTGCCGATTATTCAAATAATAGGGGAAAGGGGGCTTATATGCGTATTGGTGCCGTCAGCATGAATAGCACTGTCAATAGGGCGCAAACTGCTATTAAAAAAATATCGGCCATCTCTAAGCCGCGCACATTTGCTGTGGATGAGATCTCGGATAACTTGACAAATATAGGCCAGACTGATCGGGAGAGCCATTTGCATGATGGGGCTAAGAACCGTCTTGACACCCTGGGCAGCGAAGTCGACGTCTGGGTTTAGTTAGTCCAGTCGATCACCATCTTCAGGCATTGCGGATCACCAAAAGCGATCTCGTAAGCATGCTGGGCTTGATCAGCTTTTTCAAAATGGGTAATAAGCCCTTCAAGCGGCAAACTACCATCATGAAACATAGCCACAACGGCATCGAGATCATGTTTTTTCCATTGCGCAGCAACACGAATGGTGGCTTCGCGCATGAATGCAGGCGGATAGGCAAAAGCCAAATCTTGTTTGTAAAACCCCGCGAGCACTACTTCACCGCCAGCTGCCATTTTGGGAATGACACGATTCAAAATGCCAGCATCACCACTCACATCACAAATGCAGCGGTAATCTTTGCGCGTGTCTTGATCGGGATGGATCACGTCATACCCTAAAGCGCCTGCTTGTCGAATAGCTTGTGTTTCCCAAACTACTGGGGCGGGCTTTCCAGCAGCAACCACCATGCGCGCTAACAATCTGCCCATGATGCCGTGACCAATGATCAGGTCTGGGTAGGCTAAAGCTACACCTTCTCGTCCCACGGTGAACACATGGTGTGCAGTGGCTGCCAAAGCTAACAACACGCCTTTACTACCCAAAGCAGGGTCAAGTTTGACTGCTCGATCATGCGGCACCACAAGACGTGCGCCCGAACCGCCAAATAAATTTTGAACACCTTGAAACGCATACGAGCCTGGTAAAAAAACGAGGTCTCCTTTTTGTAAACCAGAAACCTCTGCGCCTAGATCAACGATGGTGCCCACCGTTTCATAACCAGGAACTAGCGGGTAAGACAAGCCAGGAAAGGGGGGCATAGTACCTTCCCACAACAAGCGTTCAGTGCCTGTACTGATGCCACTGAAAGAGACCACAACTTCTAAATCAAGTGGACCCATGGGCGCGAGTTCAAGTTCACGAACCTGCAAAGATTTTGGGGCTTCAAAAACAATGGCTTTGGCTTTCATGGGAGAAATTTTTAATTAAATGAATGGAGCTTGTCAAAGCCTTAAGCAGGTGTTTCAACGATGCAAACACAGCGACGTTGAACAGTTTAAATGCATAATGGTTGACAAAAAATAAGTTTGCAATTTAGTAAACGTATGCATAAATTACTCAATCTAGGTGGTGTTTTGTTGGCCAGTGTTTTTTTATCAGCGGGTGTACTTTATGGTTTGTGGGCGCCAGACATTGCGTTGTATGAACTCAAGTTGCGTTATGGATCTGCTTCGCAACATGTTGTGGAAGTGGACGGGCTGCATATCCATTACAAAGACACTGGCCCTAAAGATGCGCCTGTTCTTTTGTTATTGCATGGTTTTGGTTCAAGCCTCCAAACCTGGGATGCATGGGCTACTCCGCTAGAAAAAGATTACAGGGTGATCCGCTTAGATTTACCTGGGTTTGGCCTCACTGGCGCCAGCCCTAGCCAAGATTATTCCGAGCAAAAAGATGTTTCCACATTGATGCATTTTGTAGATAAGTTAGGTTTGTCTACTTACTCACTTATCGGGCACTCTATGGGCGGAAAAATGGCTTGGGGCTTGGCAGCCTCGCAACCAGATCGCGTGAATGCCTTAGTTCTGATGGCGCCCGATGGCTTCCCAGAGACCAAAGACATTGGCACCAAGCCCTATGCGATGCCAGGGATCATGGGGGTGATCAAGTTTTCGCTTCCCAAATTCTTGGTGCGCAAATCCATTGAGCCTGCATTTTTTGATGCCAACGCCTTGAACGACAGTTTGGTGGATCGTTACTACGATATGTTGCGAGCGCCGGGCGTTCGTGCCGCCATATTGGAGCGGGCGAACCAAACCATTTATACCGATCCCGTTCCGCGCCTGAAAAAAATAACAGCCCCAACCTTGTTAATTTGGGGTGAAGAAGATCGCATGATCCCCAGTGGTAATGCAAAAAGCTACTCAAATATATTGGCGCAATCTCAAATAGTGCTATTGCCCAAATTAGGCCATTTGGTTCAGGAAGAGCAACCCGACATTGGCTTGAAGGCCGTCATTGAGTTCTTAAATTCGACCCTAAAACGCTGACCCCCCAGGGCTGAAGGCCCTAAACCGCCAAAGTGTCAACGAGTATTGACAATAGCAGATGTAATGATATATTTACATAAAGATCTGTCATTTCTTCTCGACAGTGACATTACAAGGGGGCGGTATGAGTCTATTGATACGGGCCGAAGAGGCGCTGAAGTCACACTTTGAGACGGCCGTTGGGTCAGGGGCACCCCCTCGATTGCAGGCGTCCATGCGCCACGCTGTCTTCTCGGGTGGCGCCAGAATTCGCCCGCAGCTCTGTCTGGCCGTGGCCAAGGCGTGTGGAGACGATGCCCCTGAACTCACCAATGCTGCCGCGGTATCTCTGGAGTTGATGCACTGCGCGTCGTTGGTGCATGACGACATGCCAGCGTTTGACAACGCCGATTTTCGACGGGGTTTACCAACGGTACATAAGGCCTTCAGTGAGCCCTTGGCCCTGTTGGCAGGTGACGGATTGATCGTCATGGCCTACCAAGTGCTGCTAAACGCCGGTCGACAACACCCAGACCGAATGATTGCTCTGATGGATAACCTGTCCCAAGGGGTAGGCTTACCCAACGGCATTGTGGCCGGGCAAGCATGGGAGTGCGAAACCTCCGCAGACTTGGCGCAGTACCAGCGGTCTAAAACAGGGGCCTTGTTTGTATCCGCGACATCCGCGGGAGCGATTGCCAGTGGTCAATCGCCCAAGCCGTGGGCGTCTTTGGGGGCTTTCTTAGGCGAGGCCTACCAAGTCGCAGATGACATCCGTGATGTGTTGGGCGACATTGCAATGTTGGGCAAACCCGTTGGCCAAGACAAACTCAATGAGCGACCTAGCTCGGCCCAAGCCTTGGGCTTGGATGGTGCGATTGCGCATTTTGATTCGCTTATCAAGCAAGCGGGAGATTCCATTCCCGAGTGCGCGTGCAGAGACATGCTCAAGCAGTTGGTTTTGATGGAGTCTCAGCGCTTAGTGCCTAAGTCTATGTGTGAGGACTATCGCAAGCGCGCTGTGAGCGCAAAGCCTGCAAAGAGGCGTGTCTCACTGCGTAATGGGGCGCAACAACAGCAAATCATTCAGTGAGTAAGCCCATGGATATTGCCAGCCTGTCTCACGGTTTGATTGAGGTAACCACTTGGCAAGACCGTTTGTTGCAGTGGTTGGAGCGTATCTACGCAAGCCCAAAGATGTACCAGTGGTCATTGGGTAACCCTTTCACGCGTTGGATCACAAAACGTCGGACACAAAAAATTTTCGACTTAATGTCGGGGTTTGTTTATTCCCAAGTGCTGCTTGGTTGCGTTCGACTAGACCTGTTCAAAATGCTTCACCAAAGGCCTTTGAGCCTGCAGCAAATTTCATTGCAAACACAGCTCCCAGCAGAAGCTTTGCAGCGCTTGTTGCTGTCGGCAGTTTCTTTAGGATTGTTGGAGTACCGCAGCCATCAAAGATTTGGCCTAGGTGCCCTCGGTGTTCCTCTGGCTGTGCATTCAGGAATCGGCGCCATGGTCGAGCACAACCATTTGTTGTACCGCGACATGGAAGACCCCTTGGCCTTTTTGAACAATGCGTGGCGGGGCAGCATGGCCGAATATTGGCCGTATGCACATGATGCGCAAGCAGCCGAACGCGCGGCCCAGGAAAAGTTCAGCCGCTATTCAGATTTGATGGCTTCCTCCCAAGAATTTGTCGTTCAAGAAATCCTTGGTTCCTACTATTTTGAAGAGCACCGTTGCGTCTTAGATGTGGGCGCTGGCAAGGGCCGATTTGCCAGTGAACTGGCCTTGCATGCCAAGCACCTGTCAATCAAATTATTTGATTTGCCCCCTGTGCTTGAGTTGGCTAAGGCTACGTTTCAGAGTAAGGGATTGATTGATCGATTGGATTTATGCCCCGGTAATTTCTTGCACGACCCCTTGCCCCAAGGGGCTGATTTGGTCACTTTGGTGCGTGTGGCGCATGACCACCCTGATGCGGTAGTTCAGCAATTACTGCAAAAAATACACGACGCACTGCCTGCGGGCGGAACTTTGCTCTTGGCCGAGCCAATGGCAAATACCTACTCCCAGGGCGTAGACGGGTTGACGCAGACAGATGCGTACTTTCATTTCTATTTGCTCGCCATGGGGGCTGGCCGGCTTAGAACCCCAGAGGAGTTGATGGGGATGATGCGCAAGGCAGGGTTTATGGGTGTGGAGCAGGTTCCCAACAACATGCCGATCCATGCGCAAATTCTTTTGGGTCGAAAACATAAGTGTTTGCCCTAGTTTTCATCAAAAACTGTAAATTAATCTTGACACTCATAACTGTAAGGCTAAAAATACACCTATGAAATCTACTGCAGTCGTTTTTGATAGACCCAAGAAATTGTCATTACAGGCGCTCGAGCTTCCCAACATCGAAGCGGGTCAAGTAGAAGTAGCTGTGCAGTACAGCGGTATCAGTACCGGTGCTGAGCGCATGTTGTGGGATGGCAGCATGTCAGCCTTGCCAGGCATGGATTACCCCTTGATCCCAGGATTTGAAACCTTTGGTCAAGTGGTCAAAGCGCACAAAGGTGCCAAGCTAAAAGAAGGCGACATGGTTTTTGTCCCAGGGGCCAATTGCTTCTCGGGTGTCAAAAGTATGTATGGCGGAGCCGCATCCCGATTGGTGGTGTCGGATACGCAAGTTTTACCCGTCTCCGATACGCTAGGAACGGATGCCGTTTTATTGGCGCTTGCCGCCACTGCGTACCACGCCGTTTCAGGTGGTGGCACACAGGAACCTTTCACCCCTCCCGACCTGATCATTGGCCACGGTGTGATGGGGCGCTTGTTAGCGCGACTCACCATCGCGGCCGGATGCCCTGCGCCAACGGTGTGGGAAACGCAACCCGAAATCGCCAAGGGCGCACAAGGCTACGAAGTCATTCGTCCTGAGGATGACCCACGCAAAGACTACCAAGCCATTTATGACGTCAATGGCGATGCGAGCGTTTTGGATCAGTTGATCCAACGCATTCGTCCTGGCGGTGAAGTGGTCTTGGCTGGTTTCTACAAGCACGGTCTTCAGTTTTCTTACTCGCCTGCATTTGGCCGTGAAGCGCGTATTCGCGTGTCTGCCGAATGGAAGAGATCCGATTTGTTAGCAGTCAATCAACTGGTCAACAGCGGACAACTTTCTCTGAAAGGTTTGGTCACACATGTGCAAGCCTTTCATTCTGCCAACGCTGCCTATGAGACTGCGTTTGGCGATGTTTCTTGCCTCAAGATGGTTTTGGACTGGAGTGCCCACGCATGAATAAACAATCAACGTCGAACGAACAAACTATCCAATTCGTGGACCGTTTGCGAGAAGAGGCTGCCATACCAATGGATGCCGTCAGCACGCAGGAAGTCACCAAAGAAACGCAAATCATTGCAATTTACGGCAAGGGTGGCATCGGTAAGAGCTTCACCTTGGCCAATCTGAGCTACATGATGGCGCAGCAAGGAAAGAAAGTTTTGCTGATTGGGTGCGACCCTAAAAGTGACACGACCAGTTTGTTGTTCGGCGGACGTGCCTGTCCCACCATCATCGAAACCTCATCTAAGAAAAAATTGGCTGGCGAACCTGTCGCGATTGGCGATGTCTGCTTTAAACGCGATGGTGTTTATGCCATGGAATTGGGTGGGCCAGAAGTTGGACGTGGTTGCGGTGGGCGCGGCATCATCCACGGCTTTGAACTGCTTGAGAAACTCGGCTTCCATGAGTGGGGCTTTGACTATGTGTTGCTCGACTTTTTAGGTGATGTGGTGTGCGGAGGATTCGGTCTTCCTATCGCCAGAGACATGTGCCAAAAAGTGATTGTGGTTGCCAGCAACGATTTGCAATCTTTGTATGTTGCCAACAATGTTTGTTCGGCTGTTGAATATTTCAGAAAACTCGGCGGTAACGTGGGCGTGGCTGGCATGGTCATCAACCGTGACGATGGAACCGGAGAGGCCGCCAACTTTGCCGAGGCAGTGGGTATTCCTGTGTTGTCGACGATCCCTGCTAACGAAGATATTCGCAGAAAGAGTGCTAGCTACGAAATTATTGGACGCCCCGATTCAGTGTGGGGACCGATGTTTGCAGAACTTGCGGAAAACGTAGGTACCTCACAGCCTGTGCGTCCTAAGCCTATGACCCAAGACCAACTGTTGGGTCTGTTTGCAGCTTCTGCTGTCGGGCGCGATGTGGTGCTGGAGCCTGCAACCCAATTTGATATGTGCGGCAAGACCGACACCAGCAAGCCGACGCTTGAAGTTGTGTACGACGAAGTTTGAGACCAAGCAAGCAGTCAACCATGATAAAAACCATACCGATCATTGCCTCCACTGACAAAGTGCCTGAGGGCATGAGCACGTCCATAGAAGGCGACGGCATGGGGTGTCACGCAGGCGGTGAAAAAATGTTGGCTGCAGCCAAGGCCTCTGGTAAGTCAGAGGTGTTAGCGCAATACGCCAAAGACTATCCAGTAGATCCCAATGCGGGTCCGCATGACCAACCGCAAAGCATGTGCCCAGCGTTTGGATCGTTGCGCGTTGGACTGCGCATGCGACGCACCGCCACTATTTTGTCGGGCTCTGCATGTTGTGTTTACGGCTTGACTTTCACATCACACTTTTACGGTGCTAAACGCAGCGTAGGGTATGTACCTTTTAACTCGGAATCTTTGGTCACAGGCAAGCTGTTTGAAGACATTCGTGAAGCGGTTTACAACCAGGCAGACCCTGAAAAATATGACGCCATAGTGATCATCAACTTGTGCGTACCTACCGCAAGTGGTGTACCTCTTCAGTTGCTGCCGAAAGATATCAACGGGGTTCGCATTATCGGTATTGATGTCCCCGGTTTTGGTGTGCCAACGCACGCTGAAGCCAAAGATGTGTTGGCCGGTGCGATGCTGAAATATGCACGCGAAGAAATTTTGGCCGGTCCAGTTCAAGCACCCAGAGCAGGGCGTTCTGATAAACCAACTATCACGCTGCTGGGCGAAATGTTTCCAGCTGACCCCATGATCATTGGGCGCATGCTGGAGCCGATGGGTATTGCAGCAGGGCCGGTTGTCCCTACGCGTGAGTGGCGTGAGTTGTATGCGGCGCTTGACTGCGCAGCGGTCGCTGCCATTCATCCTTTTTACACCGCCAGCATTCGCGAGTTTGAATCTGCTGGACGCCCCATCGTGGGATCAGCACCTGTCGGGCACGACGGCACCGAAGCTTGGTTGCAAGCGATTGGTAACGCGGCCAATGTTGCGCAATCGCAAATCGATATGGTCAAAAACATCATGTTGCCAGCCATCAAAGGGGGGCTTGCCAAGTCACCCATCAAAGGCCGCATCACTTTGAGCGGATACGAAGGCTCTGAGTTGTTGGTGGCACGTTTGTTGGTCGAGAGCGGGGCAGATCTGCGCTACGTGGGAACTGCCTGTCCTAAAACTCCTTGGAGTGCATCTGACTGCGAATGGCTGGAGGCCCACGGCGTTCATGTGCAATACCGCGCATCGCTAGAACAAGACTTAGCCGCCATGCATGAATGGCAACCCGATCTAGCGATAGGCACAACGCCCGTTGTGCAAGCTGCTAAAGAACTGAGCATTCCTGGTTTGTATTTCACCAATCTCATTTCAGCGAGGCCGCTGATGGGGCCAGCTGGAGCAGGCTCTCTTGCACAAGTGATTAACAGCGCCATTGCTAACAAGTCACGCTTTGAAGAAATGAAAGCCTTCTTTGGCGACGTAGGTACTGGACATGCAGCAGGTGTGTGGGAGAGTTCACAAGGCGTGCCACAAAACAGGCCTGAATTTGAAGCCGAAACGCGCAGGCAGCTCGAGAAGCAAGCCAAAAAACGCAAATCGGAGGCCATGATCTGATGCTAGTCCTAGACCACGATCGCGCTGGCGGCTATTGGGGAGCGGTATATGTGTTTACCGCTATCAAAGGTTTGCAAGTGGTCATTGATGGCCCCGTAGGTTGCGAGAATTTACCAGTGACGTCGGTCTTGCATTACACCGATGCGCTCCCTCCGCATGAATTACCCATCGTGGTGACAGGATTGGCGGAAGAGCAACTTGGACGCGAAGGAACTGAAGGGGCGATGCGCAGAGCGCACGCCACACTCAATCCAGATTTGCCATCTGTTGTGGTCACTGGTTCTATTGCCGAAATGATTGGCGGTGGCGTGACACCAGAGGGCACCAACTTACAACGGTTTTTGCCACGCACCATCGATGAAGACCAATGGCAATGCGCCAACCGCGCCATGCTCTGGTTGTGGCAACAGTATGGTTTACGTCATGTCCCCAAGCGCGTTCGCAAAGAAGGCGAAAGACCCCGCGTGAACATCATCGGACCATGCTATGGCACCTTCAATTCGCCGAGTGATTTAGCTGAAATTCGTCGTTTGGTTCAGGGCATAGGCGCTGAAGTCAATATGGTGTTTCCTTTGGGTTCTCACCTCGCAGACGTATCGCGTTTGGTTGAAGCTGACGTCAACATTTGCATGTACCGTGAATTTGGCCGTATGTTGTGCGAAGCCCTTGAGAGGCCTTATTTGCAGGCGCCCATTGGTTTGCACAGCACCTCCAAATTTTTACGCTCGTTGGGTGAGTTGTTAGGCCTAGATCCTGAGCCTTTCATTGAGCGAGAAAAACACAGCACCATCAAACCGATTTGGGATTTATGGCGTTCTGTCACACAAGATTTTTTTGGGACGGCAAACTTTGGCGTTGTCGCTAATGAAACATACACACGCGGTATTCGCCATTTCTTAGAAGATGAAATGGGCTTGCCTTGCAACTTCGCTATTTCGCGTCTACCAGGTGCCAAAACCGATAACGCTGAAGTGCGCAGATTAATTGCTGAGAAAACACCCTTGGTGCTTTACGGCAGTTACAACGAACGCATTTACTTGGCCGAATGTGGTGGTGGCGGCATGATGAAAACCAGTTTCATACCTGCCAGTTTCCCTCTGCCCATTATTCGCCGGCACACAGGCACACCTTTCATGGGTTATGCAGGTGCGACCTACATCATCCAAGAGTTTTGCAACGCATTGTTTGATGCGCTATTCCATATCCTGCCTTTGGGCACTGAGCTCGACAAGATCGAGGCCACTTTGGGGCGCGCCTCTGTCGAGTCAACGATTCCTTGGGAACCTGAAGCGCAGGACCTGTTGGAGGCATTGTTAGAGCAGCAGCCCGTGTTGGTGCGTATTTCGGCTGCTAAACGTTTCCGCGATCAAGCAGAGCGTGATGCAAGAGAAACCGGCAGATCGCATGTGCAAGCGCAAAGATTTACTGAATTGTTCGGACAGTCGACGACAGGGGTGCATGCATGAAAGATGCACTTTTGTCGACGGAGGTCTGTTCAATCCTCCAGCTAGTCTGGGGGTTTAACTGTGGCGGCATTCATGCCAAAGCAGTCCGTCCTGTGCCCGTCAGGGTTCAGGGAATCGCCGCAAGGCATTTTGAAAGAGGCACTAACTATGACTGATGCAGCTAACCCCTCAGGGCTGACAGACGAAGAAGCCCAAGAGTTCCATACGTACTACATACAGGGATACCTGTTGTGGGCCGCTGGAGCTTTCTTCGCTCACAGCTTGGTATGGATTTGGCGTCCCTGGTTTTAAATAAACCATAAAAAGGAGGTATGTATGACGAGTTCTAACGATGGCAAAACAAACTATCACCCAGTAGATCATTACGAAGGTTATTGGATGATTTTTGTGTTGTTGTTCATGGTTTTCATGGCGATTGCTTTAGTAGGTCAATTGTTCGTTCTTAATTGGCGCGTTTGGCTTCCTGGGGCAGAAGAGTCCATGACTACGTTTGACGCAGTGAAGACTTCTGTATATACCGTTATTTCTAATGTGATCTAAGAAAGGAAATTACTATGTGGCGCATTTGGCGTGTGATAGATCCCCGCAAGGCAATTGTTCTAACCGGACTGTTAATTGCCTTTATTTCAACATCGATTCATCTGATTCAAATCAGTGGCGATCGATACAACATCAACAGCTGGCACCCCGATACGGCCAAGGCCGCAGCGGCGAGAGTTCAGCCCCAGAACGCGGCTTTGCCGCAAAAGTAAGGACCATTGGTCTTTATTCCGACAGACGTAATCCGCTCACATCGAACGGTACGTCTGTCTTTTTTGATTTGATAATTTTTCAGCCTACAAGACCTCAAAAACAGTCACTCGGTCGGAGGATGCAACTATGTCTATGTTAAGTTTTGAACGTAAATACCGCGTGCGCGGTGGTACTCTTTTTGGAGGCGACCTGTTTGATTTCTGGGTCGGTCCTTTCTATGTTGGATTCTTCGGAATCACAACCATCTTTTTTGCACTTTCCGGCACCATGATGATTATGTGGGGCGCGGCCATGGGGCCCACATGGAATCCCTGGCAAATTAGCATTGCCCCGCCAGATCTTTCATACGGGTTGCGTTTCGCACCCATGATGGAAGGGGGCCTATGGCAACTCATCACGGTGTGTGCCATTGGTGCTTTTGTTTCTTGGGCTTTGCGCGAGGTTGAGATTTGCCGCAAATTAGGCATGGGCCTGCATGTGCCTGTGGCGTTTGGCATGGCTATCTTGGCGTATGTGAGCTTGCAAGTGATACGACCAGTTCTGATGGGTGCTTGGGGACATGCTTTCCCCTACGGTATTTACAGCCACCTCGATTGGGTGAGCAATACCGCCTATCAGTACCTGCATTTCCACTACAACCCATGGCACATGATTGCTGTGACCCTTTTCTTTGCAACCGTGCTTGCGCTGTCTATGCACGGTGGCTTGGTGCTGTCTGCCACCAATCCTGGCAAAGGTGAGACAGTGAAATCGCCTGAGCATGAAGATACTTTTTTCCGAGATCTGATTGGTTACTCGGTGGGCACACTGGGTATTCACCGTCTGGGATTGTTCTTGGCACTCGCTGGTGTTTGGTTTGGCATCGTCTGCATCGTGGTCAGTGGACCGTTTTGGACGGGTGCTTGGCCGGAGTGGTGGGGCTGGTGGCTCAACATGCCGATTTGGCGCACTTGATTAAAAAGAGGAAATTGAAATGTCTCAATATCAAAATCTTTTCACCTACGTGCAGCCAGTTGGTCCTTTGCACGAAGGCGTGGACTTACCCCGTGGTGACGATAAGAGGTTAGGTACGCCATTCTTGGTGCACCTACTAGGACGCATTGGCAATGCCCAAATCGGCCCTGTTTATCTAGGAACCCTAGGTCTTGCGTCCTTGATTTTCGGCATCGCTGCGTTCAACATCATTGGTTTCAATATGCTGGCCTCGGTTGACTGGAATCCCATTCAGTTGGTGCGTCAGTTGTTTTGGCTGGCGCTAGAACCGCCACCTCCAGCCTATGGCTTGAATATTCCGCCGCTTGCGCAAGGCGGTTGGTGGTTGATTGTGGGCTTCATGCTGACCGTTTCCATCTTGCTGTGGTGGGCGCGCACTTATAGGCGAGCGCGTCAATTGGGCTTGGGAACGCACGTGGCTTGGGCTTATGCTGCAGCGATTTGGTTGTATCTGGTGTGTGGATTTTTCCGCCCCATCATGATGGGCAGTTGGTCGGAGGCAGTACCTTTTGGTATCTTCCCGCATCTTGACTGGGTCTCCGCCTTATCCCTGCGTTATGGCAATTTGTTTTACAACCCATTCCACGCACTTTCCATCGTCTTCTTGTATGGATCGGTGCTGTTATTTGCGATGCACGGAGCCACCATTTTGGCGGTCAGCCGTTACGGCGGTGAGCGCGAGATTGAACAAATTGTGGACCGTGGCACGGCTTCTGAGCGGGCTGGCTTGTTCTGGCGTTGGACCATGGGCTTTAATGCCACCATGGAATCTATCCACCGTTGGGCTTGGTGGTTTGCAGTGCTTTGTCCTCTAGTGGGTGGTATTGGTATTTTGCTCACAGGTACTGTGGTGGACAACTGGTATCTCTGGTCTGTCAAACACCATGTTGTGCCAGCGTATCCCTTGGGTAGCCCAGTCGTGGTCGATCCTGCAATTTTGGGAGTTAAACCATGAAAATAATTTTTAAATTAGCTCTTTCTATTTGGGTCGCGTTCATGCTGTCAGGCTGCGAACGTCCGCCGATTGAAACTGTTCAAACGGGTTATCGTGGCACGGGTATGGAGCAAATCTATAACCCGAGAACCTTGATCAAACAAGCTTCTTTGAATCAAGCGCCTGCCGCGCCAGATGCCGCTTCTGCTGATGGCCCTAAGGCCGGCAAGGCTTATCAAAACGTGAAAGTCTTGGGTGATTTGAGCGTTGGGCAATTCAATCGGCATATGGTCGCTATCACGCAATGGGTTGCACCTGATCAAGGCTGTGCTTATTGTCATAACGTTCAAAATTTCGCAGATGATGGTAAGTACACCAAGGTGGTGGCAAGGCGCATGATCCAAATGACGCAAAAAGTCAATCAAGACTGGAAGCCTCACGTGGCTGAAACGGGTGTGACTTGCTACACATGCCATCGTGGAAACAACATACCAGCGCAAGTTTGGACCGAGCCAAAAGACCGAAAATATGCAAATAGCTTGTTAGGTGATTTAGCAGGTCAAAACATTGCTACCAAAGAAGCTGGACTGACTTCACTTCCGTTTGATCCCTTTTCGCCTTACCTCAAAGACGCGGCACCTATTCGTGTCAACGGCAATGAGGCGATGGCGGGTGTGGGTGCAAATGCCAACCGTGCATCTCTCAAGCAAACTGAGCACACTTACTCTTTGATGGTGCACATGTCAGAGTCTTTAGGGGTGAACTGTACTTACTGTCACAACACACGCAACTTCCAATCGTGGGAGGAGTCTAGGCCACAACGTGTGACTGCTTGGCATGGTATTCGGATGGCGCGCGAGTTGAACAACGAGTACTTGACGCCTCTCACCGATATCTTCCCAGCCAATCGTTTGGGGCCTAAAGGCGATGTGGCCAAAGTCAATTGCAGCACCTGCCACCAAGGCGCATTCAAGCCGCTCTATGGCGCAGCGATGGCAAAAGACTTTCCCGAACTTCAAGTGGTTGCCAAGCCTTAAACTCTGAAATTCACAAGGCCTGCACCCGTTGCGGTACAGGCCTTTTTTTATGGAAATTCAGACATGATCGATGCACAACAAGCTAGCGCTGAGGACCAAACGGCCGTTATCTTGTTGGCCGACATTGCAGAGGCTTCTAGGCTGTGGGGTTGGTCACGCATTGTGAGAGGCCCTCGCGCCTTGCGAGGCATTCCAGGTTTGCTATTTTCAAAAGTATTGGGAAGTGGCTTTGATGGCGGCTTTGACTTGCGCCCTAGTCGATCACGACAAGGCGTATTTGCGTTGTTCGATTCTTGTCACAAGGCGCAAGATTTCATTGCGCACTCCAAACTTGTCCGTGAATACCAAAATCGATCGGATGAATTTTGCTGGGCGACTCTCAAAGCATTTTCATGCCGTGGCAGTTGGGACGGTATCAGCTTGCAAGTGAATGCCGAACCTCCTTCACACGGACCTGTGGCAGCTTTGACAAGGGCCTCCATCAAATTTAGCAAAGCCCCTGCATTTTGGCGACATGCGCCGCCATCACAAACGGCACTGGAAGGTGTGGATGGTTGTCAGTTGGCGGTGGGTTTAGGTGAGGCACCTTTTTTTCGCCAAGCCACTTTCAGTATCTGGGACAACGTGTCAGACATGAACGCCTATGCGAGAACGGGTTCGCACTTAGCGGCGATTCAAGCAGCTCAAAAAAACGGCTATTTTTCTGAATCCATGTTTGCGCGTTTTGTACCTTTGAAGGTGCAAGGCCAATGGATGGGCAAACACTATGCATAAATCTATGCGAACACCTCGCGTCGTGGTGGTGGGCGCTGGCATTGGAGGCTTGGTCAGTGCGTTGGTGTTGGCGCATCGCGGACTGGACGTCACCTTGATTGAAAGCGCTAGCCAACCGGGTGGAAAAATTCGCCAGGTGCAAGTTGATGGTGTGGGAGTTGATTCCGGTCCTACCGTCTTCACGATGCGATGGGTCTTAGACCAAATGCTGGAACCTCTAGGCATATCGCTAGAAGATGTGTTGCAAATGGAGCCCATTGGGATTCTTGCTCGACATGCTTGGGATGGTTGTCCGCAAACTTTAGATTTGTATTCGGACACAACACGCACGGCCGATGCCATTGCGCAATTCAGCAGCCCACAAGAGGCACGCCGATTTTTAAATTTTTGTCAGCAAACCCGTGCCTTGTATGACACGTTAGAAAAACCTTATATACGCAGCGAGCGTCCAAGCCTCTTCAGTATGGCTAGCGATTTAGGTTTAAGTGGTTTGGCAACTTTGAGTAGCTTGGGTCCTTTTGCCAGTTTATGGCGCAGCTTAGGTAGACACTTTCACGATCCACGATTGCAACAGCTGTTTGGTCGCTATGCCACGTATTGCGGGTCATCGCCTTGGTCAGCACCTGCAACACTGATGTTGGTCGCGCAAGTGGAGTTAGATGGTGTGTGGTCAGTGAAAGGCGGCATGTACCAAGTGGCATCCGTCTTGGCAAACTTAGGTGAAAAGCATGGTGTGCAATCACGCTATGGGGTCACGTGTTTCAAGATTCACACGCATCAAGGGCAGGTGAGTGGCGTAGAGCTTTCCTCAGGTGAGCGAATTGACGCGGACCATGTGATTTTCAACGGGGATGTGGCTGCATTGGCTAACGGCATGCTGGGTGAAACCGTCAGCCATAGCGTGATGCCAGTTCAGCCAAAGCAGCGATCTCTTTCGGCATTTACTATGTCTATGCATGTCAAAACTAGCGGTTTTCCATTGGTGCGACACAACGTGTTTTTCAACAAAGATTACCGAGCCGAGTTTGAAGATATTTTTCACAAACGCCAATTGCCTTCTCAGGGAACCGTTTATGTTTGCGCACAAGATCGCAACGACAGCGGACTCACGCAGCCTGATTTAGAAAGAATTTTGTGCCTTGTTAATGCGCCCCCAGATGGCGATACCCATTCATTTAATTCATCGGAGATACAAGCATGCGAATCAAGCAGTATGGCGCTGATGCGCCGCTGTGGCTTGGAGATCGAAGCCTTGCCGCAGCAGGTGGTGCGAACCTTGCCTCAGGATTTTGCGAATCTCTTTCCGGGCAGTGGGGGAGCCCTGTATGGCCAAGCAACCCACGGTTGGCTATCGGCCTTTCGGCGCCCGTCTTCGCGCAGCAAAGTGCCGGGCCTCTACACGGCGGGGGGGAGCGTTCATCCGGGGCCAGGGCTACCGATGGCGGCCATGTCGGGTCGTTTGGCGGCCGCGACGCTGATGGAGGACCTCGGTTTGACCAGCAAGTCCAGCCGGGTGGTTATCTCTGGTGGTATGTCGATGCGTTGAGTGATGACGGCGAATATGGTTTGTCCATCATCGCTTTTGTGGGCAGCGTTTTTTCACCGTATTACGCTTTGGCGCGGAGCCTTCAAGGTGGCCTTGCAGATCCGGAAAATTTCTGCGCCCTGAATGTGGCCTTGTATGGCAGGGGAGGGAAGCGTTGGACGATGACTGAGCGCGGCCGTGAGCAGATTCATCGCAGCGCACACCAATTCAAAATTGGGCCCAGCAGTTTGCGATGGACTGGTGAAGAGTTGATCATCGACATCGATGAGATCAATGTGCCCTGGCCCAAGCGCGTGAGAGGCCGCGTAACGGTTCGCCCCAAAGGGCTGTGTCGTTTTGTAACGGCCTTGGACAATGAGGGCCTGCATCGCTGGGGTCCCATTGCACCTTGCTCAAGCGTCAAAGTCGACATGGACAGCCCACATATGAGTTGGCAAGGCCACGCCTACATGGACTCCAATGAAGGAGATGAACCGGTTGACAAAGGATTTTGGGATTGGGATTGGGCGCGTGCCGAAATGGCCAATGGCGATACCAGTGTGGTGTATGACGTGAGACCAAAAAAAGGACCGGGGCGCATTGTGTCGCAGAGATTTTGTCCAGACGGAAGTCACACACCCTTTGTGGCACCTACACGCTACCCCTTACCCGCATCAGCATGGCGAATCAAGCGTGCCATGTGTAGCGAATCTAGCGCAGGGCCGCAGATTGTGAGTACCTTGGAAGACACGCCGTTTTATGCCCGATCCTTGCTAAAAACAAGGCTTCTCGGAGAAGACCTCACAGCGGTGCACGAAACCTTGGATGTTCCAAGGTTGGTTTCATGGCCTGTGCGATTAATGTTGCCTTGGAAAATGCCAAGGCGGATTTGATATAAAGTTGCCGACTATTTGGCTGTAAATGTCTTGAGCAATGTTAAGACGTCTTGCGGATTATTTGAGATGACATCAGCGCCGAACATATCTGCTGTGACATCCACCAACATAAAAATAGGACCGCCCATAAGAACCTTGACGTTTGGATTGCCTGAGCTTTTCCTTAGATCTTGAACAAGCGATTTCAAGCTATGCAATTGAGATTCAATGGCAACAGATATGCCGATCACATCAAACCATTCGTTAGACACTGCGCGCACCAATTCTTCTTTGGTAGATGAAACTTCAATCACCACGCTAGCACCTTCTCTTCTGAATAAGTCCCCCACAATGGAAACCCCTAAAAGATGCATGGAGCCTGGTGCGCAACACATCATCACATTGGATTTCTCACCCTTGACGTGAGGACCGTCACGAAACTCATAGCCCAGTCGGTAAATGACATGGTGCATGTTTGCCAGGCCACAAGTCACATCCGTAAAACTGCATAAGTCACTATCCCAAAGCGCGCCTAAGTGTCTGGCTGCTGGAGAGATTAAGTCTAAAAAAATGCTTTCCTGAGAAAAACCTTGAGCGATGAGTGAGTCGACAATCTTATTCACGCGCACTGAATCGCCGAGCCGACAGGCTTCCGTAAAGTCATTGAATTCAGGGATTACTTTCCCGCTCGAGGCTAGGGCCTCTGGGGAGGACAAACGTTCGCTGTAGTTATGAGAATTTAAAAGCCTAGGAATGAGTTGTTGCCCAATCACATCCTGCAGATCCTCCCTGCACTCATCATTGGCTGACCCTGAAGCACTAAAGCGCTGCAAACTGTTAGATTTAGTCATCCTAATTCCCAGATGGAAGCTAGCGTGCCAACCTATGAAGGTTGGAGGGTTGATCGGGGAGATTTTTTCTCAGCAAAATAGCTTACCGACCCGCTAATCTGCGAGTATTTTGAACAGTTTTCAAAGACCCAATTACTATCAATAACCCTTAGTTGTCCGTGACAAAACCTGCAGACAAGGGGATATTTTAGAGTTTATGGGCCAGAACTTAAGCGCTGGCGTCTATATCGAGGTCGTTTTCTGAAGAAATCCCGAATTTTCTCAATTTGACATAAAGACTCTGTCGTGAAAGTCCAAGCATTTCAGCGGCAGAGGCGCGGTTGTTATGGGTTAAGTCGAGGGCGGCCTCGATACACATGCGTTCAATCGTGTCGACTGTCTCGCTCACGATGTCTTTGATCGGGCGACGCCCCACCAATTGCGATAGGTCTGCAAATGGTTTGGGCAATGGCTGTGATACCTCCGTAGATGACTGCGCACGCCGATTTAAATCTCGCACAAACATCACATAGAGTGGCTCTGGCTTTGCTAAATAGACCGCCGATATTTCTACAGGTAATGTCATGCCTGAGAGGGTTCTCACTTCGGTAGCAAAGTTTCTCACGGGCTTTTGTTGTTTCAATGAGGTGTTCAGAACCCCCCAATCCACTGCGCCTCTTATCAACCAACGCTCCAATGATTGGCCGACCACTTGTGACGCAGCGGTCAATCCCAAAAGCGCCATGCCTTCCTCATTCAAACTTCTCACTGCGCCTGATGTGTCTGTCAGAAGCCAACCATCTGGAAAGTGCTCCATCGCTTCGCTCAAAACCACAGAAGCATCTGTTTTTAGATGAGAGGCGGCAGAGGGCTCGCGCTGGGTCAGACGCACTAAAAATTGCGCTCCACCTTCTTGCCTAAATACAGTCGCAGATACAGTGATAGGTTGAGAAGAACCTAACAGGGTGGCGGAACACATTTCAATTCGCCCAGTCGCTAACGCAGTTCTAAGCAGGGATTGAACCTCGCCTTGGCTTTCAGGCTCAATGCACTCTCTGAAATCACGCCCCACCAATCGTTTGCCCGCATCCTTGAAAAGCGATTGGGCACCTGCATTGGCCTCTATCAAGCGGAATGAATGTGTATCGACCATCAACACGGCTTCGGGAGAGGTTTCAAACAAGACGCGATAACGCGCTTCAATGTGTCTAAGCCTCAGGAAATCACGTTCCATCGACTGCTGTGTTTCAACCAAGCGGCGTTGCAGTTCTGCAAGGCGCTCTAGATTGCGCCCTACGGCTAATAATTTGTTGTCTTTGAGGGCAACTGTGATGTATTGAATTGCCACTTCACCGCCGGATGGCATAGGGTGGTTGACATGCCGCCAGAGTAGGGTTTGCGTTTCGGGCTGGGCAACCAGTAAGTCTTCAATCTTCTTCTTACTTTCAGTGGTCACGGTGTCTACCCACCGCTTGCCAAGCCAACTATGACAACCTAAAGTTGCCATGGTGTCTTGTCCAGTAGACACGTCTTCTATGATGCCCTTGTTATTTATAACTAAACTAACGTCAGAAACTACGCCTAATAACTTATAAAAAGTGACGGCTTCAAGATCAGCGAAGTTCATAGGTGGCTATAGTCTTGAATAATTGACTGATTATAGAGTCAATCTTTCGATACATAAACTAAATTATCAAGACTATCAAAATGTTCAATTGGATGGGCAACCTCCACGGGTGATGGGGCTAAAGCATTTTGCGTAACAATTTCTACGGTTTGGGCTGCGTCTGTCTGCAGTAATAAAGTTCCGTCCCAATTTATCGCCTCTGGTGACACCTGAGCCATGGGTCCACCAACGTATATTTTTAAATTGGGATTAGCCGTTGTTTTGCTCAACTCTGGTAGTGACTGGGCGACGGCATCTATTTGGCGATCTGTTGAAATCGACAGCACAACGGCATCGAACCAATCTGACAAGAATATTCGCTTGAAATCCACAATGTCTTGGGGGGATGCGAGCGTGACGCGCCAACCAGCCTGACGGAAGAATTCACTCAACATAAACACGCCAAGCCCATGCTGAGAGCCTGGTTCTGTCATCAGTAGCAGGCTTAATCCATTTGATTCGGAGTTTCCTTCGGATAAAAACTCTTGGCTGAATTCGTGCATTACTCGGTGTAAGCGCGACAGGGCTATGGTGACATTGACAAAGTCCAATGCATCTCTTGACCAAAGTTCACCGATCAGTCTTGCCGACCCCGTGATACCAAAGAGGTACGTGTCTTTCAGGCTATGCCCTTGGCTACGCCATTTCATCAAGATTTTGCGAGTCTCTTCCATGCTTTTGATGGCGGCCTGAGTGAGCAGCGCCACTTGGCTTTGATCAAGCGCTACTAGCTCGGAAAATGTCGTTCCACCCACCAGGCGAGGGCTTGAGCAAAGGGAATATATGGACTTGAAGTCTTTGGCTTCAGTTCCCCAAGCTGGAATACCTGAAGTCTTTGATGGTTTAAATTTGAACTGAGCCACGCTGACCCCTGTCTTTAAATAAATCTAATAGGCAATGGTTACGAAATGGCTGATCAAATCAGGGGCTCACTGCGTTTTACATCAGCGTACAAAGTTCCGCCGCCGTAATAAGCCGTGATTTTTTCTTCTTCCAATTTCGTGACCTGGTCTGGATTTTTGAGCGCAGGAACCGCAGCGAAATGGCGCGCGTAAATAGCATGCACTTCAACTTGGTTTCTGCGGATCAGTGAAAACGTGATGGGCAACAACACTGTTTTTCCACCCGTAATTTCAACTTCCAAATAACGGAACATCATTTCGGCTGAATCGATCCAAATGTCTTTGACCGTACCACCCTGTTTACCGTCGCCAGCCATCACTGGCAGGCCACGAGGGTCTACATCTTGGGGCGCGACGGAGAAATCGCTGGCAATTCGGAGAGGTTGAATCAGTGGCACGCCATGCGTTGTTCGCTCAGGAACATCCTCACGGTTGGAATATGCGCCTGCACCGACAGCGGCAGTCATGGCATCACCTCTTGGCTCAATGGGTGAACCTGAACTAGGGTGGGAAGCCACTGCGTTGTAGGCTGGCTCTTTACGTGTCAAGTCCGGAACTGTCACACGTCGCCCACCTTCGAGCAGAAACGTTTTAGGTTCAGGAATTGGAAACCCTTTGATAACAGCACGTCCGCTGCTACCTGACTCCATGGGGTAGCCTTCGCGATGGTTTTCCATCACGAGATACCAAATGAGGCCTGCGAAAAATATCCAGAATACATAGAGCAGTATTTGCGCTAGATCTATATATCCAGTGATGTTGCCTACTGTTTGCATAGCGACTTCTCCTTTTTACAACTAAATGCGAGACTCGGTCAAACCGAGGGTTGGGGGGGTAACGGGTGAATGAAAGGTGCTGCGTTTGATTAAGGGCCCTACAGCAATCATGGTGAGAAATAACAAAAGCATTTCGACGTGGTAAACGACGCTATAAGCCACTGAGGGGTCAGTCAAACCAGTGCCCAATAGACCTTGAGAGGTGAGCGTGTTCACAACATCACGCAAAGCGCCACCAAAGAACATGGCGAGGCCAGCTGCTCCAGCTTGCACGGCCCCCCAAGCACCTAAAGCCAAGCCGACGAAGGCTGCCTCTAAACGCATGGCGGTAAAGAGAGTTCCCACGGCAAACAAGCCACCACCGAATCCGATGCCCAATGCGCCTAATTTGAAAAGCCAACCAGCTTCCAGCGGTGCCGAAAAAATCACTGCAGAAAAAGCAGGCAAGCCTGCCAAAGCACCATAGGCTGCTAAGCGCATAGGGTCCACCCCTTTAGCCAATTGACGCCCAGCGACATAAAAACCCAACAGCCCACCGGCTGACAACATAGCTGTGAGTGCACTGGTAGCACCTACAGTCAAGTTCAAAATCTCGCCGCCATAGGGCTCAAGAACAATGTCTTGCATGTTGAATGCCATGGTGCCCAAAGCTGTCGCCCATAAAAAGCGCTTAGCGTTTCGCAATGCAATGAACTCAAACCAGACCTCTTTAAAAGGACGTCTAATTTCTGATTTCAATGCCTTGACACGATCTGGATTACGGGGCTCTTGCTTCCAAAGGGCCACACCGTTGAGTAGCAACACCACTAACGCAGTACCTTGCACAACTTGGACCAAAATTTCAGGCGTGAAATTAGCTAGAAGAAAGCTGAACACCAAACTGCCAAAAACAGCGCCTACCAAAAGCATGGTGTACATCAGGGCTACAACACGCGGCCGAGTTTCTTCACTGGCCTGATCAGTAGCCAAAGCCAGTCCCGCGGTTTGCGAAGTTTGTAAACCTGCACCCACCATCAAGAAAGCAATCGCAGCAGCACCTTGACCCACCCAGTCTGGAACAGCAACTTGCCCACCGCCTGACAGCACCAACAGCGCAAAAGGCATGACAGCAAGTCCTAAAAATTGAATCAAAGTGCCGCCCCACATATACGGCACGCGACGCCATCCAAAAGCTGAGACATGGATATCCGATTGGTAGCCGGTCACTGCCCGAAAGGGAGCCACCAACAAAGGCAACGCCAACATCATCGAGACCAGCCAAGCAGGCACCAACAATTCAACAATCATCACCCGGTTCAGCGTGCCTATCATCAAGGCGGTGGTGATGCCCATAGTGAACTTGAACAGAGATAAGCGCAACAAGCGCGCCATCGGCAGGCCAGGGCTGGCAACGTCCGCAAACGGTAACCAACTCACCGGAACTTGCTTGGCAAACTTGCTGAACGTTTTGGCTCTCATGCGCGTACCCACTCCATTGCTTTGGATTTATAAAAGCCACTAGACACTTTATGGCTGCGCGCGCATTGCCAATCGTTTAGAGATGCATGCGTCTTCATGAGTTGCGAAATACTTTTTTCTGCCATAGGCTCCAGCCAAGGTGCGCGATCGCTTCTAGGCAGCAAGCGTCCTACAGAAATCATCAATGCCAACATCGGCGTGCGCGGCGCAAAAGTAAATACGATGGACGACTTGGTGCGTTCCGCCAGTTGGGCTAAGGCTTCCACTGCATCATCAGTTTGGTAATGGATGATCGAGTCCATGGCAACGACATGGTCGAAGTGCCCTAATCCTTTGTCTAGCATGTCACCGCTAAGGAACTCCACCAAGTGGGCAACATCTGAAGGAATGCGTTCACGGGCCAAGTTCACCAAGGTAGGAGATAAATCGATAGCTACCACTTGGGCACCTAATCTTGCCGCCTCAACAGCCAAGGCGCCTGTTCCGCAACCTGCATCCAAAATACGCTTGCCCTGCAGGTCAGCGCCCAACCAGCTGACCAATGTCGATCGCATTTGATCGCGTCCTGCACGGACCGAAGCGCGAATGCGACCTACTGGCGCATCGGACGTCAGCTTGGCCCAAGCGGCCGCAGCTGTGCGATCGAAATAATTTTCGATTTGTCCGCGACGTTGCTCGTAAGTGATGTCAGTCATCTTCGAAAGCCTCAATCAAAACCCAAGAGATCAAAAATATCGCGGTCTTTCATAGGGACCGCTGAATAGGTCTCACCACCAAGCCACAAGTTAGCGGCAAGTCTCATATATTCTTTTTGGACCGCTTCTAGTTCGGGGGAATACTCCATCTCGAAGAGCGTAGATTTTTTTAAACGGCTACGGCGAATCACATCTAGATCAGGAAAATGCGCTGCGAGCTTGATACCAATACGGTCGTTGTATTTGTCTATCTGATCTGTCGCTGCGCTGCGATTGGCTATGACGCCACCCAATCGCACGTTGTAGTTTTTGGCCTTGGCACCAATGGCTTGCACGATACGATTCATCGCAAAGATGGAATCAAAGTCATTGGCGGTGACGATCATGGCGCGATCGGCATGTTGCAGTGGCGCGGCAAAGCCACCACACACCACATCTCCCAAGACATCAAAAATCACCACATCCGTGTCTTCTAACAAGTGGTGCTCTTTGAGTAGTTTGACTGTCTGACCCACTACATAGCCACCGCAGCCGGTACCTGCGGGTGGACCACCGGCTTCGACACACATCACGCCGTTATAGCCTTCGAACACGAAGTCTTCCACGCGTAATTCTTCAGCGTGAAAGTCCACTGTCTCCAGCACATCGATCACCGTAGGCAGCATTTTTTTAGTCAAGGTAAACGTGCTGTCGTGTTTGGGATCGCATCCAATTTGCAGCACACGTTTACCCATTTTGGAAAACGCAGCAGACAAGTTGGATGAGGTGGTACTCTTGCCAATGCCGCCTTTACCGTAAATGGCAAACACTTTGGCATTGCCAATTTTTACGCTGGGGTCGAGCTCGACTTGCAAACTACCCTCGCCATCCAATTTTGAATTGCGTTTTACCGTTGGGAAAGGTAAGGTTTCTACTGTCATGCTGGTGTTCCTTCATAAACGCCTTCAAGGCGGTCTTCTAGTTCTTCACTTGCTTGGCGAAGGGCTTGCAGGGTCTCGGCATCAGGCTGCCAATAATTGCGTTCTGATGCTTCGATCAAACGGTTAGCCACGCGGGCTGAGGCCGTAGGATTTAGTTTGGCTAAGCGGTCGCGCATAGCGGGGTCCAGCATGAAAGTCTCGGACAGTTGCTTGTAAACCCAAGGTTGTACTTGGCCTGTGGTGGCAGACCAGCCCATCGTATTGGTCACATGCGCTTCAATTTGTCGCACGCCTTCGTAGCCATGCTCGAGCATGCCTTCGTACCACTTCGGGTTGAGCATGCGAGTCCGGGTTTCAATAGACACTTGTTCTTTCAAAGAACGAACAGCCGCATTGCCTTTGGTTTGGTCACCGATATAGACAGGCGGGGTTTTGCCACCTTTAGCCACCTTCACGGCTTGGGTAATACCACCCAAGGTGTCGAAGTAGTTATCCACGGTGGTGACGCCCAACTCCAATGAATCAAGGTTTTGGTAGGTCAGCTCTACATCGGCCAATGCGGTTTGCATGAGGGCTGTTTGTTGCACTGCACGCCCAGTTCGCCCGTACGCAAAACCTTTGCGGCGCTTGTAGGTTTCAGCCAGTTCGCTCTCGTCTTCCCAACGGCTACTCTCTACCAAGTTGTTCACATTGGAGCCGTATGCACCCTCGGCATTGCCATAGACCCGCAAAGACGCGGTTTCTAAAGTGCAGCCATGCTCTTGTTGATAAGCCAACGCATGCTTACGGATCCAGTTCATCTCTAGCGGTTCGTCAGCCGAGGCTGCTAAAAATGCTGCTTCAGCCAAGAGCTTGATTTGTAAAGGCATGAGGTCTCTAAAGATGCCAGACAAAGTCATGATCACGTCAATGCGTGGCCGTCCTAATTCCTCTAAAGGTATGAGGCTGGCACCCGCAATACGTCCGTAGGTATCAAAGCGAGGCATGGCGCCCATCAAGGCCAAAGCCTGCGCTATGGGGGTACCTTCGTTTTTCAAGTTATCACTGCCCCAAAGCACCATGGCAATGGATTCAGGCAAGGGGTTGCCATCCGCACAATGGCGATCAATGAGCAATTGGGCTTGGACTTTGCCATCCCGAACCGCCATGGCACTTGGAATTCTGAAGGGATCAAAGCCGTGGATATTGCGACCCGTAGGCAGCACTGCCGGCGTACGCAAAATATCGCCACCCGGTGCAGGTCGAATGTACTTAGCGTCCAAAGCGCGCAGTATGGCGGAGACTTCCGTATCAACGGCCAAGTGGGCCTGCGGTTCCACCAAGGCACGCAAGACCTCTAAGCTGGAGTGATTGCGCGGCAAGCCGGCTGCAGACAAAGCCAGCTCTGGAGAATGCCCTTCGACCAAGGCCTCTACAGCTGCGCGTTCTACTTGCATACCGTGGTTGGCTTCGGCCATAGCCTGCAACATATCGACTTGCTGGGCAGCGTTAGGTGCGCGACCTGCTACATGCAAACCATAGGGAACCAGTGTGTACTCCAGTTCAAGCAGTTGCTCGGACAAGCGCATCACTTCTTTGTCGAGTTGCGCGCCCATGGTGGC
>CAIRQX010000093.1 GCA_903880855.1 uncultured Burkholderiales bacterium | reverse complement strand
TACCTGGCGCTGGTGGTACTCTGCGTTTGCCGCGCGTTTTGGGTGTCGAGCCTGCTCTCAACATGATTGTCAGTGGAGAGGCGATCAAAAGCGAAATGCTCGCTATGTTGCCTGGACAAAAACTGTTCGACAAGATGTCCGCATCCCCCGATTCCTTAATGGATGAAGCTTTGAAGTTTGCCCGTGAATTTGCTGACGTGCGACCACTACCACGCGTGCGTGATTTGCCATGCAAACACCCACAAGGCGATGCGTACTTCCAATTCACGCGCAATATGGTCAAAGGCATGGCCAAAAACTATCCCGCACCACCAAAGTGTGTCGATGCCGTGCAAGCTGCGACCAAAAAAAAGTTTGACGAAGGCATGGTGATAGAGCGTGAACTCTTCATCAATTTAATGTGGACACCCGAATGCCGAGCCTTAAGGCATTTATTCATGTCCCAACGTGCAGCTTCCAAGATTGCAGACGTGCCTGACACCACACCCACACGCACTATCAAACAAATCGCGGTGATCGGTGCTGGAACCATGGGCGGTGGCATTAGCATGAATTTCTTGAATGCAGGTATTCCCGTCAAGATATTGGAGACCAAGCAAGAAGCGCTTGACCGTGGCATCGCCACCATCAAGAAAAACTACGAAGCCCAAGTTAAAAAGGGCAAACTCAAAGAAGACAAATATGCGCAGCGCATGGCATTACTCACTAGCACGCTGAGTTATGACGACATCAAAGACGCTGACTTGGTGATCGAAGCCGTATTTGAAGAAATGGGCGTCAAAGAAACTGTATTCAAACAATTAGACGCCGTGATGAAGCCTGGCGCGATTTTGGCGTCCAACACATCGACGCTAGACGTCAATGCGATCGCCAATTTCACCAAGCGTCCTGAGGATGTGATTGGTATGCACTTCTTTAGTCCAGCCAACGTCATGAAATTGTTGGAAGTAGTGCGCGGCGCAAAGACTGCCAAAGATGTATTGGCCACAGTGATGGCGCTTGCCAAAACCATTAAAAAGACCGCAGTTGTATCGGGCGTTTGCGATGGCTTTATCGGCAACCGCATGATCGAGCAATACGGTCGCCAAGGTGGATTTTTATTAGAAGAAGGATGCACACCACAACAGGTCGACAAAGCCATCGAAAAATTTGGTTTTGCCATGGGCCCTTTCCGCATGGGCGATTTAGCAGGTAATGACATCGGTTGGGCTATTCGCAAACGCCGCTATGTTGAAAAGCCAAATATGAAATACAGCAAGACCGCTGACTTACTCTGTGAAATGGGCCGCTTTGGACAAAAGGTTGGTAAAGGTTGGTATGACTACCAGGCCGGCAAACGCGACGCCATCCCAAACAAAGAAGTGGAAGACATGGTTGTCAAACACCGCGCAACGATAGGTATGACACCCAGAAAAATCAGCGACGAAGAAATTGTCCAACGCTTGGTGTTTTCATTGGTGAACGAAGCTGCACATATCTTGGAAGACGGTATTGCATCCAAGGCCAGCGATATTGATATGGTCTACATCACTGGCTACGGATTCCCGATTTACCGAGGCGGTCCTATGTTGTATGCAGACCAAGTGGGTCTCTTCAATGTGGTGCAAGCCATGCACCGCTTTGCCGCCAACCCGCATGACGATGCCGAGTTCTGGAAGCCAGCGCCCTTGTTGGCGAAATTGGCTGCCGAAGGCAAAACTTTCAATTAAGGAATTCCCATGACCAATGCAGTAATTGTTTCTACCGCACGCACACCTTTGGCTAAAAGTTGGAAAGGTGCTTTCAACATGACACATGGCGCTACGCTAGGTGGCCATGCAGTGAAGCACGCGATTGCCCGTGCTGGCATTGATGCCGCTGAAGTAGAAGACGTGATCATGGGTTGCGCCAATCCTGAAGGTGCAACGGGTGCCAATATTGCACGTCAAATTGCCTTGATGGCGGACTGTCCAATCACCGTGAGTGGTTTGACAGTGAACCGTTTTTGCTCGTCAGGTTTACAAACAATCGCCTTGGCTGCTCAACGTGTGATCGCGGGTGAAGGTGACATTTATGTCGCAGGTGGTGTGGAGAGTATTTCTTGTGTGCAACAAGAAATGAACCAACACATGTTGGCCGATATCAACCTGATGAAAAAGAAGCCCGAAATCTACTGGAATATGTTGCAAACGGCTGAGCAAGTAGCCAAGCGTTACAACATATCGCGTGAGCGTATGGATGCTTACGGCGCTGAAAGCCAGCAAAGAGCCTGCGCCGCCCAAGCAGCCGGCAAGTTCAATGATGAGATTGCACCTATCACCGTGCAGGCGGGCGTGATCGACAAAGTCATGGGCATGATGACCAAACAAGTGACTGTGAGTGCGGATGAAGGATTGCGTGAAGGCACCACCATAGAGAGCGTATCGGGCATCAAGCCCGCCATGCCAGGCGGCGTGATTGCTGCTGGAAACGCTAGCCAATTCTCTGATGGTGCGGGTGCTTGCGTGGTAATGAGCGAAGAGCTTGCCAGCAAACGTGGTTTGAAACCTCTGGGTCGTTTCTTAGGTTTCGCAGTGGCAGGTTGTGAGCCCGATGAAATGGGCATCGGTCCTGTTTTCGCTGTGCCTAAAGTCTTGAAGCGTTTAGGCTTGACCGTGAACGATATAGATTTGTGGGAACTCAACGAAGCTTTTGCTGTTCAAGTTTTGTATTGTCGCGACACTTTAGGCATTCCTGCCGACCGTTTGAATGTGAACGGTGGTGCTATTGCTGTGGGTCACCCCTATGGTGTGAGCGGGCAGCGCCTGACGGGTCATGCTCTGATTGAAGGCAAACGTCGCGGCGCCAAAAGGGTGGCAGTGACCATGTGTATTGGTGGCGGCATGGGTGCTGCAGGCATCTTTGAAGTTCTCTAAAGAAACTTGAAGACTACTAAAGACTCTGCTGGTTCATCCACCCACTGCTCTGCATTAAGGTATGTCGCTTCGCACCACGGTTGATTTTTTATTGCACGATTGGCTCAAAGTCAGTGAACTCAACCAACGCGAGCGATTCGCTGACCATTCCCGCGAAACCTTTGATGCAGTCTTAGACACGTGTGAGCGCATTGCGCGCGATAAGTTTGCGCCATTCAACCGCACCGTGGATGTGCAAGAGCCGGCCTTTGATGGCGAAAAAGTGATCTTGCCTGAATGCACGCAAGACGCTCACGATGCCTACGCTGCCAGCGGAATGCTGAGTGCCGCACAAGACTATGCGATTGGCGGCATGCAATTACCTTACACCATAGAAGCGGCGGCCAATGCTTTTTTTGCATGTGGTTCTGTCAGCATAGGTGCTGGCATGTTGACCGTTGGCAATGCAAATTTGTTAATGGCGCACGGAACCGAATTACAAAAAAAGGTTTTTGCGCTGAATGAGTTTTCCGGTCGGTTTACTGGGACCATGTGTTTGTCTGAACCGCAAGCGGGTTCATCACTGTCCGATATTGCTACTCGTGCCACGCCTGATGGTGCAGATTTCGATACGGATCCTTTGGGCCCGCGCTATCGACTCAAGGGGAACAAAATGTGGATCTCCACAGGAGACCACGAACTCAGCGAAAACATTGTGCATTTGGTCTTGGCCAAAATTCCTGACGCACAAGGCAAAACAATTCCAGGTGTCAAAGGTATTTCTTTATTCATTGTTCCCAAAAAACTGGTGGATATAGAAGGCCAATTAACAGGCGAACGCAACGACGTCGCCCTTGCAGGCCTCAACCATAAATTAGGTTGGCGCGGCACTGTCAATACCTTGCTCAATTTTGGAGAAGGTAAGTACCCTGTGCGATCACCTGGACTAGATGGACAAGGTGCAGGCGCCATTGGCTATTTAGTCGGACAGCCTGGTCAAGGTTTGCGTTGTATGTTCCACATGATGAACGAAGCGCGTATTGGCGTGGGTATGGCTGCCACCATGTTGGGGCTAGCTGGTTATTACGCCTCGCTTGATTACGCCAAAAACAGACCACAAGGACGCCCCATCACTGCTGGAGGAAAAGACCCTGCATCGCCCCAGACACGCATCATTGAACATGCAGACATCAAGCGAATGTTGCTGGCACAAAAAGCATATGGTGAAGGCGCATTGGCATTAGAGCTGTATTGCGCTCGATTAGTGGATGAGCAACACACAGGCGATGCACAGCAAGCTGATGAAGCTCGATTGTTGTTAGAAGTTCTCACTCCCATTGCTAAAAGTTGGCCCAGTGAATGGTGTTTAGAAGCCAATTCCTTAGCCATACAAATTCATGGTGGGTATGGTTACACCCGTGACTATGCGGTTGAACAGTATTGGCGCGACAACCGTCTGAACATGATCCACGAAGGCACGCACGGCATCCAAGCTTTGGATTTGCTCGGGCGTAAAGTATTGATGGAAGAGGGTAGAGGTCTCCAGCTATTAGCAGATCGGATCAATGCCACCATTGAGCGAGCCCTGCCATTAGGAAAAGAAACGGCAATGCATGCCAATGCCTTGGCGCAAGCGCTTCAACGTGTAGGACGCTCTACCAAAATGGCTTGGAGCACAGGTGTTCCTGCAGAGGCTCTGGCAAACGCAGTGCCCTATATGCAAGCGTTTGG
>CAIRQX010000092.1 GCA_903880855.1 uncultured Burkholderiales bacterium | reverse complement strand
CGGCAAGATCGGTGGTGACTAACACTTCCCAGCGCGCATCTTTGAACTCTTGCAGCACGGCTTGTCTGGCGCCTTGGCTCATCTCGCCGTGCAAGGCCGTTGCGTAAATGCCCGCTTGGTAGAGTTTGTTGGCCACATGTTAACTGGCATAGCGAGTGGCTACAAACACCAAAACCTTTTTCCATTTTTCTTGGGTGAAGAGATGGCGTAATAAAAGCGTGCGCTTTTTTTCATCTACGGCAATCGCACGTTGGTGTATTGCAGGTTCAAGAAGCTGTGTGGTTGCCGAACCCGCGATTTCAATACGTACGGGTTGTCGCAACATGCTGTCAGCCAAGGGTTGTAGCGATGCATCGAAAGTAGCGGAGAACCACAGGTTTTGTCTTTTGCTGGGAAGTAAGGCCAACACTCGGTTTAGCTCTTCCACGAAACCCAAATCAAGCAAGCGGTCTACTTCGTCTAAAACCAGATGGGCAACGCTATCGAGTTGCAATGCGTTGTGGTCTACCAAATCTAAAAGGCGGCCAGGAGTTGCTACAACAATGTCAGCACCACCGCGTAATGCGAGCATTTGCGGATTAATCGATACGCCTCCAAACACAGTGGCGACGCGAAGGGCTTGAGAAGCTTTGAAATGTTGCGAGTTGGCTTGCGAATCAGTTACAAATTGAGAAGATGTCAGGACAAGGTTCTTAAATACTTGGCCTACTTGCACTGCTAATTCGCGTGTCGGCACGATGACCAAAATGCTTGTGCTTCTTCGCGTTGAATGCGGTGCTGTTTTATTTTGCGCTGATATATGGGAAGCGCCTGGAGAGCTTGAGGCACTGGATTGCGATGGTTGCAATACATGCCGTGATCGCAATAGGTGCAGCAACCCCAAACCATAAGCCGCAGTCTTGCCAGACCCAGTAGCTGCAGTGGCCAACACATCCTGGCCTTGCAAGATGCAAGGTATGCCTTGTTCTTGGATAGGTGTAGGTTGAGTCCACCCCGCGCGCTCAGCGGCGATGCATAAATTGGGCGACAAGCCCAGCGAAGCAAATGTCAATGGAGGCTACTTAATGGCGGAAGTGGCGCACGCCACTAAACACCATAGCAACACCGCGCTCATTGGCGGCGTCAATCACCTCTTGGTCACGCATAGAACCGCCGGGTTGAATGACGCAGGTGGCGCCAGCATCGACCACCACGTCTAGCCCGTCACGGAATGGGAAGAAGGCGTCACTGGCAACGACTGTGCCTTGCAAAGACAAACCTGCATGCTCTGCTTTGATGCTGGCAATACGTGCGGAATCGAGTCGGCTCATCTGGCCAGCACCCACGCCACGTGTTTGTCCATTGGCACAAAACACAATCGCATTGCTTTTGACGAACTTCGCGACTTTCCATGCAAACAGCAAGTCTTGCAACTGCTCAGCAGTAGGCTGCACATTGGTAACCACTTTGAGATCAGAGAGTTGCAGTTCATGATTGTCGGCGGTTTGCATCAATAGGCCAGAGCCAATACGTTTCACATCGACAATGTTTTGTCCACGGTCCCATGCAGAGTTGCCAGTGGGGGCAGGCATAGGAATATGCAACACGCGCACATTAGGTTTGCCTTTTAAAACTTCTTGTGCTTTGGCGCTAAAGCTTGGCGCCATCAATACTTCGACAAACTGTTTGCCAACAGCCTCGGCGGCTAAATGGTCGACTTCGCAATTGAAAGCGATGATGCCGCCGAACGCAGAAGTGGGATCTGTTTGAAAAGCTTTTTGGTAGGCGGTGAAGGCATCTTTGCCTAATGCGACGCCACACGGATTGGCGTGCTTCACGATGACGCATGCAGGTGTATCGAAGCTCTTGACGCATTCCCACGCCGCATCAGCGTCGGCAATGTTGTTGTAAGAGAGCTCTTTGCCTTGTAATTGTTCGCCGGTTACCAGTGAACCAGGCGCCGGATATAAGTCGCGGTAGAACGCAGCTTGCTGGTGCGGGTTCTCGCCATAACGTAAGTCTTGCAACTTGATGAAGCTCGCATTGGCTTGTGCGGAGAATCGTGCACGCGTACCGTCTTCTAAATTGATAGACGATAAATAATCGCTGATGGCTGCGTCGTAATTGCTAATCGCATTGAATGCAGCCACTGCCAAAGCAAAACGTGTGCTGTCAGACAACTTGCCGTTAGCTTTTAGTTCCGATAACACCGTCGGATATTGGCCTGCGTCGGTAAGTACCGCCACATCTTTCCAGTTTTTGGCCGCGCTGCGCACCATGGCAGGTCCACCGATGTCGATGTTCTCGATCGCGTCTTCTAAAGTGCAGTCAGGTTTGGCTACGGTGGCGACGAATGGGTAAAGGTTGACCACCAACAAATCAATGGTGTCGATGCCGTGGGCTACCAGTGCGGCCATATGCTCAGGTACATCACGTCGTGCTAACAAACCACCGTGTACTTTGGGGTGCAAGGTTTTAACCCGACCATCGAGCATTTCAGGAAAACCTGTGACTTCGGCCACCTCTTTCACAGGCAAACCTTTTTCAGCCAAGAGTTTAGCCGTACCGCCTGTGGATACCAATCCAATGCCTAAGTCGTGTAAGGCTTGTGCTAATTCCACAATGCCGGTTTTGTCAGATACAGAGATGAGTGCTTGCATGTAGATTCTTATTTGATGAGTTTGTGTTCGAGCAATTTTTTACGCAAGGTGTTGCGGTTAAGGCCTAACCAATCGGCAGCGCGCGACTGGTTGTGGTCAGCGTGCTGCATCACAACTTCTAGCAAGGGTTTTTCCACGACGCGAATCACTAGGTCGTGCAGGTTGTTGGGTTCGGTGCCGCTGAGGTCATCGAAATAGGACTGCATGCTGGATCGCACAGCATCTTCAATATGTTTTTTACTCATGGGGGGCTAAGGCTAACGATTCACTAGAAACAAGGGGATGGGGTAAACGCTCAAACTGTGCGGCTAAGGCATCAAAAAAATCCGCCACAGCTTGGTGTTGGGTTTGGGCGTTTTCTAAAGTATTCATATGGCGGCGAAATGCGTCGCCTTGTGGCAACTGGTGCACATACCAACCAATGTGTTTGCGGGCACTGCGCACACCACTGTCTTCGCCATACATCGCATAGTGGTCTTGCAAATGGTCTAGCAACAAGCGGCGCACTTCCATCACCAACGGTTGCGCCAAATGTTCACCTGTCTCCAGGTAATGCGTGATTTCTCTAAATATCCAAGGCCGTCCTTGCGCTGCGCGGCCGATCATCACGGCGTCGGCACCTGTAAAACGTAAAACTGCTTGGGCTTTTTCGGGAGAATCGATATCGCCATTGGCGACGACGGGAATCTTCACCGCTTGCTTGACTGCCGCGATCGTGTCGTATTCCGCTTGGCCGCTATAGCCTTGTTCACGGGTACGGCCATGCACGGTCAGCATTTGCACACCGACATCTTCAAATCTACGCGCAAGCGCCGCCGCATTTTTATGTTGCTGGCACCAGCCTGTGCGCATCTTGAGCGTTATAGGCACGCCTAAAGGTTGCGCAGCGTCGACCACTGCTTGCACGATAGACACCGCTAAAGCTTCATCTTGCATCAAAGCAGAACCCGCCCACTTGTTACACACTTTTTTGGCAGGGCATCCCATATTGATGTCGATGATCTGCGCGCCGTGGTCAATGTTGTAGCGTGCAGCATCAGCCATCATGGGTGCATCAGTGCCAGCGATTTGCACAGCAATGGGACCGCTTTCACCCGTGTGGTCTCTGCGAAGTGAAGTTTTGAGGCTCTTAAACAAATCAGGTCGCGAGGTCACCATTTCACTCACGGCATAGCCAGCACCGAGTTGTTTGCACAACATACGAAACGGCCTGTCGGTCACTCCAGCCATGGGCGCGACAAACACAGAGTTTGCTAATTCAAATGAACCGATACGCATGGAGTAGTTAAACGCTCAAAAGATAGATTGCTCAAAAAGGAGGCACGATTCTACATGCCCAAAATTTCAGCAGTTGTCATTTTGTAAAACTACACTGCACTGATGCCCGAATGGTTCAACACAATTTTGTCGACGCTTGCATTGCCTGAATATGGCTTGTCTGCTGTGTTTGTGATGTCATTCATTTCAGCAACTTTGGTACCGATTGGGTCAGAACCCATCATGTTTGGCATATTGAAGGTTGACCCCGATATGTTTTGGAGCGTGGTGGTCATTGCTACTTTTGGCAATACGCTTGGCGGTGCATTTGGGTGGTGGACCGGTCATCTAGCCCACAAATTACGCGACACCCTCACCAAAAAAGAAACCTCAGGCCACGACGCACGTATTTTGCATTGGTTGCACAGTTTTGGGCCCAAAGCATGTTTATTGAGTTGGTTACCTGTCGTGGGTGATCCGATGTGCATCTTGGCAGGTTGGATTCGCCTGCCCTTTTGGCCTTGCGTCGCCTACATGTGCATAGGTAAGTTTTTACGCTACGTGATATTTATGGCTGGCTTATTGACGGTATTCCCAGCGCACTGGGTTATTGGCCATTAAGACGAGAACAAGAAGTTCATCACGTCGCCATCTTTGACCACATACTCTTTGCCTTCGGCGCGCATCTTGCCAGCATCTTTCGCGCCTTGCTCGCCTTTGAATGTGATGAAGTCGTCAAACGCAATGGTCTGCGCGCGGATATAGCCTTTTTCGAAATCGGTGTGTATGACACCAGCAGCTTGCGGGCCGGTATCTCCCACATGGATAGTCCAAGCGCGAACTTCTTTCACGCCTGCCGTGAAATAGGTTTGTAAACCCAACAAACTGTAGGCCGAGCGAATCAAGCGATTCAAGCCCGGCTCAGTTTGGCCTAACTCTTCTAAAAACATTTGGCGGTCTTCGTCACTCATCTCGCTCATCTCAGCCTCTAGCTTTGCGCAAATGGCCACCACAGGCGCTTTTTGCGCAGCAGCATATTCTTTGAGTCGATCGAGAAGTGGGTTGTTCTCAAATCCGTCTTCAGCCACATTGGCTACAAACATGGCAGGCTTGGCAGTGATCAAGAAAAACTGTTTGAGCAAAGGCAATTCTTCTTTGCTGAAGTCAATGGTGCGAACAGGTTGTGTGTTGTTCAATGCGGTTTGGCATTTCTCCAAAATCGCAACCAATTTGGCAGATTCTTTGTCGCCAGAGCGTGCGGTTTTAGTGACGCGGTGCAGCGCCTTTTCAACAGCAGACAAATCGGCGAGGCACAACTCGGTTTGGATGACTTCGATGTCTGAAATGGGATCTACTTTGCCAGCGACGTGAATAACGTTGTCGTCTTCAAAGCAACGCACCACATTCACAGTCGCATCGGTTTCACGGATGTGCGCCAAAAATTTATTGCCTAAACCTTCACCCGTACTTGCGCCTGCAACCAAGCCAGCGATATCAACAAATTCAACGATGGCAGGGACCGTCCGCTCTGGCACGACGATATCGGCAAGTTGCTGCAAACGAAAGTCAGGCACTTCCACCACCCCCACATTGGGCTCGATCGTGCAAAACGGATAGTTCTCAGCCGCAATACCGGCTTTGGTCAGGGCGTTGAACAGGGTGGATTTGCCAACGTTGGGCAAGCCCACGATGCCGCATTTCAAACTCATGGAAATTCCTCGGGAACACCTCCTGCGCAAAGAGGTGAAGTCGTGAAGCGCAAAGGGCATGATTGTAGCTAGCAAGGATTTAGCGCATGCGCTCCTACAATCGTCGCTATGGCGCAAGCATTTGATATTTTTATACGTGGTGACGGCATCGTTGGGCGAACGCTTGCCCTGCTGTTAGCGCGGCAAAATTTGCAAGTGGGCTTGGTTACGCAACCCAGCGCCACAAAACCCGATGTCAGGGCTTACTCTCTCAATAGCGCTTCTAGAGATGTCTTAAGTAGCGTGCGTTGTTGGCCGGATGCCTTGCACGCCACGCCAGTCATGGATATGCAAGTATGGGGCGACGATGGTGGCTGCGTGCATTTTGAAAGTCCCACCCCTGATGGACTGACTTGGATCGTGGATGTACCAGTACTAGAAGCGCAATTGGGTGATGCTTTACGCTTCCAGCACAACATAACCCAATTAGATGCGCCACAAGCGGCACACCTAACCGTGATTTGTGAAGGACGCAACAGCCATTCTCGTCAAGACTTACAAGTTGAAACTGAAGTTTTGCCCTACCAACAAACTGCAGTTGCAACACGTATCCGCTCAAGTTCACCGCATGGACAAAAAGCGATGCAATGGTTTGCACACCCCAGCAGCGGTTTAGAAATCTTGGCGCTTTTACCGCTAGGTGGCACAAGAGGTGACTCCTTTGGTGTGGTTTGGTCGCTGCCACCAGCGCGCGCTCAAGAATTAATGGCACAAAGTTCTGAAAGCTTTACATCTGCACTTCAAGAAGCCAGCCATGGCGTAGCAGGCAGTTTTGAATTGATCAGTGAACGTGCCACCTGGCCATTGCAATTGGCGCATGTCAAACAATGGACTGGCATATTTGCGGATGGCGGTGCATGGGTGCTGGCTGGAGACGCCGCTCACTCAATTCATCCTTTAGCAGGTTTGGGTTTAAACCTGGGGATTGCAGACGCATTGGAATTAGCCCACGTCCTGGAAACGCGCCTTGGCACAGACTATTGGCGCGGTGTTGGCGATCGCTATTTTCTACGCCGTTATGAGCGCGCCCGCAAAGCTGGCATCTTGCCTGCATGGGCTGCTTGCGATGGTTTGCAACGTTTGTTTGATCACCCCAGCGCCAGTGTCCAAGCATTGCGTAATTGGGGAATGAACAGTTTTGATGCTCTAGCCCCACTCAAACAGTGGACGATGCATCAGGCCATGCGCTGAATTTTTTGGTCCGTTGCTTTGTTTTAATTTTTATATGACTCTTATATGACCGACTTACACAAAAATATTTTCTCTCCGCTACAAACATGCGTGTTGCTCATAGCGATAGGGTTTGGATCCAACACATGGGCGCAGGGCCAAGAGGCAACGATACGTAAGAATTTAAGCGAACGTATTCCACAAATCCCTCGTATCGAAGAAATCACGCGCAGCCCTATGGCTGGTTTGTATGAAATTCGCTTGAGCACCAATGAGATTTATTACAGCGATGCAGAAGGTAATTTTTTAATCCAAGGCAGTTTGATCGACACCAAAAGCAAACGCAATTTGACAGAAGAGCGTGAAGCCAAGCTCAGTGCAATTGACTTCGCAGGCCTTCCCTTTAAAGACGCCATCACCATCGTTCGCGGTAACGGTAAACGCAAACTCGCAGTCTTTGAAGACCCGAACTGTGGCTACTGCAAGCGTTTTGAGCGAGATCTCGCCAAGGTAGACAACGTCACGATTTATTTGTTCCTGTATCCCATCTTGGGTGATGATTCGATGGCCAAGTCACGCAACGTCTGGTGCGCTAAAGACCCTGCAGGTGCTTGGTCTCAGGTCATGACTAAAGAGCAAACAATTCCCAATGCCAACTGCAATATCGCTGCGATTGAGCGTAATGTTGAATTTGGCCGTAAATTCAAAATTACAGGTACGCCTACTCTGATTGCGCAAGACGGCTCCAGAGTGCCTGGTGCCATCAACACCATGCAAATTGAAAAAATGTTGTTAGATGCCAACAAGTAAAAAAATACCAGCCGCTTTGTATTACCGCATAGAAGCGGTGGATGTGCATGCGCACTTGTATGGCGTAACACTCACCATCGCACAACCTGCTGCACTGCAACGGGTATCGCTACCCGTGTGGATTGTTGGCAGTTATATGGTGCGAGAGTTTTCTAAACAGTTGATGGGTATTCGCGCTTCACAAGGTAAGCGAAACATTGCTGTTTCACAACTTGACAAAAACAGCTGGCAGATCGATTGCGATACATCGCAGCCTATTACCTTGCACTACCAAGTGCATGCGCACGACAATTCAGTGCGTACCGCATGGTTAGATACGCAGCGCGGTTTCTTCAATGCGACCAGCCTATGTTTGCAAGTCGATGGTCAACATAGTGCTACGCATATTTTGGACGTCCAACCTCCCAAACACGCTATTGATTGGAAGGTTGCAACAAGTCTCACACCCGTCAAAGTAGATCGCAAGGGTTTTGGCACGTACTCTGCACCAAATTACGACGTCTTAGCAGATACCCCCGTTGAAATGGGTGCCTTCTGGTCAGGACACTTTAAAGCGATGGGGGTCGAGCACCAGTTTGTAGTAGCAGGTGCTCCGCCTACATTTGATGGCGAGCGTTTGCTTAATGATGCGCAAACCATTTGCGAAACCATATGTAGCTTTTGGCATGGCAATAAGCGTTCGCAAATTCCTTTTGAACGCTATGTTTTTATGCTTAATGCTGTGGGCGATGGGTATGGCGGCTTAGAACACCATAACTCCACCGCCTTGATTTGTCAGCGAAGCGACTTGCCGCGCTTGTCCAGCGACAACGTGACAAAGCCTAGCGACGGCTACACCACATTGCTTGGCCTCATCAGCCACGAGTACTTCCATACATGGAATGTCAAACGTTTACGCCCTGCCGAGTTCACGCACTACAACTACGCAGAAGAAAACTACACAGAGTTGCTTTGGTTTTTCGAAGGCTTCACCAGTTACTTCGACGATAAGCTTTTGCGTCGCTCCGGCCTGATAGACGATGCGCAGTATCTGCGTTTGCTCAATAAAACCATCAACCAAGTCCTACAGACTCCAGGGCGCAAAGTGCATACCGTGGCGCAATCGAGTTTTGAGGCGTGGACCAAGTATTACTTGCAAGACGCCAATAGCCCCAATCTCACCGTGAGTTACTACACCAAAGGGGCCTTGGTAGCGCTTTGCCTTGACTTGAGTTTGCGCCAGCATGGCGTGCGTAACCACAGCGTCACCTTGGACGATGTGATGCGGGGTTTGTGGAAACGCTGTCAAGCTGGACCTATGCAAGAAGCCGATTTACTAGAAGTATTGAAAGAACTAACGGGACGATCTTGGCGAAGCGAGCTCAATGCATGGGTACACAGCGCACGCGAACTACCACTTGAAAAACTTTTAGCGACACACGGCGTCACCATCCACCATGACCCAGCACAGCTAGCGCAAGCATTAGGTTTACGCGTTTTGGAAGAACGTGGCGTGCTGATCAAGCAAGTACTCAACGACTCCCCTGCGCATACTGCAGGATTTGCGCCAGCAGATGAGTGGTTGGGCATCGAGGTGAATCACGCCATATGGCGTCTACAAAAATTAGACGATGTATTGCTCTACGCAGGATGGGGCAAAAAAGTAACTGCCTTGATCAGCCGCGATCGACAAATTTTGCAACTGCCACTCACCTTACCAAAAGCCAAAGAACATACTACTTGGCGCTTGGCTATTGGCGAAGCAAATAAAGTGAAGGCTTGGTTGAACTAAGCCTGACTCTTGACTTTTTCCTTAGAGATCAATGGAAAAGCCTTTGGATTCCTGATGGAATCAACACAAATATCAATATCCAATTGAGGCCAATACAAATGGTTCTCGATTGGCAGTTCCACTTTGGAGAGTTGCTCAATGCTGACATCCTTGAACCAAGGGAACTCAGAGAAAGGGACTGATAGCTCCTCATCTTTCAAGAGCAACCAAAAACCATGCTGAGAAACATGCGTAACTTCAACCTCCGAAGTGCTGGCTCCATGCATCAAAAATCTCCTTAAGATGGACTTCAACAATTATCTGCGCTTCTTTTAATTGTTTTGCAGATAACCCCATATTGCTGACAAGTGTTATCTCTGGCGTCAGCCAGAATTTAGCCTCACCGTCTGCATGGGCGACATGCATTTCACTGTAGTCACCTGATAGGAAAAATGTTAAAGCAAGACTTTCATTTTCGTAAATCGACAACACGCTTGGCTTTACCGAGGCTTCTCTCCACGCCGCCTTCAGGCTTTAGCTCTACTGCGATGCTGGTACCTACAAATGTTTTGACATCGTGCTGCAGCTGTTTAGCGGCCGCAATCGCTTGAGGGCTTGCAGGATCAATTCCAGGCCGGGTCTCAACCAACACGGACAAGTTATCCATGGGCCCATCACGCGTCAACACACATTGGTAATGCGGCGCGAGTTCTGCGCGCTTCAAAATGTATTCTTCGATTTGCGAGGGAAACACATTGACGCCACGCACGATCATCATGTCGTCGCTGCGACCCGTGATTTTTTCCATACGCCGCATGGTGCGCGCAGTACCTGGTAACAAACGCGTGAGGTCACGGGTGCGGTAGCGAATGATGGGCAAGGCCTCTTTGGTAAGGCTGGTGAATACAAGTTCCCCCATCTCGCCATCGGCCACAGGCTCCCCCGTTTCTGGATGGATGATTTCAGGATAGAAATGGTCTTCCCAAATCGTAGGGCCATCTTTTGTTTCGACGCATTCGCTTGCAACACCTGGGCCTATCACTTCAGACAAACCATAGATGTCTACCGCATCGAT
>CAIRQX010000091.1 GCA_903880855.1 uncultured Burkholderiales bacterium | reverse complement strand
TAAACAACACTAAGTCTTGGCCGAGAATGCGTACTGCCTTGACTGGGCGTATCCCCATCCTAGGGTCTAGGGTAGAGTTGAACTCATCGATCAGCGCAATAGGTTGCCAATAGTGACGCATCAAATTGCCGCATGCGGTATTAGGCCCAATGCGTGTGATGCGCTCGTTGAGTTCGGCTTTCATGGGGATCCGTTCAGGGTTTGAGGCGAAAAGAAATTGTATAGGCTTGATCGTCTGCATAGGCCAAGTAAAAACCTGTAATTTGAAGAAAAATTCTTCAAATTACAGGTTTTTTGTTATGATTCATCCATGATTGAACGCGACATTACCCCTGCTCTTAAAAGGCTGGCCGACCAATACCCTGTGGTGACTATCACTGGTCCTCGGCAGAGTGGAAAAACTACGCTCGCTAAAAGTCTGTTCGTGGATAAACCGTATCTGTCATTGGAAGACCCAGATACGCGTCGCTTTGCATTAGATGATCCTCGTGGCTTTTTATCCCAGTTCTCGCAAGGTGCCATTTTTGACGAAATTCAACGTGCACCAGATTTAGTGTCTTATCTGCAATCTATGGTTGACAAGAGTCCCGTGCCTGGTAAATTTGTGTTGACAGGTAGCCATCAGTTTGAGTTGATGACGCAGGTATCACAATCTTTGGCGGGTAGAAGTGCTGTATTACGCCTATTGCCTTTTACGCTTGCAGAGACTCAGCGTCTTAAAGGCGGCAAACAAAATCTAAATTTATCGCAACAGTTACTAACTGGGTTTTATCCACGCATACATGACCGTAAGCTAAACCCCTCGCAAGCTTTGGCAGATTACTTTGCTACCTATGTCCAGCGAGATTTACGCCAGCTCGCTGCCGTGCATGACTTGCATCGCTTTGAGCGTTTTGTAAGACTTTGTGCTGGGCGCACAGGCCAGTTACTCAACTTGAGTAGTCTTGCTAACGATACAGGTATCTCACATGTAACAGCTAGCGCGTGGATTGATTTGCTACAAACCAGTTATATCGTCCACTTGCTTCCTCCCTGGTTTACCAATACAAGCAAGAGGTTAGTCAAGTCACCCAAGCTTTATTTCTATGACGTTGGGTTAGCTTGTTGGCTTTTGGGTCTCCGTAATGCAGAACAAGTAATACGTGATCCTTTGTGGGGTAGCTTATTTGAAAATTTCATCATCATGGAAGCCATGAAAGACAGGTTGAATACTGGCGAATCTTCTGAAATGTATTTCTACCGTGATTCTGAAGGCAATGAAGTCGATTTACTATTACCAGTAGGAGGAAAGATGCATGCAATTGAAATCAAAGCAGGCGCTACGGTAGCCAAGGATTATTTCAAGGGACTTAAAACATTTGCGGCACATCATCCTGCATCATTTGAAAGTGGATGTGTGGTGTTTGGAGGCGTACAAGGACAAAACCGCACCGACTTCCCTGTCCACTCATGGCAACAGTTAGTAAGTAAGCCAGCCTAACTGGCTTAAGAAGTGAATTGCTTCCAAGTTGTTTTGCAACTAGGGCATGCAATTTCAATTTGTTTAAACAAATTACCTCTGCATTTTTGCCTACAGTTAGGACACGACACAATCACTTTTGTATCTTGAATCATTGGCTTTTCTACTTGATCCATTTCAATAAACGTAGGAACCCGCAAATCAAAGCGGTTGGTACTTCTGAAGTGCACTTGATAACCTGGGCGCGGGAAGCTGGTTTTGGTGACGTCATCATCTGACAAGACCAGTGGGTGTAATTTATCTCCAAGTCCTGTTGATGTTTTGTACCAAGCTTTAGAGTAGGTAGGGTTCAAAAGGCTGGCGACATCGGCATTATCGAGGCGGCTCTTTGCTCCGCCAGCTAAAAAATCACTTTGCTTTAAGTAGTCATTAAAAAGCGTAGCAGCATAAGAATGGCGTGAATAAGCAAAGTAAGCAAAATAAAGGCAACTATCTAATTTGTTGCCGAATGTATACCATTTGAGCGTGAGTGCTCGAAAGATATCTATCGCTTTTTCGGCTGTATCACCCTCAGTCAAAAGACCATCGTTAAAGCAAGCAATCAGCAAAATTTTTAATGAATTTTCAAACCCCAAGTCTTGCCGAATTCCTAGTGGGTTTCCGAACATGTTTTTTTGCTCAATACTTTTATTAGCAATGTCCATAGTACGGAAAAACTCAGGCATTTCCTTAGTTATATTTGGCAGTGCTTTTTTAAATAAATCTAGCTCATGTGGTTTTGCACGAATGTGTTCAAAGGGATAGTTGAGAGTCATAAATTAATTCTCTAGATGCTCGATGATTTTTGTTTTTAATCCAACAAAATCTAGAGTGACTGTATTTCTTTCTAAAACTGTGCTGTAAGAGTTCATCCATCCAGTTTGAACTTTGACTTGGCAATTGAACAACTCTTCAAAAAGTGTAATCACTCCCATTTCATCGAGCACATTTTTTTTGATCTTTTGCACAAGTCCCTTGTGAATTTCTTTTTTGGTTGGAGGCGCGCCGTTCTTGGCATGTTTAGCGGCATATGTAGATAATTTCTCATCGTAAGCTTGCCTTAATGCTTTGGTACGTAAAGCTGCGTAGGCCGCATTGAGGCCTGCCATAACTTTTAGCGCGTGCCTGCTGTCTCCCTTGTATTTGTCGGGGTGGTATTTTTGCGCCAAAGCTTTAAAAGCGGCCTTGATCACCACATCATCTGCAATCGAAAGTAGTCCTAAAGTTTTGTAATGGTCTTGCATGGGTCAAGTATCGACAAAAAAGCCAGCATTTCAAGCCTACTAAGCACTTTTTTGATATTGGTCAAAATGAATGGGTTTATCCCTCAGGAGTTTGTATAGACTAACAGTATTACCGCTCTCAACATGGCGCATGACATTTCTTTCTAATTTGATGAACAAATTAAAGCGTTTTACAGACTGGTTTTCTACCAAAAAGTCTGATTCCACGCTTGAAGTCGCCGAAATTACCAAACGATTCAAGTTACTAGAAGAAGCTAGAAAACTTGGTGAGCTTGGCCTACCTTCATTCCATAGCAAGGTAACAACCGTCACCGAGCAAGAGGTGGTCCGTTATATCGAAGGCGTCAGAGAGCAAATTCAAATTCAGACATTGGCTGACTTGGATCGCATGGACCGACTGATTCACGAGTCGCAAGTGCATGAATTCGATTTGAAGCCAGATATTTTGTCGGCAGACTTCGAGCGCAAAGCACTGATTATTTTCAATGAACAAAATTCATGGTTAGAAAAATTAGGGGCTACTGCAAATCGTCGTTTTAAAGAGCTCGAAAGGTTTCGTGCCCATCACCAGCTAGAAAGAGACGCTATTTATCCGGATGGAACAGGCCTCTTTTTCCGTTATGCCTTGCTGGTGCTTTTAGTTACTTTTGAAGCTGTTTTCAATGCCGCCTTTTTTGCTGAAGGGCTAAGCACGGGATTACTAGGTGGATTTTTATATGCCTTGACGCTTGCTAGTGTGAACGTATTCACCGCTTTTGTGATGGGTAAGACAGCAGTTCGTTGGGTATTCCATATTAAACCAGCGATCAAAACCTTGGGTCTTTTGGCATTGGGCGCCGCCCTTGGATTTATTGGTTGCATGGCTTTGGCTATAGGGCATCTTCGATCTGCCATTTTGGTTGAAAGTGCCAATCCAACCCAAGATGCTTGGCTTGCCTTAGTAAACAACCCCTTGGGCTTGAATGACTTAGTCGCATGGATTTTGTTCTTAGTCACGATTGGTTTTGGATTAGCGTCATTGATAGATGGGTTGTTTGTTGACGATTTGTATCCTGGCTATGGTGCCGTGAGCCGCAGAGAAAAACAAGCCACAGAGGAATTTGAAGAAGAGTTTGAAGACGTTCGCGCCTCTTTAGAGGAGGTAAAGCAAGAAAATATCGATGCGCTAGATGATGAAATTCTTAGGGCAAAACAATTTGCATCCAGATTTAGACAACAGATTGAAGACAAAAAGTCCATCTTCCAATCTTGGATGCAAAAGCTAAACGAATCAGAGGTCGCGCTGTATGCCACTTTGCGTATCTTTAGAGCGGAAAACAGCAGGAGCCGAAAAGATGCGCTTCGCCCCGCTTATTTTGATACTTTGCCTGCACTCAGAACAACTGCGATTGAAAAACCGGATATGTCTGAATACGAGCAAATGCATGCCCATTTGCAAGAGCGCATCAAATTACTGGAAGACAGTTTGCCAACGCGTAGAGAAAAAATTTATAACCTGTTTGATAGACACTTACAGCAACTTAACTTTATTCAGCGCGCGCAAGCTATCCAAACCAAGGATGCTTTGTAATGGCTCGCAAAAGTAAGCTTGCGCGTAGCCGTCAGCGTAGCAATATTCTTTTGGGAAGTTTAGCCTTGTTGCTGGTCATATCAGTCATGGGAGCAACTGCTTGGTGGTGGAGCCAAAAACGCAACACCATCGACTCCAAAACTTTGTGTCCTATCGACGGCCCAATAGGGCACAACATTCTTCTCGTTGATAAAACTGATCCGTTGAATCTTGCACAAAAGGCAGCATTCGATCTTCTTGTCACCGATTTGGTGTCAAACAAAACCCCGCCTGGCTATTTGCTGTCTATATTTGTTTTGGGCGATGACTTTGTAGCGCAAACCAAGCCTTTAGTAGAGTTATGTAACCCAGGAGACGGCAAAGGCCACAACGAGTTGACTGAAAACATCAAGCAACTCAACCGGCAATACAAAGATCGTTTTTTAACACCGATATTTGAGCAAAGCACACAGCTTCTGAGTATTGCGTCAGCCCAAGAATCTCCAATATTGGAAATGTTGCAAATGGTGAGTTTGAACTCCATTCAGAAACACCATGTAGATGGCCCTAAGACTTTGATTGTGTTGTCAGATTTACTGCAAAACAGCAAGCAACTCAATATGTACAAGACCTTACCAACTTTTGAACAATTTAGCAGCACTGTCTATGCCCACAAGACGCAGATTAACTTTCAAGGTGTAGACATTCAAATTCATTATTTACAAAATAGCCCTAGCCTTCAAGTCGACAATCTTTTCCGTTTTTGGAAAGAGTATTTCAGGGCGGCCCGCTCTAAAACCTTGGCTTTAGAGGCTTTGCCTGGTTAATTTTTATGAAAATCTTAGCTTCTGACTAACGCGATAATGTCGCAGGAGCATTTATATGAACTTCTATGCGCAAATCTCAACTGCTATTTTATGCAGCCTGTTTCTCATTCAGCCAGTTTGGGCCCAAACTTTCAAAATGTCTTGCGAATTGGAAGGCGTCATCCCCGCCCTAGAAGACCGAAAACTTAAACCAGAGAAGGTAGTAGTAGAAATCCAAACCATGGGTAAAAATTTATTCATGAAGGTGGTTGGTTCTAATCTCTACACCGTTCAGGCCAGTAGTTTGACGACGGAAGAATTTGCTGGCACAAACCTCACCTCTCAAAAGCAAATGGGTGTGACCCGCAAAAACAAGACGACAGGTTTTGAGTCAGAGATCCGCATAGAGCGCGAATCGGTCACTATGACTGCGTTTAACGATATGGATTACCGCGGCAAAACGGTTCGTGTGCTTTTATCGGGTCCTTGTATCCGGCCCTAATAAAGAGTGATGTCGCGCGTGCTTCTTCGGTTAAGTGAACCAACACCAAAAGCCTGTACAGGTTCCGGTGGCGTATTGGATAAGAAGATCGATCACGCTTCCTACAAGCAACAATGGCAGACCCAAGTAAATAAAAACCCAAAACACTACCCACAAGGTCAAGTGGGGTTCCTCCAAACGATGGCCCATGACGGTCTCGTTTTGTTTGCGTTGGCGGTAGGCTTTGAGCATCTGGAGATTTTAGGCGTATGAAAGTCTCTTGGGATGCTATTGACGGGGCGACTTGGGATGCACACCATGCACGCACTGGCGCAGCCTTACAGCAAGATTGGGCCTATGGCGCCTGCATGAAAACATTGGGCGTGCATGTTTTGCGAGGGGTGGTGACGCGCGACAGTGAGCCTGTTGCTCTAGCGCAATTTATTGTGCGTTACTTTGGCGGGCAGTTAGCAAGCATGGCTTTGTGTTCATTGGGCCCCGTCTGGCTTGCGCCTGTAACAGCGAAAGAAAAAGAGATAGCCTATCGAGCTCTCAAAAAAACTATGCCTTTGAATAAATTACGCGTAGTGCTGTTTACACCTGCAGAAGAGGCGGGCGCTGACCTCGGTCTTTCGCCTTGGCGCAGAGTAATGACAGGGCAAAGTTCGGTGATGCTAGATATCACCAAGTCTTTGCCAGACTTGCGTGCTGGGTTGGATAAACGTTGGCGGCATCGTTTGGGCGGTGCAGAAAAC
>CAIRQX010000090.1 GCA_903880855.1 uncultured Burkholderiales bacterium | reverse complement strand
GGCGCTGACCTCGGTCTTTCGCCTTGGCGCAGAGTAATGACAGGGCAAAGTTCGGTGATGCTAGATATCACCAAGTCTTTGCCAGACTTGCGTGCTGGGTTGGATAAACGTTGGCGGCATCGTTTGGGCGGTGCAGAAAACTCCGAACTCACTATTCATCGCGTGGGGACCAACCCAGGCCAATACCGTTGGTTGCTAGATGCTGATATGCAACAGCGTGAACAAAGAGGCTTATCAGGTTTGCCATTACAGTTTTTTGACTTGTATGCACAGTCGCGTCAGCAGCCTAGCAAAAATATGTTGACGGTACGCGCAGATATCGGCCGCGACAGAGTGGCTGGCATGCTATTTTTGATCCATGGTGAGTCCGCTACTTACCAAGTAGGTTGGACCAATGACGTAGGTCGCGACCAACATGCGCACAACCTCATCTTGTGGCACGGCATTCAAGAATTACAAGCGCGTGGTGTGCGTGTCTTAGATTTGGGTGGCGTCAATACCATTCGCAGTGCGGGTATCGCTCGCTTCAAAATGAGCACGGGTGGAAAAGTTATCACCTACGCTGGCAGTTATTTTTAAAAAGCCATGCTGACTATTTCTAACATTTCTTGCGTGCGTGGGCACAAGCCATTGTTCGCGCCTGTGAGTTTTTCTTTACAGGATGGACAAGCTTTGCACTTGGAAGGCGATAACGGGGTGGGTAAGACATCGCTTTTGCGCATCATTTGTGGCTTATCCCCTGCTGACTCAGGTGAAGTCTTGTGGAATGGAGTCGCTTTGAATCGGCAACATCCAGAAGTTGTCGAAGCTTTTCGTGCGTCGCTTTGCTATGTAGGGCACAACCTGTCTCTCAAAGATGAATTAACGCCGATTGAAAATTTATTATTTGACGCACAAGTGACGGGACGTAGCTTGTCCAGTGAAAAGGGCATGGATGCGTTGCGAAAAATGGGATTAAATAACCGTACACATTTACCTTTGCGCGTTTTATCGCAGGGACAAAAGCGCCGTACGGCTTTGGCACGTTTGTCTGTCACTGACGCAAAATTATGGGTGCTAGATGAGCCTTTCGTCGCTTTAGATCCGCAGTCTTTGGATTACTTGCGCGCGATACTTGCCAACCACGTGCAGCAAGGGGGGCTTTTGCTTTTCTCCAGCCACCAGTTAGTGGAGTTGTCACAGCCGAATGGGCACGCAATGGATGTCCGTCCGATTCGATTGGTCGCGGCATGATTTGGCAAGCATTTTGGGCAGTCGTGCAGCGTGACTTATTGTTGGCTTGGCGTCGCAAAAGTGAAGGCTTGAGCGCAGTATTTTTCTTTGTGGTGGTAGCCGCATTGTTTCCACTAGGAATTGGTCCAGAGTTGAATGTGTTGCGCAATATTGCCCCAGGTGTTTTATGGGTGGGCGCATTACTTTCATCCATGCTTGCTTTGCAGCGCTTGTTTGACGCAGATTACCGCGATGGCACTTTGGAGCAGATGGCTTTATCACCAGTTGCAATGCCCTTATTGATTGGTGCAAAAATGCTGGCGCATTGGTTGGTCTCTGGCCTGCCATTGGTATTATTGGCGCCTGTTTTAGGACTGCAGTTTGACCTATCAGGTGATGCCTTGGGCACCCTCACTTTGGCCCTTTTGGTGGGCACTCCGATTTTGTCTTTGGTGGGTGGCGTTGGTGCTGCTTTAACTTTGGGTGTACGCGGTGGTGGTGTGTTGCTGTCCCTATTGGTGTTGCCCTTGTTTGTGCCAGTGTTGGTGTTCGGTGCTGGGGCAGTGGAGGCACAGGTCAGTGGGTTGGGTGTGCAAGCGCATTTGTCTATTTTGATGGCGATGCTGTTGCCGGCTGTTTTCTTTGGGCCCTTAGCATCTGCTTTTGCTTTGCGCATTGCACTGGAATGATAGTTTTATGAATATATTGCGCGCTAATTTTTGGTTTCACTACGCTGGACCGCAAGCCTTTTATGGTTTGGCCGGGCGTTTGTGGCCATGGTGTGCTGCACTAGCAGCAGTGCTTGGCCTGTGGGGCCTATGGTTGGGTTTTATGGTTGCACCAGCTGATGCGCAACAGGGCGAGGGCTACCGCATTATTTTTGTGCACGTACCAGCCTCTTGGATGTCGATGGTGATTTATTTGGCCATGGCGTTTTGGAGTGTGTTGGGCTTGACTTTCAATACCCGAATCTCTGGCATGATGACGCGCGCCTTGGCTCCAACTGGCGCTATGTTTGCATTCCTATCTTTGTGGACCGGAGCGCTTTGGGGTAAACCTATGTGGGGTACTTGGTGGGTGTGGGACGCCCGTTTGACCTCAGAACTCATTTTATTTTTTCTATATTTAGGCTATATCGCGTTGACATCGGCCATTGATGACCAACGAAGAGGCGACCGCGCAGGTGCTTTGATCGCGATTGTGGGCGCCATCAATGTGCCCATCATTTATTTCTCCGTGAAGTGGTGGAATACCTTGCATCAAGGCGCCTCCGTTTCTTTGACCAAGTCACCCAGCATGGCGCAAGTGATGTTGTGGGGCATGTTGTTGATGGCAATGTGCTTTTGGCTCTACACCATTGCTTTGGTTTTATACCGAGTTCGAACAACTATCTTGCAACGTGAGTCACATGCTGCGTGGGTGCAAGCGACAGTTCAGGAGGCCGCATGATTTGGGAAAGCTGGGGCCAGTTTTGGGAGATGGGTGGCTATGGCCTCTACGTTTGGGGAAGTATGGGTGTCACCGCTGCATGCATGGTCATAGAGGTGTGGCAAGCGCGGTTGGCGAACAGGCAACTCTTCATCCAATTACGCAAAGAGGACGAAGGTAATTTATGAAAGCAAGAACGCGTCGATTCATGTGGATTGCCTTAGGTGTATTGGTGTTATGCGCTGCTGCTGCATTTGTATTGAACGCATTTCAAAGCAACTTGGTCTTTTTCTTCACGCCTACACAAGTAAGCAATGGTGAAGCCCCTAAAGGGCGTACTTTTCGTGCGGGTGGTATGGTCAAAGAAAACAGCTTGGTGCGTGATGGCAATTCAGTTCGCTTTGTCATTACCGACACCTTAAAAGAAATGCCAGTAACCTACGTGGGTTTATTGCCAGACTTGTTCAAGGAAGGTAAAGGCGTTGTTGCACAAGGTAAGCTGGGGAACGACGGTATGTTTACTGCCAGCGAAGTATTAGCCAAGCACGACGAAAACTACATGCCCCCAGAAGCCAAGCATGCCATGGACCAAGCGGCAGCTGCCAAAGCCGCGCAATCTTTAAAACCATAAACACAAAGCCCTAGGCACTCCATGATTCCTGAACTCGGTCATTTCGCGCTTATTTTGGCGACCATCGTCGCGCTGATACAAGGTGTATTGCCTTTAACGGGAACTTACTTGCCGTCTAGATCTTTGCAAATCACCTTGCAGTCTTTGGCAAGGCCTATGGCGATATTGCAGTTTGTTTTAGTGGCTCTTTCTTTTGCGGCACTGGCTGCTGCTTTTTTGACAAATGATTTTTCAGTGACCTATGTTGTCCAGCATTCCAATTCCTTGCTGCCTAAGCCTTATCAGTTTGCTGCGGTATGGGGCGGACATGAAGGATCGCTTTTACTTTGGGTATTGCTGTTGGCCGTATGGTCCATGGCAGTCGCGCTGTTTTCTAAAAGCTTGCCCCTCGATATGGTGGCGCGGGTATTGAGTGTGTTGGGATTGATCTCCGTTGGTTTTTTATTGTTTATCCTCACCACATCCAATCCATTTGAGCGCTTGTTGCCTGCCGCTTTAGATGGCCGTGATTTAAATCCTCTCTTGCAAGACCCTGGCCTCGTGATCCATCCACCCATGCTCTATATGGGTTATGTGGGTATGTCGGTGGCATTTGCATTTGCAGTGGCAGCTTTGCTCAGTGGTCGTCTAGACGCTGCATGGGCACGATGGTCACGTCCTTGGACAGTGATTGCTTGGACATTCCTCACCTTTGGTATTGGCCTCGGTTCATGGTGGGCCTATTACGAACTCGGTTGGGGTGGCTGGTGGTTTTGGGACCCGGTTGAAAACGCCTCGCTCATGCCTTGGCTAATCGCGACTGCCTTGATTCATTCATTGATGGTGACGGAGAAACGTGGCAGTTTCAAAGCTTGGACCGTGTTATTGGCTATCGCAGCTTTTTCTTTGTCTTTGCTTGGAACGTTTTTAGTACGCTCTGGCGTGTTGACTTCGGTGCATGCGTTTGCATCCGACCCCAAACGCGGCGTGTTTATATTGGTATTTTTGGCGGTGGTAGTGGGAACTTCACTCACCTTGTTTGCATGGCGTGCCCCTCGTGTGACATTAGGTGGCCGCATGGAGTTGGTCTCTCGTGAATCTTTTTTGCTGGCCAATAGTGTTTTGCTAGTGGTGGCAACTGGCGCAGTGTTGCTCGGAACGATTTACCCTTTGATCATTGACGCATTGAATATGGGTAAGTTGTCTGTCGGCCCTCCGTATTTCAACGCGGTGTTTGCGCCGCTGTTAGTTCCCACGGTGTTTTTGATGGTGCCCGGCACTATTGCGCGCTGGCGAGAGGCCAAGGTGTCTGAGATTGCGTATACCTTGCGCTTCTCTGGGCTTGCCTCAGTGGTGTTGGCGGTTACCCTGCCATTTGTATTAGGTGGTTGGTCTTTTGGTGCCATGCTGGGTATCTTCTTGGGCGCTTGGGTGGGCTTGGGAACCTTGCAACAAGTGGTGGCGCGTTTGCGTAAACCAGGACGCATTGGCTTGTCTTTCTGGGGGCAAAACATTGCGCACTTTGGTATGGCTGTGCTCGTGGTGGGTGTGACGGGCGTGAATTCGTATGAAGTGGAGCGCGATGTTCGCATGCATGTGAATGACGTGGTCACTATTGCACCTTACAGTTTTCAGTTGAAGTCGCTAGGCGAAGTCACTGGACCGAATTACAAAGCCGTCCGCGCTGATGTCGAGGTTAAGCGCGGGAATGAAGTGATCGAAACTCTGCAGCCAGAAAAGCGTCGCTATTTTTCATCGGCCATGCCTATGACCGAGGCGGGTATTGACTCAGGATTTATGCGCGATTTGTATGTCTCACTTGGTGAACCCTTAGACGATGCGCGCACAGAGTGGAGTATGCGGGTCTATTACAAACCTTTCGTCCCTTGGTTGTGGGGCGGGATCTTGCTGATGGTCCTAGGCGGTTTGTTAGCCGCGTTAGATCGCAGGTACCGCGCATGAAAAAAGTTTTTATCCCTTTGGCATTTTTCTTTTGCCTAATAATTTTTCTGGCGATTGGCTTAAACCGTGATCCTCGCGAAATCCCATCCCCCTTGATTGGCAAGCCTGCACCTGCTTTTAACTTAGTCACTTTAGAGAGCGATAAAACGTTTTCGCCAGAGCAGATGCTGGGTAAGGTATGGATGTTCAATGTGTGGGCAACGTGGTGTGTCGCATGCCGTGAAGAACATCCAGTGCTAGTAGCGTTTGCAGAAAAAAACCAAGTTCCTATCGTTGGTTTGAGCTACAAAGAAATCCAACCGCAAGACCCTGCAGCCAAACAAAGCGACGCTATCAAATTACAAGTGGCGCGTGAACGCAGTGCGGTGTGGTTGCAGCGACATGGCAATCCTTACACTACATCGGTGATGGATTTAGATGGCCGCGTAGGCATTCAATATGGTGTTTACGGTGTGCCAGAAACCTATGTGATCGATCAGCAAGGAGTGATCCGATTCAAACATGTAGGCGCAGTCACGCCTCAACTCTTGGCTGAGAAAATTTTGCCTCTCATGCAGGGCTTGGGTAAATCATGAAGTGCATCATTGTTTTCTTGATGGGCATATGCATAGGCTTGGCAAATGCAGGCGAAGCCAGCCCCATGGCTGAAGACCCTGTTGTGGAAGCACGTTTGGTGCATATTTCGCAAGAACTGCGCTGCATGGTTTGCCAAAACGAGTCGCTTTCTTCCTCGCGCGCAGAACTGGCGGACGACTTACGCCGTGAAGTACGCGACTTGATACGTGCCAATAAATCTGACCAAGAAATCAAAGATTTCTTAGTCTCTAGATACGGAGACTTTGTTCTCTATCGTCCTGAAGTTAAACCCCTGACATGGGTTCTTTGGTTTGGTCCATTCGTGGTGTTATTGATGGCCGCCATCTTTTTGTTGGCGTATTTGCGCCAACGCCGTTTGGCTGTGCACCCCCAAGCCTTGAGTGATGCTGACCGTGCGCGGGTCGAGCAATTATTGAAAGATTGATGTGAATCCAACTTTAATTTTTCTTTTATCTGCTTTAGCCATGGTCGTTGTGGTGTTGACTGTCATCTGTGTGAGTTTGTGGCGTGGTTCGCAGCTTGGCGCAGACGCCTCACATCAAGCACAAGAAAACGCGGACGATCCTGTCCAAGCCAACGCTGCCGTTTACAAAGACCAGATACACGACTTAGAAAAAGAATATGTGCTGGGCAATTTAAGCAGTGAAGAGTTGCAGATCGCCAAAGATGAATTGGCCAGGCGTTTGTTAGACGACGTGGGCGACACCGCACAAATTACAAAATCCACACCCCAAGCCTGGCGCGCACCATGGATATGGGTGATGGGCTTTGTTTTCTTGGTGCCTGTTGCTGCTAGTGTGATGTACGCCGTGATGGGCCAACCCCTTGCATTAAATCCCGCAGCTCTGCAGGCTGAAGCCGAGCAGGGTTCTGACATCTCTCCTGAAAAAATGACTGAAATGGCCACGGCTTTAATGCGGCGTTTGCAGGATGAGCCTAATCAAATCGATGGTTGGATCATGCTCGCGCGCGTTCAGCGTGCGCGCGAACATTTTGACGAGTCTGACGAGGCTTTTAGAAAAGCACTTGCGCTGAGCAAAGACGACAACTTGGCGATTGAGCATGCTGAAGTTTTGGCGCAAAAAAACCAAGGCAACTTTGCTGGACAGCCTTGGGCCATCATCCAACGCGTTTTGACTGCAGACCCACAGCACTTAAACGCTTTGCTTTTGGCGGGCAGCGCATCGTATTCAGAACTGAACTACCGTTCTGCATTACGTTTTTGGGAACGGGCTAGAGAAGTAGTTGAGCCAGCTTCTCCCGATGCTCCAGAATTAGACCGAGCGATTGCACAAACGCGTGAAAAAATGGGTTTGCCATCAGCGCCCACTCGCAGCAATGCCTTGGCTAATGCGCCAACTAGTCAGTCCGCTACCAGTTCAGTAGGCGCTTCCAATAACCAAGCAAGTTCGGCACGAATTTCAGGCAGAGTGAGTGTGATCAAAGAGCTAGCCGACAAAGTCGCGCCAACGGACACGGTGTTTGTCTTTGCGACGCCAGTATCGGGCTCGCGTATGCCGCTGGCGATTGTCAGAACTACGGCAGACAAATTACCCTTTGACTTTGTCTTGGACGACAGCACATCCATGAACCCAGCGGCCAAGCTATCGAGCATGGCAGAGGTGACGGTGAAAGTGCGAATTTCTAAGAGCGGCCAAGCCATGGCACAACCTGGAGATTTGGGCGTGAGCCTGACACCTGTGAAGCTGGGCAGCAGTGGCCTCAACCTGATGGTGCGCGAACCGCTGCAATGAAAAAGGCCTCATTGAAGAGGCCTTTTTGCGGTGACTACAACTTTATGGCGGGGCTAAAGCCAGCCAGATTTCACTAAACCTTTTAGAGCAAGCCATGGGTCCGAGCAAAGTGCAGTGTCTGTGTACGGCTCTTTACGCCCAGGCGACGGAACAGACGCCACAAGTGAACTTTGACGGTATGTTCACTGATATCGAGTTCTTCCGCGATTTCACGGTTACCTAAGCCACGGTCCAGCATGATGATGAGTTGCTTTTGGCGCTTAGAGAGCTTGGTATCTCCCAACGGAATGGTTTCTTCGTCGCCAGCCTCAGCCGCAAACAAGCCTTTGAGTGCCTCGCCGATTTCGTTGCTAGGGGTCGATTTTTCGATATAGATGTCGGCGCCCGCTTCAATGCAAGTTTCTTCTGCTTCACCAGCAGGCATCGAGGAGAGAACTGCCAAAGGCACTTCGGGATACATTTTTTTCACTTCAGTGACCGCGCTGGTGCCTTTGACGCCAGGCAAGAGCAAGTCCAGCACAAACAAAGTGGGTTCGCCGTTTTTGATGATGGCGGCTTGCAATTCACTAAATTTGTCTAATTCGATGACCTTGGTGGAAGAGCGCATGCGACGCAGCAGCATGGCAATGGCGGAACGGACTAAAGGGTGGTCATCGATGATGTACATACTCATTTTTATTACTCCTGCGCTTGTATGTTAGTAGTTTAGCCCCATTGCTGCCCGAACATCGTGCATGGTGGCTCGGGCGGTTATGCGTGCTTTTTCAGTACCTGCATCCACAATATCACGAACTAGCTTGGGTTGGCTTAGGTATTTCTCAGCACGCTCAAACATCGGTTGCTGCTCACGCAAGATGGCGTCGATGATGGGTTGTTTGCACTCCAAACAGCCAATTCCTGCTGTTTTGCAGCCTTGGGTCACCCACTTTTTGGTGTCATCCGTGCTGTAGACCTTGTGGAACTGCCAGACGGGGCAGTTCTCAGGATTGCCAGCATCCGTGCGTTTGGCGCGGGCAGGATCGGTGGGCATACGCTTGACCTTGTGCTCCAGCGTGGCGCGGTCTTCGCGAATAGCAATGGCGTTGTTATAGCTTTTGCTCATCTTGGCGCCGTCTAAGCCAGGAAGTTTGCTAGCCTCGGTCAACAAAACTTGGGGCTCGGGCAAGATGACTTTGCCCGTACCTTTGAAGTAGCCTTCTAAACGCTCGCGGTCTAAGGAGTCGAGTTCTGTGGCACTGGCGAGATAGCCCATGGCACCTTCCAAAGCTTTGGCGTCTCCCGTTTCTTGGTAGGTTTTGCGAGACTTCTCAAAACGCTTGACGCTGTCTTTGGGCAGTTTGGCCAAACTCGCTTGGGCTTTTTCGATGGCGTTGGCTTCGCGTCCATACAAATGGTTGAAGCGTCTTGCGGCTTCGCGGGTCAATTCAACATGGCTGGCTTGGTCTTCGCCTACTGGGACATATTTGGCTTTGTAAATCAAGATGTCCGCAGCTTGTAGCAAGGGATAGCCTAAGAAGCCGTAGGTTGCTAAGTCTTTGTCTTTGAGTTTTTCTTGCTGGTCTTTGTAAGTAGGTACGCGTTCTAACCAACCTAATGGAGTACCCATAGCGAGGAGGGTGAAAAGCTCAGCATGTTCCGGGATACGGCTTTGCAAAAACATGGTGCACTGGTTGGGGTCGAGGCCTACGGCAAGCCAATCGATCACCATCTCATACACATTTTGTTCAATGACTTCGCGGCTTTCGTAGTGCGTGGTCAGGGCGTGCCAATCGGCGACGAAGTAGTAGCACTCCATTTCAGACTGCAAACGCACCCAATTTTTGAGAGCGCCGTGGTAGTGGCCTAAATGCAGGGCGCCAGTGGGGCGCATGCCTGAGAGAACGCGGTCTTTCATGGGTTTAACTTTGTGAAATGGATTGACAGAATTGTCGCATTGCGTCGTTAGTAATTTGCCTATTCGAGACCTAAAGTGCGCAAAGCGCCCCGACCCTTTCGAATGATGGTAGGGTCACCGCCTCCCTCCATGCTGGTGAGGTCAACCACCGTGGTGGCTTCAAGCGGACAAGCACCTGCGTCAATCACGGCAGCAAGTTGATGCTCAAAGCGTTCACGAATCTCTTGGGCGTCGTTCATGGGTTCGGTTTCGCCTGGGGGAATCAATGTGGTGGCGAGAAGCGGTTCGCCGTGCAGCGCCAAAAGCTCGAGCAAGGTTTTGTTTTCTGGTACCCGCAGACCTATGGTTTTACGTTGCGGATGACTCACACGCCGAGGGACTTCTTTAGTAGCCTCTAATATGAATGTGTAGGCGCCAGGCGTTGCCGCCTTGAGCAAGCGGTATTGGCGGTTGTCTACCTTGGCGTAGTTGGAAAGCTCAGACAAATCGCGGCAAAGTAGGGTGAGGTGGTGCTTGTCGTCCACTTGGCGGATTTGGCGCATTTTTTCTACGGCTGTTTTATCGTCTAAATGGCACACCAAGGCGTAACTCGAATCGGTTGGTACTGCCACCACGCCACCGTTGACTAAAAAAGCAACGGCTTGTTTGAGTAAGCGCGGTTGCGGATTCTCAGGGTGCACCTGCAGAAACTGGGCCATGGCTGGGTCGCCTCAATCGTGCGAGGGCGGAACGCTTTTTGCATGCTCGCGTTGACCGAGCCAGCCCGCGCCCAAGCCACACAGGGCAATCAATGACATGCCTGTGAGCGCTATCGGGTCGGGGATATGCGAGAAAACCACCCATCCGGTCAACGTGGCAAAAGCAATACCGCTGTAGAGAAAAGGCGTGACGCGTGAAGCAGGCGCGCGCGCAAAGGCCACAATCAGCAAGTAATGCCCTAATGTTCCGGCACAACCGATCAGAACCATCAACATCCATTGGAAACCAGTCAGTTCAGTAGTCCAAACACTGAGGACTAAACCAGTGGAAATCAAGGCGCCAACCCAACCGGTATAGATGTGCATGGTCTCAGGTGATTCTGTTTTGGCCATGTGGCTAGTCAAAATCTGAAAGCTGGAATAAGACAGCACCATCAGCAGAGGAATCCAGGCGTGACTTGCGTCCATCCCACCGCCGGGCCGAACGATTAACAAGGCGCCCACCATGCCGCCTGAAACAAACCCCCAGCGCAGCTTGGAGACATGTTCTTTTAAGACAAAGCGCGCCAAGATGGTGACAGTCAGTGGCGACAACATAGCAATCGCACTGAATTCGGCGACAGGCATACGGATCAAACTACCAAAAGCCAAAAAACTTGATGTCAGTAGCAGCAAGCCGCGAGCAATTTGAAGCTTCAAAGCGCGGGTCTGAAACACTGCTCGGCCTTTGCTAGGCAGCATGAGTGCGGTGGTCGCAACGGCTTGGAAGGCATAACGAAACCAGAGCACCATCAACATGGGGACGCTGGCTAAAAGAAATTTGTTGGTGGTGTCGAGTACCGCAAAACACGCCATCGCGATCACGGCGTAGAGCATGCCGGCCAATGCTTGTTGCGCTGAAAGAGGGGAGCCGTCTACGGACCTGTGTTTAGAGATAGTCGTCATTGGATGCGATGGGCCAGGGCTTCCCACACGGGGGTGAGTTGACCGGGCAACCAAGGCAGAGTTCCAAGATCAATACGGCTTTCTTCTGGGCTGTGGAAGTCGCTGCCACGTGAAGCGAGTAGATCAAATTCTTTAGCCATATCACCGTATTTCACGTATTCGGCCACGGTGTGGCTCCCCGTCACCACCTCCACGCCTTGCCCGCCGTGGTTTTTGAATTCGGTGAAGAAAGCGTATTCCTCATTTGGGGTGAAGTTGTACCGGGCAGGATGGGCGATCACGGCAATGCCTTGCGCATCGGTGATCCACTGAACAGCTTCTTTGAGCGAGGCCCAGCGGTGTGGCACGAAGCCTGGCTTGCCATCGGTTAAATACTTGCGAAAAACCTCATGGGTGTCTGCACAAACGCCTGACTCCACCAAATAGCGGGCGAAGTGGGTCCGGGAGATGAGCTCAGGGTTGCCGACATATTTCAAGGCGCCTTCGTAGCAACCGTGGATACCGACTTGCGCCAATCCTTGCGACATTTCTTGGGCGCGTTCACCGCGACCACCACGTGTTTTACGTAAACCTTGTTGTAATCCGTCATTTTCATGGTCAAAACCCAAGCCAATGATGTGCACAGTTTGACCGGCAAAGGTGACAGAGATCTCAGTGCCTGTGAGGTACTGCATGCCTTGTGCTTTAGCGGCGGCAAGCGCGCGTGCTTGACCACTGATTTCATCGTGGTCGGTCAGCGCCCAGAGTTCGACGCCGTTGGCTTTGGCGCGGGTGGCTAAGACCTCGGGGGTGAGGGTGCCATCTGACACCACAGAGTGACAGTGCAGATCGGCGTTTAAGACAGTAGTGCTCACACTGTCGATTGTAGGCGGGGTAGGGCTTGGCGTGCATTGGCCGAGGTGGCTGCTGCGAGCTCCTCCAAAGATATGCCTCGTAGTTCAGCCAAAACGGAGGCAATACGTGGTAACTCGGCTGGGCTGTTTCTGCCTTGCGCCTTACCTTTTTCTCGGTCTTCGGCAGTGGTGTACATCCAGTGGGGCGGGATGTCTGGCGCATCTGTCTCAAGTACCAAGGCCGATAACGGCAATTCAATGGCTAGCGCACGTAGCTTGGTCGCGCGGTCATAGGTCATGGCGCCACCAAAACCGAGTTTGAATCCCATCTCGATAAACATTTTGGCTTGTTGCAAGCTGCCATTGAAAGCATGGGCGATGCCACCCGCCACTGGAAATTGACGAAGCCCTTTGAGCAATCCGTCTGCGCTGCGCCGCACGTGCAAGATGACGGGCAGTTGGTGGCGTTGTGCAAGTTGCAGTTGCGCTTCAAAAAAATGGGTTTGCTTGGCAAAGGCCTCGGGTGTGTTGATCTCAGGTACAAAACCATCCAAACCAATTTCGCCTACCGCGACCAATCGTGGGTCTTCGCGATGCGCATGCAGATGCGTGTCCAAGGTGGCGAGGTCAGTGTCTTTGGCGTGCGGTGTGTACAGCGGATGGATGCCCAAAGCGTAGGCGTCTGCATGGCGGTGGGCTAACAACCGCACTTCGTCAAAGTGGGACGCCATGACGGCGGGGATGACGCATTTTTCTACGCCCAACGTCTTGGCGTTTTGGCGCACCACATCGCAGTCAGCGTCAAATTCTGCGGCGTCTAGATGGCAGTGGGTGTCTATCCAAGGCATGGCCTTAGTCTTGCAAACTGCCTGCTACCAAATGCAGTTGTCTGTTACAACGGCTCGCGAGTTGGGTGTCGTGCGTGACAACGACAAAGGCTGTGCCTTGTGAATGGGCTAAGTCGAGCATCATGGAAAACACAAGGTCCGCAGTATTACGGTCCAAATTGCCTGTAGGCTCATCTGCTAACAAACAAGCAGGGCGTGTCACCAAAGCACGGGCAATCGCCACACGCTGGCGTTCGCCGCCAGACAACTCCGCAGGTCGGTGTTGCATGCGTGGGCCAAGGCCGACAGATTCCAATAGTGCTTCAGCTTGCGCGTTAGCCGCACTGCGGTCCATACGGCGGATCCACAATGGCATAGCGACGTTGTCGATCGCGCTGAACTCTGGCAAGAGGTGGTGGAACTGATACACAAAGCCCAAGTGTTGATTACGTAAATCGCCTAATTCGCTAGCGCTCAGTCCGCCCAATGTTTGGCCTAACAGGTTCACAGAGCCTGAAGTGGGTAAATCCAAACCTCCCAAGATATGCAACAAAGTGCTTTTGCCAGAACCCGAGGCGCCAACGATGGCCAGCGTTTCGCCAGCGGCCACCGAAAGGTTGACATCTTGCAAGACGGAGACGTCCAAGGCCCCTTCGCTGAACCGTCGGCTGATGTGTTGCGCTTCTAGAACGGTTGGCTTGTTTATATTGTCAAAACTGGAGGGCTTATTCATAGCGCAAAGCCTGTGCAGGTTGGATACGGCTGGCGCGCCAACTGGGGTAAATTGTCGCCACAAACGCCAAAGCCAACGATATCAAAGCCACGGGCCATATGTCGGCAGACTGCGGGTCGCTCGGCATACGGCTGATCAAATAAATATCGCGTGGCAGAAAACTCGCACCCAGCAATTGCTCGATCGCAGGAACGATGACGTCGATGTTGAATGCCACGCCAAGACCCAGTAGCAGTCCACCCAAAGTGCCCATCACTCCCACCGTCGCACCTTGCACCACAAAAATCGCCAAGATGCTCGATGGGCTGGCGCCTAACGTGCGCAGAATCGCAATGTCAGCGCGTTTGTCGGTCACGGTCATCACCAAGGTTGTCACCAAGTTAAAAGCGGCCACCGCCACGATCAGGGTGAGGATGATGAACATCATGCGTTTTTCGACTTGCACAGCAGCAAACCATGTGCGGTTTTGACGCGTCCAATCGCGCACGATCACTTCGCCACCCAATAGGGCTGAGAGTTCGTAAGCCACCGAGCGCGCATCGTTGATGTGCTGAATCTTGAGTCGAATGCCGCTTGGGCCCTCGACCCGAAAAATACGTTGTGCGTCCTCTACATGCAAGAGCGCTAAGGTAGCGTCGTATTCGTAATGGCCAGAATCGAAAATGCCAGACACCGTGAGCTGCTTTAAACGTGGCAAAACCCCAGCAGGCGTTACTTGACCGCCAGGTGAAATGAGTGTGATGCGGTCGCCCACTTGCACACCCATGGCAAGTGCAAGTTCCCCACCCAACACCACATTGAAACTGCCAGCTTGCAAAGAAGCCATGGCTTTCGGTGGAAGCTGCAAAGTGAAGTCGCTCACCTTGGCTTCGAGCTCGGGCTCTATGCCGCGCACCAATGCACCGCGCATATCTTCTCCACGCGCTAACAAAGCCTGTTGCGCCACAAAAGGCGCGGCGGCTACTACCTCTGGGTGTTGGCGAACTTTCTTTAAAACAACGTCAACATCTGGAAAACCTTCGCCAGTAGGCGTCGTCAGTTCGATGTGCGACACAACGGCAAGCATGCGGTCGCGCACTTCTTTTTGAAAACCATTCATCACGCTCAACACGATGATCAAAGCGGCAACGCCCAAAGCAATGCCCAACATCGACACGCCAGAAATAAACGAAATAAACCCGTTGCGCCCAGCACTGCGGCCCGCACGCGTGTAGCGCCAGCCGATCAGTAATTCATAGGGAAGAGAGGAAGAGCGGTTTTTCACAGGGGGTGATTGTGTCATCAAGGACAATCGAGGCTATGTCTTTTGATTTACCCACGTGGGTGGTTCCTTATGCGTTGTGGTCTGGCCATCGCGCACCAGCTAACTGGCTAGCGAACGATGCCTTGCCTAATATTCGTCAGTGGCTACGTGACATGCACCGCACATCGGTGATCTATGAAGCGCCTCACGGGCCATTACCTACCAGTTTGTCAATTCCTCATGAGGTGGCGCAGGCCAAAGCTTTGGGCTGGGATTTTCCAGACGGCTGTGTTCCATGGGCCGCAAATGCAGCAGCTGAACAACATTTAAGCGCCGACACATCTGCTTGGGCTTTTGTCACGCTGTGCAATTGGCATGTCAGCAATGGCCAAGTCACTATGGGTGACCCAGCGCATTTGCAGATCGACTCGAATACAGACATACAGCTTTTTGAAGCGATGCAAGGTTTTTTCGCGCAAGACGGTATTGCGCTCTACCCATACGCGACGGGTCAGTGGTTAGCCCAGTCCGATGTATTTGCCAATTTGCCAACCGCCTCGCTCGATCGGGTGATTGGTCGCAACATTGATCCATGGTTAGTGGGCGGTGCAACGCCGACGGGTTCGGCCACTTTGCTGCGACGTTTACAAAATGAAATGCAAATGTTGCTCTATACCCATGATGTCAATGCGCATCGCGGGCTCGCCATCAACTCTTTGTGGTGGCATGGCGCTGGCGCGTTGCCAATTAATACGGAAACTAGTACACATACGAAAATTAGTCTTGCGAAAGAAAATCCAACGAACTTGTCACAGCCTTCATTGCTGCAACCATTCAATCAAGCGCAGCTAAAGGTCGTTTCAGATTTGCGCAACGCTTCTTTGCAACAAGACTGGCAAGGATGGATGCAAGCTTGGACCTTGTTAGACCAAACTCTTTTTGCTGATTTATTAAAACGCGTCCAACAAGGCGAAACCATGCAGGTGGTGTTGTGCGGTGAATATGAGCGACATGTTTATGAAACACTGCCTGCTTCCGCTTGGAGCAGGGTGCTAGCTATCGTAGGTTGGCAAGACCTTTGGCAATCCAATGCTCTCTTAAAAAGCATTGCAAAGCGATTTGGCGCAACTGCATTGCACGAACGCTTAGTAGTTCCACCCAGATCCGAGGACATGTGATGCAATTTATTTCGCGCGAGGTGGCACCTCGCAGTATTTGGGCTTTGGAGCAAGCGGGGGTGCATCCGTTGTTGGCGCGTTTGTATGCGGCTCGTGGTATCCATGAAGCACATCAACTCGATACATCACTCGCGCAACTACTTCCCCCCAGCGGTTTGAAAGGAATCGCACAGGCCGCAGAGTTACTGGCAGACGCAATTGCAGACAACAAAAAACTTTGTATCGTTGCTGATTACGACTGCGACGGTGCCACTGCATGCGCAGTGGCGCTAAGAGGTTTGCGTATGTTGGGTGCGCAACAGGTGTCTTACATCGTGCCTGACCGCGTGGTCGACGGCTATGGTTTAACGCCCCCGATTGCTGAGCGCGTCAAAGCCAGTGGCGCTGATGTCTTGATCACGGTGGATAACGGCATTGCCAGCGTAGAGGGTGTAGCAACTGCCAAAGCACTGGGCTTACAAGTCTTGGTGACAGACCACCATTTGCCAGTCGCTGTGTTGCCGGATGCTGATGCCATCGTCAATCCCAACCAACCAGGTTGTTTGTTCGAGAGCAAAGCCTTAGCGGGCGTGGGTGTGATGTTTTATGTATTGCTAGCGTTGCGTGCACTGCAGCGCACGCGCGGTGTGTGGGACGCGCAATCGCAACCCAAGCTCGACAGCCTCTTGCCTTTGGTGGCATTGGGTACGGTGGCCGATGTTGTCAAACTCGACGCCAATAACCGCCGCTTGGTCGCACAAGGATTAGCCCGTATTCGCAAAGGCACTATGCCTGCTGGTATGTCGGCTTTGTTTGTAGCAGCAGGTCGTGCAACCGCACAGTGCACGGCACAAGATTTTGGTTTTGCATTGGGGCCACGTATCAACGCTGCAGGGCGTTTAGCGGATATGACTTTGGGGATTGAGTGCCTTTGCACGGACGACCTAGCGCGTGCCACTGAATTGGCAACCGCCTTAGACCGCATCAATCGAGAACGTCGCGTGATCGAGGGCGACATGCGTGACCAAGCCTTGGCCATTGCGCAAGACATGCTAGACCCTGATGAATTACCCCCACCCGCCTTGTGCGTCTTTGACCCAGAGTTTCATGAAGGCGTGGTGGGTATCGTGGCGGCCAAGTTGAAAGATTTGCACCACCGTCCTACTTTTGTTTTTGCGCCTAGCCAAGCCAGTGGTAAATCGCATGAACTCAAAGGTTCAGGTCGATCAATCCCCGGTTTTCATTTGCGAGACGCCCTAGATTTGGTTGTTAAGCGTCACCCCGGCGTGTTATTGCGCTTTGGTGGTCACGCCATGGCAGCAGGTTGCACGATAGAAGAGGAGCAACTGGGGCTTTTTGAAGAAGCCTTGCAACAAGTTGCACAAGAGTGGTTGGATGACGCCACCTTGCAACGCCGTTTGCAAACCGATGGCCCATTACCGCCTGAGTTTCGACGTCCCGATATGGCAGACGTTCTGGCGCAAGAAGTGTGGGGGCAAGGTTTTGCGGCACCGACTTTTAGTGAAAACATCGAAGTCTTGGGCCAACGTTTGGTCGCCGATAAACATTTGTCTTTGAAGTTACGCCACCATGGGCAACCCGTCGACGGCATATGGTTCGGACGTGTAGAACCTTTGCCGCCGCTGGCGCATTTGGCTTACCGCATTGAGACTGACGCATGGCAAGGCACCAAGCGCGTGCGCTTTGTGGTGGAAGGTATGGCAGATTAGCAATGGCAACGCAACGTAAAAATAATTTGCCAGAAGTCAACTTCTCAGACTACGGTGATGTGCGCTATCTGCACTTAGGCACGCCTTGGGTGCAAGGTTCGATGAAGATCAACAAGCCGTTTGAGATCCATCTGGAATACGTGCAACGCATGATGGGTTGGTTGTTGTTTGCGAATCTCGACAAGGTGGGCAGTTTGCATGCCATGCAACTCGGACTTGGTGCAGCGTCTTTGACGAAGTTTTGTCACAAACATTTGCGTATGCAGACCACGGCGATTGAGTTGAACCCTCAAGTCATTGCCGCATGCAGGTTGTGGTTCAAGCTGCCCGAAGACTCATCCAAATTGAATGTGGTGTTGGGTGATGCTGCTGAAGTAGCAAGCCATGACCACTGGCGCGGAAAAATAGATGCCTTGCAAGTGGACTTGTATGACCAAGATGCAGCGTGTCCAGTTTTAGACAGCGAAGCGTTTTATGCGGATTGCAGGCAGTTGCTGACAGACAACGGATGCATGACGGTCAATTTATTTGGACGCAGTTCAAGCTTCGAGAGTAGTGTGCAAAAAATTGCGAATGCGTTTGGTAAAGATGCCTTGTGGGCGTTTAGACCCACCAAAGAGGGCAACACTATTTTGATGGCGTTGCGCACAGCGCGAAAAATCGATCGTGAAGCATTGCTATCACAAGCACAATCGATTCAAACACGATGGCCTCTACCTGCGACAAAGTGGCTGAAAGTTTTGGCACCTGTTGCATTGACCTGATCCGCAACATAATTTTTGGGAAGCAAGGGTTAACCCGCAATACTTGTGCGACATAGGTAGGTGAAACCCACATCTACATTAGCAGTGTAAAAGGCCACAATCTGCGCCACTTAGGTATTTTGTTTAAGGAGACGACATGATCAAAAGTCAAAAAGACTTTTTCTCTGGACTGATGTTTGCCATCATCGGCGGCGGATTTGCATGGGGTGCGACTAGCTACTCAGTAGGTACCGGGGCACGTATGGGTCCAGGTTACTTTCCGTTGTTGTTGGGAATTTTGCTTGCTGTGTTGGGTTGCTTCACCATTTTTTACTCTATGGTTGAACATGCTGAAGACGGCGACAAAGTCGGTAGTTTTGCTTGGCGGCCCCTTGTATATATTTTGGGAGCCAACGTTGCTTTTGGAATTTTGTTAGCTGGCTTACCTAGCGTGGGTCTGCCACCTATGGGGCTGATTGCGGGCATTTATGCTCTAACTATCATTGCTAGCAAAGCGGGCGATATCTTCAAACTAAAAGAAGTACTGATGCTTGCCACCTTCCTATCTGTCCTCAGCTATCTTGCATTCATTAAACTTTTGAATTTGCAAATGCCGGTGTGGCCTACTTTCATTACTGGTTAAGCAGGGAGAAATAAAACATGGATTTACTTAATAACCTAGCTTTGGGCTTTGGCGTGGCGTTCACGCCTATCAACCTGATGTACTGCTTAATCGGTTGTATTTTGGGCACGTTGATTGGCGTGTTGCCTGGCATTGGCCCCGTGGCGACGATCGCCATGTTGTTGCCAGCCACCTACGCACTGCCTCCTGTATCCGCATTGATCATGTTGGCGGGTATTTATTACGGCGCCCAATACGGTGGCTCAACTACGGCTATTTTGGTGAACTTGCCTGGTGAATCGTCCTCGGTGGTGACCACCATTGACGGTTACCAAATGGCCCGCAAGGGTCGAGCGGGGCCGGCTTTGGCTGCTGCTGGCTTGGGCTCTTTCTTTGCCGGTTCTGTAGGTACTTTGATTTTGGCTGCTTTTGCGCCTCCTTTGACTGAACTAGCGTTTAAGTTTGGCCCTGCTGAATACTTCTCGCTGATGATTTTGGGCTTGGTGGGTGCTGTTGTATTGGCCTCGGGCTCTTTGCTGAAAGCAGTTGCGATGATCATCTTGGGATTGTTGTTGGGGCTAGTAGGTACTGACGTGAACTCAGGCGTTGCTAGGTTTAGCTTTGATATTCCAGAATTAACAGACGGCATCGGATTCGTTGTAGTGGCGATGGGTGTGTTTGGTTATGGAGAGATCATCTCTAATCTGTCTCGGCCTGAAGATGAGCGCGAAGTCTTTACTGCAAAAGTAGAGGGTTTGTTCCCCACTAAGGAAGACTTTAAAAACATGTTGCCAGCGGTGATTCGCGGAACCGCATTAGGTTCATTGCTGGGTGTGTTGCCTGGTGGTGGTGCGTTGCTTGCTGCGTTTGCCGCTTACACGATTGAAAAGAAAACCAAATTGCGTCCTGGTGAAGTGCCCTTCGGCCAAGGCAATATTCGTGGTGTAGCAGCCCCTGAATCGGCAAACAACGCAGGAGCGCAAACCTCATTTATTCCATTGCTCACATTGGGTATTCCCCCTAATGCTGTGATGGCCTTGATGGTTGGTGCGATGACGATCCACAACATCCAACCTGGCCCGCAGGTGATGACCAGCAACCCTGAGTTGTTTTGGGGCTTGATCGCTTCCATGTGGATTGGTAATTTGATGCTGGTGATTCTGAACCTTCCACTTATTGGTATGTGGATCAAGCTTTTGACGGTGCCTTACCGCTTTTTATTCCCCGCGATCGTATTGTTTTGTGCGATTGGTGTTTACTCCACTAACAACAATACTTTTGACATCTGGATGGTTGCGGCCTTCGGTCTTGTCGGCTATGTGTTTGTCAAGTTAGGTGTAGAACCAGCTCCGTTATTGCTTGGTTTTATTTTGGGCCCGATGATGGAGGAGAACTTAAGACGGGCTCTGTTGCTATCACGCGGTGACTGGTTTGTATTTGCTACCCGTCCGTTGTCTGCGAGTTTGTTGGGTGCCGCATTGATCTTGTTAGTCATAGTGTTGCTACCATCCATTCGAAGCAAGCGCGAAGAGGCGTTTGTCGAAGAGTAAGCCTTGTTTCAGTGAAAATAACACGGCACCTTCGGGTGCCGTTTCTTTTGTGGAAAAAAATCATGCAGTTTGATTACAACAACCCCTACACCTCCACCCGTCTGCCGGTCTTTGCACGTAACGTGGTGTCTACTTCTCACCCATTGGGATCGCAAGCTGGATTGCGTATGCTGTGGCAAGGCGGAAATGCCGTCGACGCTGCCATCGCAGCGGCTGCCACGATGACTGTGGTGGAGCCGGTCAGTAATGGTTTGGGTTCAGACGCCTTTGGTTTGATTTGGGATGGCAAAGCATTACATGGTTTGAATGCTTCTGGTCGTGCGCCGCAAGCTTGGACGCCCGAATATTTTCAAAACAAATACGGCAAAGACACCTTGGCACCACCCAAGCGTGGAATGGACTCCATCACCGTGCCAGGTGCAGTGGCGTCTTGGGTGGCCATGCACGAGCGCTTTGGAAAACTGTCTTTTGAAGATTTGTTGCAACCCGCAATAGAGATTGCCGAGCGAGGTTATTTGCTGCCGGTCGTAGTGCAACAAAAATGGGCGGCAGCAACGCCAGAGTTACAAGGTATGCCAGGCTTTAAAGAAGGCTTTTTGCCATGGGGACGCGCACCGAATGTGGGTGAATTATTCAAGTTCACATCCGCTGCCAAAGGATTACGCGCTATTGCCAAAAGTAAAGGCCAGGCGTTTTACGGTGGGGAGATTGCGCATGCGATTGAAAAATTCTCCAAAGCACATGGTGGTAGCCTGACCGCCAAAGATTTTGAGAGTTACAAAGCCGAATGGGTCACGCCGATTGCCCAAAACTACCGCGGTTACACCCTGCATGAAATCCCACCTAATGGCCAAGGCATTGCTGCATTGATCGCATTGGGTATTTTGGAAAATTTCGATTTGGCCGCATTGAAAGTCGACGGCGTCGATTCACAGCACTTGCAAATTGAGGCTATGAAGCTTGCGTTTGCTGATGTCTATCGTTATGTGGCAGAAGAATCTGCCATGGAAGTGACGTCTGCGCAAATGTTGGATCCCGCTTATCTAAAAAGCCGCGCCCAACTGATCAATATGAAAAAAGCACAAGATTTTGGCGCTGGCAATCCTGTAAAAGGTGGCACGATTTATTTGAGTGCTGCAGATGAAAACGGCATGATGGTCAGCTTTATCCAAAGCAATTACATGGGATTTGGTTCAGGTTGTGTTGAGCCTACCTTTGGCGTGAGCTTACAAAACCGTGGCCACGCATTCAACGTAAGTGCCAACGGACACAACCCAGCTAATTTGGTGGCGCCTGGCAAGCGGCCTTTTCACACCATCATTCCTGCGTTTCTCACCAAAGACGGACAGCCGGTGATGAGTTACGGCGTGATGGGTGCCAACATGCAACCGCAAGGCCATATGCAAACCTTGGTGCGTATGTTGGACTACGGACAAAACCCACAAGCCGCATGCGATGCGCCGCGTTGGCGCTACAACGCAGGCTTAGAGATCAATGTGGAGTCGGCTTTGGATTCCAACACGGTGGCCGGCTTGCAAGCGCTAGGCCATCGTATGGAAGTGATCAACGACAGTTACCAAGACTTTGGATCCGGCCAATTTATTTGGCGTGCAGGAGACCCGAAAGTGGAAGGTTATATCGTCGCGAGTGATTCGCGCCGTGATGGGTTGGCTGCAGGGTTTTAAACGCTGCACTTTATTAAGTAAGACGGCGTAAATATGAAACACTATTTGCGCACTTCTTTAGTATGCCAAGCGATTTGGGTGGGATGTGTTTTAGGGGGATGCACACATTGGCAAACTTCGAACCTTGAACCCAAGCCTTTAACGGAGCAAATGGCTTCGAAAGTACCCGGTGCATTAACTACACCTTTACAACCAGAGGTTGCTAGCGGCTTAGTTCGCAATGCAGATGTGATAACGCTAAGGACAGCGGTTGCAAGTGCCAATCCTTTGGCCTCTCAGGCTGGCCTTGACATATTGCAAGCAGGTGGGTCCGCAGTAGATGCGGCGATTGCTGTTCAAATGGTTTTGGGTTTGGTCGAGCCGCAGTCCAGCGGCATTGGGGGTGGTGCTTTTTTGTTACACACCAACGGTGCTGGACTAACGCGTCGCATACAAGCGTTTGATGGCCGTGAGACTGCGCCTGCTGGAGCACACGAGTCTTTATTTTTAAATGCGCAAGGACAACCATTGCCTTTCTTTGATGCCGTGGTCGGTGGCCGTTCAGTGGGAACGCCCGGTGTTTTAAAGATGCTAGCTATGGCGCATCAGCAACATGGCAAATTGCCTTGGGTGCGTTTGTTTGATCCTGCAATCAATCTGACAAAGAACGGTTTTGTAATCAGCCCGCGTTTACATGCGTCATTACTTGCCGATACCCATCTCAAACTAGACCCAAGTGCGCGCGCATATTTTTACCAGGCAGATGGTGCGCCACATCCAATAGGGTACGTATTGCGTAATCCGGAATTAGCAGAAGTATTGCAACGTATAGCCAAAGAAGGAGTCAATGCGTTTTACCAAGGCGACGTTGCGCAAGCGATTGTCGATAAAGTCCAACAGCATCCTCAAAACCCAGGTCGTTTGAGTACGCAAGACTTGTCGCAATACCAAGCCAAAGAACGCGAAGCCTTGTGCTTTGACCATGTGGTCAGCGCTAGAGTGTTTGAAATTTGTGGCTTTCCACCACCGAGTTCTGGGGCGATCGCGATTGGGCAAATATTGGGTTTGTTGCAGCATGTGCCCTCATCATCTAGAGCGCCTATTCAAGGTGTATTGGATGCAGATTGGTTGCATGATTACGCCCAAGCTTCGCGTTTGGCATATGCAGACCGCGCGCAATATGTGGCAGATCCTGATTTTGTCGAAGCACCCACGGGGGACTGGCGTAGTTTGTTAAGCCCAGCCTATTTAAAACTACGCGCCCAGTTGATGGGGCCCATCAGTTTGAAACAAACACCGGCAGGTATTCCTTTGGGTGCGCAAAAGAGTGCTTATGCACCCATGCCCGATCAAGCGGAATTTGGCACCTCGCACATCAGCATCGTTGACGCCTATGGCAATGCATTAGCGATGACCACCACAATTGAAAATTCTTTTGGTGCACGTCAAATGGTACGTGGGTTCTTGCTCAATAACGAGCTAACAGACTTTAGTTTTACGCCACGTAATGCACAGGGTCGACCGATTGCTAACCGTGTCCAAGCCAATAAACGTCCACGCTCTTCGATGTCGCCTACCTTGGTTTTCGACAAGGCCACAGGCGAGCTACTGATGAGCACAGGTAGCCCTGGTGGCGACATGATCATCCACTTCACAACCAAAACCTTGATCGGTGTTTTGCATTGGGGCATGACGCCGCAACAAGCGATTGACTTACCCAACTTTGGCGCATTGGGGGACCCGATGGTGGTGGAAGAAAAACGTTTCTCAGCAGCCACTTTGCAATCTTTGCGTGCACGTGGTGCGGAGGTACGAGAACTGGCTTTGACAAGCGGCATTCAAGCGATCGTGAAAAGGCCCATGGTGGGTCATTCAAACAATTGGATCAGCGGAACTGACCCTAGGCGCGAAGGTGTTGTGCTCGGTCAGTGAACCGGTTCATCTATAGGCGCTTTAACCGGACGTTGTCCTTCGCGTCGTGCAATCCAAACAGTCGCCGCCAAAATCACAACAGCACCTAACCAAGTGGATTGGCTGGGGATATCAGAAAAAATTAACCATCCCCATGCGGAGGTCCACACCAAATCTAAAAAGCGCAAGGATTGTGTAGATGAAATATCTGCCGCATGAAACGCGCGCGTCCAACAGTAATGGCCGACACTTCCCAAAATACCAGCAATAAAAAAACCGATCCACTGCCACAGGCTAGGGTCTTGCCAATGCAGCAAAGCCAAAGGCAAACTAAAAAGCGATACCGTCAAGGCTTGCCAAAACACAATAACGGTGGCTTTTTCATAACGTGTTAGTGCTTTGGTGATGAGAAAAGACGCGGCGAAAAGTGGCGCGGAAGCCAGCATGACTAAGTGGTAGCCACCGCCAGCCCCCGACATCTTCGGCGCGACCACCACGACAACGCCTGCAAAACCGATTAATGCAGCAATCCACCGATCGCGTCGCATGGGCTCACCCAAAAACCAAGAGGCACCGATCATGATGAAAATCGGCCCCGTGAAGCTAATGGCCGTCATATCCGCCAAAGGAATTTTGGGTAGAGCAATAAACCACAGCACCATACCCATGGTGTGAACACCGCCCCGCCAAAACTGTCCCTTCACATCCGTCGGCCAATAGTTGCGCGGCCCAGCTTTGAAAACCCAGGGCAACATCACGAGTAGCCCAAACAAATAACGCAAAAACTGAACTTCAAACGGGTCCATCTGCATGGCGATGGCACGCACGATGGTATTGAGGATAGAAAATAAAAAACCTCCCGCTGCCATCCATATCATGCCCTTCCAAATAACGGGCAAACCAGAGGCTTTGCGCCGTGTCTGCCGATTGGCTAAAAGCAGGCGTTGGATAAAAGACATGCGCATGGTGAGAGTTTATGTGGTGTGTGCCATACCCCTAGTCGCTTGCATGACGCTTTAAGGCCTTTTTGGTGTCATTGTGTAAGCTGTTGTGCGTGAGTGCGAATAAACTCGTACCAATGTCTTCGCCCAAGCGCTCTTCACTGTCGGGTTTACTCTTAGCTGCTGCTGGTGCAATTGCTTTCAGTGGCAAAGCGATCATTGTCAAGCTTTCTTACCGCTATGGGGTGGACGCTGTCACCATCATCATGCTGCGGATGTTGTTTGCATTGCCTTTTTTCATCGCCTTAGGGATTTGGGCAGAGCGGCAGACGCAAGCGCGTGAGAACCCATTAACACGGCGCGATATGCTTGGTATCGTGGCGCTCGGCTTTGTGGGTTATTACCTGTCCAGTTACTTGGATTTCTTAGGTTTGCAATACATCACGGCAAGTTTGGAGCGTTTGATTCTGTATCTCAATCCCACATTAGTGGTTCTGTTGGGATGGTTGATTTATAAAAAACCCGTGCAACCCATTCGCATGATGGCGATGGCCGTGAGCTATGCCGGTGTACTTTTGGTTTTTGCACATGAGCTCTCTTTTACAGGTACCGATGTTGCATTAGGTGGGGCATTGGTCTTTGCCAGTGCACTGACATATGCCATCTATTTGGTTTTCAGCGGACAGCTGGTGCAACGCATTGGGGCTATGCGCTTGGTGGGTTGGGCCACCAGCGTGGCATGTGTGTGTTGCATCGTGCAGTTTTTAGTTTTGCGTCCGTTGTCGGCGATGGACGTACCAAACCCGGTTTTATGGTTGGCGCTTCTGAATGCTTTTGCATGTACCGTAGCGCCCGTCCTCATGGTGATGATGGCCATTGAGCGGATTGGTGCGGCTTTGACCGCGCAAACTGGCATGATTGGGCCTATGGCGACGATTACGCTAGGTGTACTGGTGTTAGACGAGCCACTCAACCTCTGGATAGGGGCAGGTACCTTGCTTGTGGTTGGCGGTGTTTTTTTAGTGACTAAATATGGAGAGAAATAATGGATCTAGGAATTAAAGGTAAGTGGGCGTTGGTTGGCGGAGCCAGCAAAGGCTTGGGCTACGGTTGTGCGCAATCGTTAGCGCGAGAAGGTGTCAATGTGGTGATCGTGGCCCGTGGTGCCGAGGCTCTTGAAGCCGCTGCCAAAGAACTACGCAAATTTGGAACCACCATCATTGCGGCTGCAGTGGACATCACCACCACAGAAGGACGTGAGGCCATTTGGTCTATCCAAGGCGGTCCTGGTAAAAATTACGACATCGTGGTGACGAATGCAGGTGGCCCACCCCCTGGAGACTTTCGCAATTGGAATCGCGACGATTGGATCAAAGCAGTTGACGCCAACATGCTGACGCCTATCGAGTTACTCAAAGCCACTGTTGATGGAATGGCCGAGCGTGGATTCGGACGTATCGTCAACATCACCTCCAGTGCTGTCAAAGCACCGATAGATATTTTGGGATTGTCCAATGGCGCACGTTCTGGTTTGACGGGTTTCATCGCTGGTGTTGCACGCACCACCAAACTCGCTTCCAACAACGTGACGATCAACAACCTCTTGCCTGGTGCTTACGACACAGACCGCCTCAAAGGCACGATGAAGGGTGCTGCAGAAAAAACAGGTCAACCTATCGAAGCCATCATGGACGCACGTAAGAAAACAATTCCTGCATTGCGTTTCGGACATCCTGACGAATTTGGTGAAACCTGTGCGTTTTTGTGCTCAGCCCAAGCTAGTTACATCACGGGTCAAAATATTTTGACCGATGGTGGAGCTTATTCAGGCTCGTTCTAAGAGAAGTATGGCGCTACTTAAAAATTAGTTTTTAAGTAGCGCCTTCTGCCACAGATTTTTCTTTAAATCAAAATTAGCGCCGCGAAGACACCACAATCCCGCCGACTATCAAAGCAAAAGCCGCTAAATGAAATGTTTGCGGCAAGTCACCCAATACCAAGGCCGACATGACGGCGGCGAATAGCGGGGTCAGGTTTGCAAAGAAGCCCGCAATATTGGCCCCAGCTTGCTGCACACCCAAACCCCAGCAACGATAAGCCAGTAAAGACGGACATAAGGCAACATAGGCAAGCGCTGCAATCAGTGGCCAACCCCAATACACATAGGCATCGCCTAGCGCCCATTCACCCGTTGTAAACAAGCCTGACCACGACAGGCCAAAGGCCATTTGTGCCATTAAAAAATAAGCCCAGTTGCTTCGTATCTCTGCCGGATCGTCTGGACGACTGAGTAACCAACTGTAAAAAGCCCAGCATGCGGTGGCGATCAGCACATAGACGTCACCGATCACCCACTGCACATTTGCAAGTGCACTCCAGTCCCCTCGGCATAGCACTAGCAGCACACCAGCTATGGACAACACAGCGCCAATGATTTGTTGTAAGCGAATAGTTTGTTTAAAAAATACTGCCCCAATCACCAACATAAATACTGGTGTACTGGAGGCCACCAAGGTCACATTGATGGGGGTAGACGTTTGTAGCGCGAGGTATTGAAAACTGTTGTAACAACCCACGCCCAAAAAACCCAGCAGGGCAAAACGTTTCCATTTCGACCACAAAGGACTATTGCGATCCAGAACCTTGTGCGCAATTGGAAGGAGCAGTAAAAATGCAAGAGCCCAGCGAAAAAAATTAAGCGTCAGCGGCGAGATGAGTTCATGCACCAAACGCCCTGTGATGGCATTACCTGCCCACAGTAGCGGAGGTACCAACAACAAAGCTCCAGCACGTGCAGTCAAAGTTGGGTGTGAAGCGCTAGTAATGGGCGTAGGGGAGGTGTCAGACATTAGGGCGAGACTCTACCCGAGCCCATAAAACCTAGGTGACAACTCGGAGACCGCTTTCGTGGCAGGATGCAGGGCGTCAAAAATTATCGATTTCTCTAGGAGCAAACAACATGAGCAAAGCAGTCATTATTGAAAAAAACGGCGGACCTGAAGAACTCAAGATCGTCGATGTCACTGTCGGACAGCCAGGTGCAGGTGAAATTCGTATTCGGCACAAAGCTGTGGGTTTGAATTTCATTGATGTATATCAACGTACAGGACTCTATCCTTTCCCGATGCCATTGCGCATGGGTATGGAAGCTTCAGGTTTAGTAGAGGCAGTAGGCGAGGGCGTGACACATCTAAAAGTAGGGGATCGCGCAGCTTATGCCAGTCAACCACCCGGAAGTTATTGTGAAGAGCGCGTGATGCCTGCAAAGACTGTCTGTAAATTGCCCGATGCCATTTCGTTTGAAACTGGAGCTGCCATGATGCTCAAAGGTTTAACGGCGCAGTATTTACTCAAGCGCACGTTGCCTCAAGGCGGTTTACACAAAGGTGATTTTATTTTGTTCCATGCGGCCGCGGGTGGTGTTGGCTTAATTGCATCGCAATGGGCAAAGGCATTGGGGTATCAACTCATCGGAACTGCGGGCAGTGATGCCAAATGCAAGCTTGCTTTGGCTAATGGCGCAAGCTTTGTGATCAACTACAACACCGAAGATTTTTTAGTAAAAGTAAAAGAAATTACTGGAGGCAAAGGTGTCAAAGTCGTCTACGACTCAGTAGGTAAAGATACGTGGGATAAATCGCTCGATTGTTTGGCACCATTGGGGTTGATGGCTAGTTTTGGTAACGCCTCTGGCCCAGTACCTTCGTTTTCTCCTGGAATTTTGGGTGCGAAGGGTTCTATATATGTAACCCGTCAAACCCTCTTTAGCCATATAAATAATCGTGAGAATTCACAAGCGATGGCAGATGATTTGTTTGAAGCCGTGACTAGCGGTAAGGTGAAAATTCATATCGATCAAACCTACCCCTTGGAAAAAGTGGCTCAAGCCCATATTGATTTAGAAGCCCGTAAGACTACGGGTTGCACGATCATTACGCTGTAGGCAATCTCAAGCGAAACCCAGCCATGACATGACGTTGATGGCCTGGGTATCAAAGCTGTTTTCTCCCCCATACACCACGGTGCTGCGGCCGTAGCGATGGGCTGCGTAATGCTGAAACCTCTGACACCCCTTGACCCAATCCGAGCTAAAGGTTGTGCCAGATTTCATTTCTACCGCATGTAGAAGATTGTTTTGTTCAAACAGTAGGTCAATTTCCACGCCGTGGTTATCTCTCCAGAAGTAGATATCTGGAGACAAACCTTGGTTGAGTCGATGCTTAAGTACCTCGGCTATCACCCACGTTTCAAACACAGGCCCACGCATCGCGTGGGTCGCGAGAGCCATTGCGCTCTCAATTCGTAAGAGCCAGCAAAGCAAGCCTGTGTCAAGGAAATATAGTTTTGGCCTTTTGACTAAGCGCTTGCCAAAGTTTTCGTGCCAAGGTTGAAGAAGTCTAACGACGTAGCTAGTTTCTAAAACACTCATCCATTGGCGAGCATTCGTCACGCTGATGCCGCAATCTGAAGCAAGAGCCTGTAGATTTAGAAGTTGCCCGCTGCGCGATGCACACATCCTTACAAAACGCTCGAAACTTGCTAAGTCCCTAACACCGAGTACCTGTCGCACGTCGCGCTCGATATACGTAGTCACATAAGCTCTAAACCAGTCACTTGGTAGTAAAGATTTTGAGCGTATTTTGTTATAGAGGGCTGGATATCCGCCAGTGAACATTAATTGATTGAGGCTATTAGCATCAATTTTATGAGCGCTAGCAATTTCCGAAAGACTCAGCGGTAACAACTCTACCAACCCAACCCTGCCAGCTAAAGATTGTGTAATAGCTTCTAGCAATCCGAATTGCTGCGATCCTGTGATGACGAACAAACCCATTTGTTGTTTGGCATCAACGACACCTTGTAGATAGGAGAAAAGCTCAGGGGTACGTTGAATTTCATCCAATATTGCACCGTCTGGAAATTGCGCAAGAAATGCACGCGGATCCGATAGTGCCAGTTGTCGGGTCTCAGGATCTTCAAGCGTTCGGTAAGGCTTGCTGGGGAAAACGCTACATGCAAGCGTTGTCTTTCCGGATTGACGCGGACCAGTTAGCGCTACAACTGGAAACCCCTTGACCAGTCTTTTGACTGAGCTTTCTGCTTTCCGTTGTATCTGGTTCTTAGGTTGTAGCATTTGTACAAAATGACTTTTTAAAAGACGAATTGTACAAATCTAAAAAATCTTGTCAACTGTACGGTTGACGGATTTCCCGGCCTGCTGGCCTAGCGACCTCTGCGCACTCTCAAGATTTCATCCAATATCAAGCAGACAGCGCCTAAGGTAATGGCGCTGTCTGCTAGATTGAATGCAGGAAAGTGCATGCCCGCGAAATAGAAGTCTAGGAAATCGACCACATAGCCATACATGATGCGGTCGATCACATTACCGACTGCCCCACCCAATACGCACGCTAGGGCAAATCCAAATAGCTTTTGTTGTGCATGTTGTTTGAGCATCCAGATGATGGCAACGGCTGCAATGGCGCCTAAGCCCGTAAACAACCAGCGTTGCCAACCGCCTGCATTGGCTAAAAAGGAAAATGCAGCGCCTTCGTTGTGCACGCGCACGATATTAAAAAAGCTGGTGACAGAAAAACCTTCGCCGAGTTGGTAGGTGCTGACGATCAATACTTTGGTGAACTGATCCGCCAGCACAATGGCTGCAGCGATACCTATCCACAGCCAGTAAGAGGTCGTGCTGCGTATAAAGGTGTGGCGTGCCATGTTAGCGGTACTTTAAGCGAAGTGGCGTACTTCGCCAGAGCTAAAGAGATTACTGATACAACGCCCACACAAGGTGGAGTGCGCTGTATCCTGACCGATATCTTCGCTGTAATGCCAGCAGCGCTCGCATTTCACGGCTTCGCTGGCTTTCACGTCGATATGAAGATCACCTGCTTTACGAACCAGTTCTACCTTGGAGGTGATAAAGACAAACTTCAAGTCCCCACCCAGTGAAGCCAAGGCGTCGAATGTGGCGCCATCGCAAGCAATGGTTAATTCAGCTTGCAAAGAGGCACCAATCATGCCTGCGCTGCGCTTGCTTTCAATTTCTTTGTTGGCGAGTTCGCGCACATCTTTGATCACGCGCCATTTGTCAACCAGCGCTGAATTCGGCGTAGCTAAATTGGTATAGGTTTCAAAAAAGATGGAAGGCGATGTACCCATCACACTCCATGCTTCTTCAGCTGTAAAACTCAAGAAGGGCGCCATCCAGCGCAACATCGCTTGGGTGATTGTGTAGAGCGCAGTTTGTGCGCTACGACGTGATAGCGATGAAGTGGCCGTGGTGTAGAGACGGTCTTTGAGCACATCCAAATAGAAAGCGCCTAAGTCTTCAGAGCAATACAACTGCAATTTTGACACCACAGGATGGAACTCGTACTGGCCGAAATGCCCACCTTCAAATACGCCGACAGCGGTGTTGTGTTTGCCGACGATTTCCGCTTGTAATTCCGCAGCGCGTGACAGTGCGTACCGATCGATTTCTAACAACTGGTCGTAAGGCACAGCGTCTTTCGTCACGTCGAAGTCGCTGGTGTTGGCCATCAAGAACTTCAAAGTGTTGCGAACACGGCGATAGGTGTCGACCACGCGCGCCAAGATTTTGTCGTCGATGTTGAGGTCGCCTGAGTAGTCGGTAGAAGCCACCCACAAGCGTACGATTTCCGCGCCAAGTTTGTCTGTGACTTCTTGCGGCACCACAGTGTTGCCCAACGACTTACTCATCTTGCGGCCTTGGCCGTCCGTTGCAAATCCGTGGGTGAGCAGGCCGCGATAGGGTGCACGGTCATACAAGGCACAGCCTAGTAAGAGCGATGAGTGGAACCAACCGCGGTGTTGGTCGTGGCCCTCTAGATACAAGTCTGCTTCTGGGCCCTGCGCATGGAAAGGTTCGCGATCATATGCATCTTTGTGGCTGCCGCGCAGTACGTGCTCGAAGGTCGAGCCGCTGTCGAACCACACTTCCAAGATATCGGTGCTCTTGGTGTAATCGGAAGCTGCAGCGTTAAAAACTTTTCCGCTTTTGGCAAGTGCCGTGCAAATATCTTCAACAGTAGCGCGGCTCCAAGATTCAATGCCACCAGTCTGCACCATGTCGGCAGCGATATCCAAAATCTCTAGCGTGCCGGGATGCAATTCGCCACTGTCTTTGTGTAACAAGAACGGCACAGGCACGCCCCAGCTGCGTTGGCGCGAGATGCACCAGTCAGGACGGTTGGCAATCATGTCGCGCAAACGGGTCTTGCCGTTTTCTGGATAGAACTGGGTCTGCTCAATCGCATCGAGCGCAAGTTGTCGCAAGGTCTTAGGCGCTTTGTGCGTGGTGAACACGCCAACGCCCTCATCCATGCGCACAAACCACTGCGCAGCGGCACGGTATATCACTGGTGTTTTGTGGCGCCAGCAGTGTGGATAGCTGTGGCTGATGCCATGCGTGGCCATCAAGCGATTGGCGTTTTTCAGCGCTTCCAAAATAACGGGAACAGCTTTCCAAATATGTTGGCCGCCAAACAAAGCGAATTCAGCGGCATACGCGCCGTTACCTTGCACAGGGTTCAAGATATCGTCGTACTTCATTCCGTGGGCGACGCAAGAGTTGAAGTCGTCCACGCCATATGCGGGCGCGCTGTGAACGATACCGGTGCCATCGTCCGCGGTGGCGTAGTCAGCCAAATACACAGGCGCAGTGCGTGCAAAGCCTGCGTCGACATGTGCAAGTGGGTGATGGAATTCGATGAGGTCGAGTTTCTTGCCTACTGTTGTAGCTACAACTTTGCCACTGAGCTGCCAGCGTTCTAAACATTTCTCCACCAAACTCTCGGCACACATGTACAAGCCACGCTCGGTGTCAACCAATGCGTATGTCAGTTCAGGGTTGAGGTTGAGTGCTTGGTTTGCAGGGATGGTCCATGCGGTAGTGGTCCAGATGACTGCGAATGCTTCTTTGCTGAGTTTGGGTAAGCCAAAAGCAGCGGCTAGTTTTTCAGGTTGGACGCATAGAAAGGCAACGTCTAAGGTGTCACTTTTTTTGTCTGCGTATTCAATTTCAAATTCAGCGAGAGATGATCCGCAGTCAAAACACCAATACACGGGTTTTAAACCGCGGTAAACAAAACCACGCTCGATTACGCGTTTGAAAGCGCGGATTTCACCGGCTTCGTTGCCGAAATCCATGGTGCGGTAAGGGCGCTCCCAATCGCCTAAAACGCCTAAGCGTTTGAAGTCTTCGCGCTGTTGGTCTATTTGCTCGGTAGCGAAAGCGCGGCTTTTGGCCTGCATGTCGTCGCGACTGAGTTTGCGGCCGTGGAGCTTTTCAATGGCGTTTTCGATTGGTAAACCATGGCAGTCCCAACCGGGGATGTATTGCGCATCAAAGCCGGCCAGTTGGCGAGATTTGACAATCATGTCTTTCAATACTTTGTTCAACGCATGGCCGATATGCAATTTACCGTTCGCATAAGGGGGCCCGTCATGCAAGACAAACAAGGGTTGTCCATGGCGCGCGACCCGAAGCTTTTTGTACAAACCAACATCCGTCCAACTCTTAGCCCAAGCGGGTTCGCGTTTGGGTAAATCGCCACGCATCGGAAACGGCGTGTCGGGCATATTGAGGGTGGCGCGGTAATTGTTTTTTTCGGTCATGGTGTTAGGTGTGTGCTGCGAACCAGGTACGTGCGTCTTCGCAGTCTTTGTGTATGCCTTGTTTCAAGGCGTCCATACCGTCGTAGGTCAACTCGTCGTGCAATTTATGCAACAGTTCAACCCGAATAATTTTACTGTAGCCCCCCTCTGCGCCGAGACTCGCTGGCCAATCTAGACAATGGGTTTCCAGCAAGACGCGTCCGCCGTTGACATCGGTGGGGTCTAGCGAGGGACGAATACCCAAATTGGCAACACCTTGCAATGGGGCCTCGTGCAACCCGTGGACGCGCACCACAAAAATACCGCTCGCCGCTGGCTTCCAATGGGCAAAGCGCAGATTGAGCGTGGGGCATTGCAACTCACGTCCTAGCTTGCGCCCGTGCACCACATGGCCAGAGATGGCGTAAGGCCTTCCCAGAAGTTGTGCCACTTCTTCCATGGCCCCCTTCGCTAACGCTTCACGCACGGCCGAGCTAGAAACACGCAAGCCGCGCACTTCGTAGCTGTTCATGCGGGCGACGTCAAAGCCTAGATGTGCGCCAGCTGCGTCGAGCATGGCGTAGTCGCCGAGGCGTTTAGCGCCAAACCGAAAGTCGTCGCCTACCAGCACATATTTGACGCCTAGTCCTTGGACTAAAACATTGTTTATAAAGTCATCAGGCGACTGGGCCGCAAATTTTTCGTTAAATGGCAAGACGATGCACTGTTGCACGCCGCATGCTGCAAGTTCATGGAGTTTGTCGCGCAACGAAGCGATGCGGGCTGGGGCGAGGTCGGGTTGTTTGTAGGCTGCAGCAAAGTAGTCGCGCGGATGTGGTTCAAACGTCATCACGCAACTGGCGACATTGCGGTGCCGCGCTTCACTTTGGAGTAAGGCCAGCATGGCTTGGTGCCCGCGGTGCACCCCATCAAAGTTACCGATGGTCAAGGCGCAGGCCTTGGCTTGGTCGGGGTGGTCAAAACCTCTGAGAATTCGCATGTTTGATTTAGTTTGTGACATTTATAAAACTGTCACTCATTAGGGTTATATTGTCGTTGATAGACGTGCATTCCCTTATCGGTTCATTAAGTTTTGGATGGAGGTGTGTTTTGAAGGTCTTGAAACTGTCAGCGCAAGGACTTCCACAGTCTTGGATTTCGCTCGAACAAGCGGTGATCCACTACGCAGCCGGCGATGTTCGCTGGGAATCTGGCGGCGAGGTTGCAGTTTTCCATGGCGGCACCAACGCCATCACAGGCCAGCAGTCGATCATCACGGTCAACAGCATAATCGGAACCAAGGGCGTACCCAAAATCAATCCCTTTGATTTACGCTCGGGTTTGACTAACACCAAGTTATTTATCCGCGACCGCAATATTTGCGCTTACTGTGGAGACCATTTCCACGAGACCGAGTTGACGCGCGAGCACATCACGCCTTTTGGTCAAAACGGTAAGGACCATTGGATGAATGTGGTGACGGCTTGTAAATCATGCAACCACCGCAAAGGCAACCGTACTCCTGAGCAGGCCAAGATGCCTTTGCTTTATACGCCTTATGTGCCTAGTTTGTGGGAAGACTTTATTTTGCGTAATCGGCGGATTTTGGCGGACCAGATGGAGTTTTTGTTGGCGCATGTGCCTAAGAGTTCTCGGTTGGTGGCCTGACGCTTTTTCTTGCCTTTGTCTTTTGTTGTCGCTCCGGCGAGGCAGTTGACTGCGGCTTCCTCATGGGGTACCGATAAATCGTCAGCCGCAGTCAGCTGCCTCGCCTGCGGGTTTTGGGTTTTCTGACTTTTTAGTTCTCTAGCAATTTTGCAATTGCGGCGGGGTATATCAAATGCTCTTGCGTTAGCACTCTTGCCGCTAGTCCTTCTGCCGTGTCGCCTTCCATTATTGGGACTATGGCTTGCACCAATATGGGTCCATGGTCTAACTCGGCGCTTACCTGATGTACGGTCGCTCCGGCAAATTGACAGCCTGCTTCTATGGCGCGTTGGTGGGTGTTCAGTCCCTGAAACGCCGGTAGCAGGGAAGGGTGGATATTGATCAATTGCCCTTCGTAATGCGCCACGAAAAACGGTGCCAGGATGCGCATAAAGCCAGCAAGAACTACCAAGGCTGGTGCGTATTGGTCTATTTCTTTTATTAGTGCCGTGTCAAAGGCTTCTCTGGGATTTGGGGCATTGGCAAAACTGGTGTGATCGACCACTTGGGTTGTGACACCGTGGTGCTGGGCGATGCCTAAACCCTTGGCCGAGGGTCTATTGCTTATGACGGCTGCGACTCTCGCTTGCAAGTGTTTTTCCCAATTTTGGGCTTTCGCGGTGCGAATGATGGCTTCCATATTGGAGCCGTCGCCGGAGATGAGGATCACGATGTTTTTCATGCGGGGTGGATTATCGATCGGGGTTTGCCCGCGTTTGAAGGTCTCGGGGCAGGAAAAAGAGCACGGTCGTGCTAAAAATGGCCAATTGCTTGGATAATGCGCCGGCTTAGTGAAGAAAAGCTGGTTAACGCAGCTAACAAAAATAACAAACTAAAGAACTACCAATCAAAGCTCATAAGGAATTCCCAACATGGATTTGGCCTTTACCCCAGAAGAAGAGGCGTTTCGCCAAGAAGTGCGTGCTTGGGTGCACGCGAATTTGCCTAAAGAACTCTCGCACAAGGTGCACAACGCCCTACGCTTGACGCGTGAGGATATGCAGCAGTGGGCGCGTATTTTGGGCAAGAAAAATTGGCTGGGCTATGGCTGGCCCACACAATTTGGTGGTCCGGGCTGGACTGCCGTGCAAAAGCATTTGTTCGAAGAAGAATGTGCTTTGGCTGGTGCACCACGTGTCGTGCCTTTTGGCCCAGTAATGGTGGCGCCTGTGATCATGGCCTTTGGTACGCCCGAGCAGCAGCAGCGCTTTTTACCCGGCATCGCCAGTGGCGAAGTGTGGTGGAGCCAAGGTTATAGCGAGCCTGGTTCTGGGTCAGACCTCGCGTCTGTCAAAACCCGCGCAGAACGCGTGGGCGACCACTATGTGGTGAATGGCCAAAAAACGTGGACCACTTTGGGCCAATACGGCGAATGGATTTTCTGCTTGGTGCGCACCAGCAATGAAGGCAAACCGCAAACAGGCATTTCCTTTTTGCTGATTGACATGAAGTCTCCTGGTGTCACGGTGCGTCCTATTAAGTTGCTAGACGGCGAATGCGAAGTTAATGAGGTGTGGTTTGACAATGTCAAAGTACCTGTCGAAAACCTAGTGGGTGAAGAAAACAAAGGCTGGACCTACGCCAAGCATTTGTTGGCGCATGAGCGTACCAATATTGCCGACGTCAACCGCGCCAAGCGGGAGTTGGAGCGATTGAAGCGTGTGGCCAAAGCCGAAGGCGTTTACGACCCCGCAACAGGTGGCGCAGAGGCGCTGCGTTTCCGCGATGAAATCGCCAAGCTCGAAGTCGACGTGGTGGCACTCGAGATGCTGGTGTTGCGAGTGTTGTCAGCAGAGAAATCAGGCAAACAGACTTTAGACATTGCAGGCTTACTCAAAATCCGTGGCAGCGAAATTCAACAGCGCTATAGCGAACTCATGATGCTAGCCGCTGGCCCTGCCAGCCTGCCGTTTATCGAAGAAGCCATGCAAGCCGGATGGCAAGGCGATGTCGCGCTCAATAGTTTGTGGCTCGGCGGCACTCCGCACAACGCGCCTTTGGCGTCTACCTACTTCAATATGCGTAAAACCACAATTTACGGTGGTTCTAACGAAGTGCAACGCAATATCGTCGCGCAAACCGTACTGGGATAAATCATGGACTTTAATTTTTCTGACGAACAAGAACAACTGCGCGACGCGGTTCGCAAATGGGTGGACAAAGGCTACGACTTTGAGCGCCGTAAACAGATCGTGGCCGAGGGTGGGTTTTCGCGCGCAGCATTTAATGAACTGGCCGAACTTGGCTTGGGCGGTTTGTATATCCCCGAAGAGCTTGGCGGATTGGGCATGGGCCCCGTCGAAGGCATGGTGGTGATGGAAGAGTTGGGACGCGGCATCGTGCTCGAACCCTTGGCGCACACCTTGATTGCTGGCGCTGTTTTGTCTCACTACGCCCCATCAGGGCTGCAGACTGAATGGTGCGCAAAGGTCGCTGGTGGTGAGGCCTTGGTGGTGCTGGCGCACCAAGAACGCAAAGCGCGGTACAACCCCAAGGTCTGCGAGACACAAGCCATAGCCGCAGGCGATGTTTGGACGATTACCGGTGCCAAGAGCGTGGTAGCTGCTGGCGACCATGCTGACGCTTGGTTGGTACCTGCTATGGCTAATGGTTCTATTGCCTTGTTCCTAGTGGCTAAAGGCGCAAGCGGCGTGACGACACGTGGATATGTCACCCAAGATGGCAGCCGTGCGGCGGAGTTGGTTCTGAGCAACGCCCCTGCAGCGTTGGTAAGCCTCAAGGGCCAAGAGGCTGTGGCGCATGCCGTGGACATAGGCATTGCTGCCTTGTGCGCCGAAGCTGTCGGGGTGATGGACAAAACCTTGGCCATCACGGTCGAGTACATGAATACGCGCAAACAGTTTGGTGTCGCGATTGCGAGTTTCCAAGCGTTACGCCACCGCGTGTCGGACATGAAGATGCAACTCGAGTTGGGTCGCTCGATGAGTTACTACGCCACGTTGAGACTCAACGACAGTCCCTCCGAACGCAGCCGCGCCATGAGCCGCGCCAAATACCAAATCGGTCGTTCCATGCGCCATATCGGGCAAGAAGCAGTGCAGTTGCATGGGGGTATTGGCGTGACGGACGAGTACATCGTCAGCCACTACTTCAAGAAGCTGACGCAGCTCGAGATGACTTTTGGCGACAGCCTCCACCATTTGGGTGAGGTGTCTGCGCATATGCAAGACACGGCTGGCGTTTTTGCTTAATGGGGGTGGGACAATGCAGGCATGCATCCCAACGCCCTGTTAGAAGCTTGTACTGAGCTTGTCCGCCTGACCCTGAAGTTTGAACACCCCGCTGATGCGGTGGTGTCCAAGTTTTTTAGAGACTACCGTAAAACCTATGCCTTTGGCCCGCGCGAGCGTGCGGCCTTGGCCGAAACCACCTACAACGTCTTGCGCAACAAGTTGCGCTACGACCATTTGTCGCCATCTGGCTCGGGGCCAAAGGAGAGACGGTTAGCGATTTTGGGGTTTGCCGACCATTTGCAAAATACTGCGAATAGGCCAGCTTCTGAGTCTCACTCGAATGATGCTTCGTCTGTAAAGCCTTCAGCTGCCAAATACGCTGCTGCCAAGCAAGCCGCACAAAACCGCCACGCAAGACCCAGTAACAACCCGCTCGATTTTTTGTTTGGCGCACTCAATAAGCAAGAAGCAGCTTGGTTAGAAGCCTGTGCCAAAGTGCAAACTTCGGATTTGCTGGAGCGCCATCGGCATAACCTGCCCGAGTGGTTGGTCGAACCTTTAAAAGCGCAAGTCGGTGACGGGTTTTGGCCTTTGGTGGCGCAACTCAATTCTTCGGCGCCCTTAGATTTGCGCGTCAACACCTTTACCGACAAGCGTGAAGACTTGCAAAAAGAACTCAAGGCCGCGGGCATCCAAGCCACCCCGACACCGTTTTCCCCTTGGGGCCTGCGTATCCAAGGCAAGCCTGCTTTGTCGCAACTCGATTTGTTTTCTCGCGGCGCGGTGGAAGTGCAAGACGAAGGCTCGCAATTGCTGGCTTTATTGCTAGACGCCAAGCGCGGTGAGATGGTGTGTGACTTTTGTGCTGGCGCTGGCGGCAAAACTTTGGCGATCGGCGCGTCCATGCGTAGCACTGGGCGCTTGTATGCGTTTGACACTTCGGGCCATCGCTTGGAGGCTTTGAAACCGCGACTCGCTCGCAGCAAGTTATCGAACGTGCATCCCGCTGCCATTGCCCATGAGCGAGATGACCGCATCAAACGTTTGAGCGGCAAGATGGACCGCGTGTTGGTGGACGCGCCATGTTCTGGTTTGGGAACTTTGAGGCGCAATCCCGATTTGAAATGGCGCCAGTCGCCGCAATCGGTGGCGGAGTTGACCGTCAAACAAACGTCTATCTTGGCCAGTGCTGCACGATTGCTGAAGTCAGGCGGGCGCTTGGTGTACGCCACGTGTAGTTTGTTACCGGAAGAGAACGAGGCGATTGCCCAAGCGTTTAGCGCGGCGCATCCTGAATTTACGCCGCTGTCTGTCTCAGAAACTCTACAGGCCTTGAAAGTTACTGACGCTGCGTCTTTATGTACAGCCGATGGGTTGTATTTGCGCCTATGGCCGCATCTACATGCCAGTGACGGCTTCTTTGCTGCCGCTTGGACCGCCAAGTAGAATGGCTTTATCTACGGAATTGAAAGCACCGCATGTTATTTTTAGACTCGCCTTGGGTTGATGCCACCCTCAATTGGCTCATCCATGGCACGCTGGACTTGTCGGGTTGGCAAGTTTTTTTCGTGACGTTAGCGCTCACCCACATCACCATTGCCAGTGTCACGATTTACTTGCACCGCTATAGCGCCCACCGCGCGCTAGATCTGCATCCACTGCCCGCACATTTTTTCAGGTTGTGGTTATGGCTCACCACGGGCCAAGTCACCAAAGAGTGGACCGCTATCCACCGTAAACACCACGCCAAGTGCGAGCAAGCTGAAGATCCCCACAGCCCGCACGTGCACGGCATCAAAACCGTTTTGTTTTCTGGCGCTGAGTTGTATCGCAAAGAATCTAAAAACAAAGAAACGCTTGATCGTTACGGACATGGAACGCCGGACGACTGGATGGAAAGAAATATCTACAGCCGTTTTTCATGGCAAGGCGTCGCGATCATGCTGATCATCGATTTGGCTTTGTTTGGCGCTTTGGGTTTGAGCGTTTGGGCTGTGCAAATGATGTGGATCCCTGTGACCGCTGCCGGCATCATCAATGGTGCCGGGCACTATTGGGGATATCGCAACTTTGAAGCACCTGACGCCAGTACCAATCTAGTGCCATGGGGCATCATCATCGGTGGGGAAGAGTTGCATAACAACCACCACACCTACCCCACATCTGCCAAGTTGTCGGTCAAACCTTACGAGTTTGATTTAGGCTGGGCTTACATCCGTATCCTGCAATTTCTTGGATTGGCTAGTGTTAAAAAGACGCCGCCCAAACTCGCTTTTGGCAATATCCAACCGGTTGCTGACGAAAAAACCCTCGAGGCTGTGATTGCCAACCGTTACGAAGTGATGGCCAATTACGCCCGTCAATTGCGCTTGGAACTCAAACAAGAAATCGCCGCGCTCTCCACATTGCCTGCGGAAACCGTTTTGGCCGATGCTAAGCGCTGGATGCACCGCGATTTTGAAAAGATTCCTGCCCGTGTGATGGAGCAACTCGCCCAAGCGCGCGCCGCTTTGCCCAACGTCGACACCATGGTGTCCATGCGCGAGGAGTTACGCCAACTGTGGCTCAACACCCATCTAAACCGTGAGCAATTGACCAAAGATCTGCAGGCGTGGTGCAAGCGCGCTGAGGCCAGTGGGATTGCGGCTTTACAAGAATTTGCTGTTGGTTTACGCGCTGTTCGTGCCTAAGTTGGATAAACAATAAAAAACCCGCCGAGGCGGGTTTTTTATTTGTGCAAAGCCAAATTACTTCAACTTGGTTTCTTTGTATTCCACATGCTTGCGAGCTTTGGGATCAAACTTCATGATCGTCATTTTCTCGGGCATGGTTTTCTTGTTTTTGCTGGTCGTGTAGAAGTGACCCGTACCGGCGCTGGATTCCAGCTTGATTTTTTCGCGTCCGCCTTTGGATGCCATGATCTTTTCCTTTTAAATGGTGTGAATCAAGCTTGACCGCGGGCGCGCAAATCTGCGAGCACAGCATCAATGCCGTTTTTGTCGATCAAGCGCAAAGCTGCGCTTGAGACGCGAAGACGAACCCAACGGTTCTCGGTCTCGACCCAGAAACGGCGGTATTGCAGATTCGGTAAGAACCGGCGCTTGGTTTTGTTGTTGGCGTGGGATACATTGTTCCCCGTCATCGGGCCTTTGCCCGTTACTTCACATACGCGTGCCATGTGGACACTCCATGATTTTCTAAACGGAACTGACTGACGTCAGTCCCTCACCTCGCCAGGTAGGGTGGCGGTAACCCGAAATTGCTGCCTGATCTAACCCAAAGCACAGGGATCTCACGTGCATCTAGGATGCCCTTGAAAGCCCAAGGTGGGAATTAGCTCACTCCAGCAAAGCCTACGATTATAGCCAAAAACTCAATGCGCACCTTGTTCTAGGAAGCGCTGGGCGTCCAAAGCCGCCATGCAGCCCGTGCCGGCGCTGGTAATGGCTTGGCGGTAAATGTGGTCTTGCACGTCTCCGGCAGCAAAAATGCCAGGCACGCTGGTCATCGTGGCAAAGCCTTGCAAGCCGCTGCGGGTGATGATGTAGCCGTCCTTCATGTCAATTTGGCCGGCAAAAATATCGGTGTTCGGTTGGTGACCGATGGCAATAAAGCAGCCTTGGAGCGCAATGTCGCGGGTTGCGCTATCGGTCGTGCTTTTGAGACGCACGCCCGTCACACCAGAGGCGTCGCCCAACACTTCGTCTAAGGTGCTGTGGGTTTCGAGGACGATTTTTCCAGCCGCTACTTTCTCCATCAACTTGTCGATCATGATCGCCTCGGCCTTGAACTTGTCGCGGCGGTGGACCAAATGCACTTTGCTGGCGATGTTGGACAAATACAGGGCTTCTTCCACCGCCGTATTGCCGCCACCAACCACGCAAACCACTTGCTCGCGGTAGAAAAATCCGTCGCAGGTGGCGCAACCAGAGACTCCGCGGCCCATAAAGGCCTCCTCAGAGGGGAGACCCAAATATTTGGCGGAGGCGCCTGTGCACAAAATCAATGAATCACAGGTGTAGGTGCCGCTATCGCCTGTCAGGGTAAAAGGTCGCTTGGAAAAATCAACTTTGTTGATATGGTCAAACACAATTTGCGTATTGAAACGTTCAGCATGCTGTTGAAAGCGTTGCATCAAGTCTGGGCCTTGCACGCCATGGACATCCGCGGGCCAGTTGTCGACCTCGGTGGTGGTCATCAATTGGCCGCCTTGGGCCATACCCGTGATCAAAAGTGGCTTTAAATTGGCGCGGGCTGCGTAAACAGCGGCGGTATAGCCCGCAGGGCCAGAACCGAGGATCAAAACTTGTGCGTGTTGGGTGGAAGACATGAAAAAAGTGCTTTTCTGAAGAGACAATCAACCTTTGATTGTAAGAACCCCATCCAACCCCTCTTTAGTGAGGGGCTGGCCCTCGGGTAAGCTTCGCTTCCAGACATGACTTATTCGCTCCACACCTTAAACAACGACCGCCGCGCCAACTCCCCCGACGGCGATCTCAAGCCCACAGGCTTTCGCCGCTTTGCCCAAGAAATTGCGCTGACAGCGGGTTTTGTTTTTATGACCTTCTGGTTGCTAGCGCTCTTAACCCATTCGCCCCAAGACCCCGCTTGGAGCACCTCGGGTACTGGTGTGGGCGTACATAACTTTGGCGGACGTTTTGGCGCGTGGCTGGGAGATCTGAGTTTCTTCTTGCTGGGATATTCGGTTTGGTGGTGCTTCGCCGCAGGCTTGGTGTCTTGGTTGGCGGCCTTGGCGGACCGTCTGCGTGAGGACAGCGATTCGGATGCAGATACTGCTACCGACACCCACAGTTGGCGCCACTCGCGTTTTGCGTTTTGGGCAGGCTTAACTTTGTTGTTGATCTCCAGTGTGGGCTTGGAGTGGACACGCATGTACCGCTTTGAAGCCAACTTGCCCGGGCACATCAGTGGTGGCGTGCTGGGGTATTTGGTGGGGCCTTTTAGTTTGCAATGGTTGGGCTTTAACGGTTCGGGGCTGATTTTTATCGTGTTTGGTGTGGTCGGCGCATCGTGGGTGTTTCGTTTCTCATGGAGCCAGACCGCAGAAAACTTAGGTGCATGGATCGATGGGTGGATAGAGGCCTGGCGTGAACGCAGAGAGCGCGAACAAGATTTGGCTTACGGATTGGTGGCAGCGCGTGAGCGCGAGGAAATCGTCCATGTCGAGCGTGAAGAGATTGAAGAGCATCCGCCCGTTGCAGTCGTGCTGGAATCTGAAAAAGTTGATATGCCCAAGAGCGCAAGGGTTGCCAAAGAACGGCAAAAACCATTGTTTAACGACATGATGGATTCGCGTTTGCCGCAGGTCGATTTACTCGACGGCGCGGTGGCAAGACAAGACACCGTTTCCCCCGATACCCTCGAGATGACGAGTCGCATGATTGAGAAAAAGCTGAAAGACTTCGGCGTAGAAGTGCGCGTTGTTGCCGCGTCGCCCGGTCCTGTTATTACACGTTATGAGATTGAACCAGCAACCGGCGTGAAAGGCTCACAAGTCGTCAACTTAGCCAAAGATTTGGCGCGCTCACTCTCTTTGGTATCTATCCGCGTGGTCGAAACCATCCCCGGCAAAAACTACATGGCTTTGGAATTGCCCAATGCCAAACGCCAAACGATTCGCTTGAGCGAAATCTTGGGTTCTGATGTTTACAACGAAGCCAAGTCCATGCTGACCATGGGATTGGGTAAAGACATTGTGGGCAACCCAGTAGTTGCAGACCTAGCCAAAATGCCGCACGTATTGGTGGCTGGTACCACAGGCTCCGGTAAGTCGGTGGGTATCAACGCGATGATTTTGAGCTTGCTCTACAAAGCCGAAGCGCGTGATGTGCGTTTGCTAATGATCGATCCTAAGATGCTCGAAATGTCGGTCTACGAAGGCATTCCCCATTTGCTCGCCCCTGTAGTTACCGATATGCGCCAAGCCGCACATGGATTGAATTGGTGTGTTGGCGAGATGGAAAAACGCTACAAGCTGATGAGCAAACTGGGCGTGCGTAACCTTGCGGGCTATAACGCCAAGATTGATGAAGCAGCAGCACGCGAAGAATTTATTGACAACCCCTTTAGCCTGACACCTGATCAACCCGAGCCTTTACAGCGATTACCGCACATCGTGGTGGTGATCGACGAATTGGCCGACCTGATGATGGTGGTCGGTAAAAAGATTGAAGAGCTCATCGCACGCTTGGCGCAAAAAGCGCGCGCTGCAGGCATCCATTTGATATTGGCCACGCAGCGCCCGAGCGTTGATGTGATCACCGGTTTGATCAAGGCGAATATTCCAACGCGCATCGCTTTTCAAGTCAGCAGCAAAATTGACAGCCGAACCATTCTGGACCAAATGGGTGCTGAAGCGTTGCTCGGTATGGGTGACATGTTGTACATGCACAGTGGTTCTGGTTATCCGATCCGTGTCCACGGTGCATTTGTAAGTGACGAAGAAGTGCATCGCGTAGTGAGTTATCTCAAAACACAGGGCGAGCCTGACTATATTGAAGGCGTGCTCGAGGGCGGCACGGTAGATGGTGATGGC
>CAIRQX010000089.1 GCA_903880855.1 uncultured Burkholderiales bacterium | reverse complement strand
AGGTCTTCGCGCTTCAAATAAATTTGTGCGCCGCCCATTTCACGGCTGATGCGCGCTGCATGGTAGATGGGGGAGGGACGCCCCACAAAGTGGGCGAGTTCGCTTTGAAATTCAGCCACGAAAGCGGGATCGTGTTGGTATTTGGCGTAAGCCTCTTTCAACTCTTCAATGGCGTGGGTGAGGGTTTCACTCACAAAACTGCCACCAAATTGGCCAAAGTGGCCGCTGGCGTCGGGTTGTTGGTAGTTCGACATAGATGTGGTGCCTAATTTATTTAACTATCAGCCACTCTATGGCTGATCATGGTTTACAAAATTCGATGATTGGAATCAAGTTGGGTGGGTATACATCCCAACCGAAAAGTAGAGACTGGTTAATTAACCAGCATCTGCCAAGCGAACGGCGTTTACAAAAGCGTGGATCTTGTCAGCGTCTTTGATGCCTTTGGCGCTTTCAACGCCAGAGCTCACATCAACCGCGAGCGACAAACCCCGTCCGCGCAGCGCAGACAAGCCCTCGGTCACGTTGGCAGCGTTGAGTCCACCAGACAAGACGAGGTGAGCGTTGACGTTTTGTGGAAGCTGTGACCAATTGAAAGTTTTTCCGCCTCCGCCATAACCCTCGACATGGGCGTCGAGTAACAGCGCGTGGGCATTTTGATAATCGTGGGCGTATTTTAAGAGGTCAAAGGGGGGCTGTCCTGCAGGGGTTTCTAGCGGTATGCGGGCGGCTCGCATCCACCTTCTACCTTGGGCATCTGCTATGTGTTGGCAGGCTTCAGGTGTTTCGTCGCCATGGAACTGCAACCAAGCGCCAGGCATTTGCGCGCAGGCATGGGAGATTTCTTCGTTGCTGGCATTCACAAATAGCAAAACAGGCGTGACAAATGCAGGTAATCGCTTTGCTAGCTCTGCTGCGCGCTTTGCGGTGACCGCCCTTGGGCTAGGCGCGTAGAGGACAAAACCGACTGCGTCCACGCCAGCCGACACCGCAACGTCAATGTCTTGCTCGCGGGTAAGACCACAAATTTTGATGCGGGTGCGTGTCATGGCAGTCCATCATACGCAGGGGTTTGGCTTGGCAAGCCCCAATGCGACTCATACACAGGTCCTAGGAAGTACAAACCATCGGGGCTGAAGGTAGGTGCTGCGGCGTTGCGGTCTTTTGCAATCAGAACTTCAGCCATCCACTGTGGCGCTTGCTCACCTGTTCCGACTTTGACGAAGCAGCCCATCAGATTGCGAATCATGTGGTGCAGAAAAGCATTGGCTTCAAATTCAAAGCGCCAATAGGCCGAGTCGGGCGAAGTACTTTTGCGGCTGATCTGAATGCGTGTCATGTTTTTAACGGGGCTCAAAGCCTGACAACTCGACGCGCGAAATGATGTGAAATCGTGTTCACCAATTAAATGCTGCACCGCTTCTTGCATTTTTTGTAGGTCGAGCGGGCGATAAACCCAACCGACGCGTCCAGCTTCAACGCTTGGACGCACTGCGGACTCAAGCAATACATAGGCATAGCGCCGCGCTATAGCACTGCCTCTGCAGTGGAAGGCATCTGGCACTTCACGTACCCATTGCACCGCGATGTCATCTGGCAGAAATGAATTCGTGCCTCTTACCCACGAATACATATCGCGCGTGAGTTCCGTATCAAAGTGCACGACTTGCATCAGGCCATGCACGCCTGTATCCGTGCGGCCAGCGCAATGCGTAGAAATCGATGTTTGGGTGAATTTTTGCAAGGCGTTTTCAAAACGGTCTTGCACCGTACGGCCAGATAGTTGGCTTTGCCAACCCTCGTAGGCCTGGCCGTTGTAGCTCAGGCCCATCGCCAAGCGCATGGCTTAGCCTCGTTCAGCCAGCCACTGCAGAGCGCGGGCTTGGGTCTCGCCAGTAGCCTCGTGTGCCACTTCTTCCATCAGTGCACGGCTGGTGTGCAATTGGCCTAGGTTCCACAACTCATCGGCTAAGTCGATGCGTACTTGGAAAGGGTCGTTGCTGTTGCCAGAGTCCAGATTGAGGGAGATATCTGGAATGGATGGGGTGAAGCGAGGAGCGGGGTCTGAAGTTTGAGCTGTGTAGTTTTCTTCGTATTGAGGCGCTAGTGGATCACCGTCAAATGAAGAGTGCGCATGCTCTTCATGCTGGGGTATTTCTTGGTAGGTGTTTGAGGGAATAAACGGTTGGCGATTATTACCTTCAGGCAAGTCGAGATTGAACTTCACGTTCAAGGGCGGCAGGCCTTCGATATCTTGGTCATTGTTCAAGCTGCGTGCGCGTTTGACCCATAAAGCAATCAAGACTAAGAACGCAATCAGGGCGCCAGCCCCAACAGGCGCCAAGGTGTGGCTGGTGAGGTTGTCTAGCCAAGGTAGAGATTTTTTGTTCTTTGGAACGGGGGCGCTGACGGGTACTTCACCAGAGGCTGCCTCCGAGGCAGTAGCGCTAGCGATTTTGCTGAGCTCTGCTACGTTGCGACCGATTTCGGCAGCACGGCTAGCAACTTCTTGGGCTTCACGTTGGCGTGCAATTTTTTCTTCTTCATTGCCTTTGGAGGGCTTTGAGAGCGTTAGCTTGTCTTGCGGGCCCTTGGCCTTGCTATTGTCAAGTTGGGCGGAGAGTTTGCCGGAAGTGTCTCTGCTGGCTTGTGGGGCGTTGCCGCCAGGTGCGCGGTTGGCTAGTTCAGCGCGGTAGTCATCAAACTCTTTGGCCTGAATTTGGATTTGTTTGCGCGCTTCTTCTCTGGATACCTCAGCCGCCTGCTTGGCCGTAGGCATGGAAATCACCGCGCCTGCTTTGAGACGGTTCACGTTAGAGGCCACAAACGCATCTGGGTTGCTGCGCAACATCGCCAAAAGCATTTGGTCTAAGGAGACACTACCCTCTAGTTTGGTGACAGCAATTTCACTGGCGGTATCCCCGCGTTCAACCACTAGTTTGTCTGAGCCAGAGCCAATGACGGGCATGCTGGTTTTAGGCTCCGCCTTGACCTCGGCTTTGGTATCTGACAGTGCGATGCTAAATTTTTTGATCAGCCGGCCGGTTGACCAACGCAATTCGATCAGCAGATCTATAAAGTTATTGCTGATACTCTTGTCTGAAGTGAGTTTTATGTAATAACGACCACCTTCACGGCGCATCAACTCCACATTGATGTCCAAAGGCGTGCCGTTGATATTGGGAAACTCAACTTGGGTAACTTTGTAAATATCGGCAGACGCCATGCCAGCGCGCAACTCAATTTGCTCTTGCACAGAAATGTCATTGAGATCGATCTCAGCCAGTAATGGCTCACCTTTTTTAGACTGCACCACCGGACTAAAGAAGCTCATGGCCCAGCCAGAACTCACAAAAGCCAGACTTAGCGCGGCCCCGAGCGCTATTTGACGTATTAAACGGGGCGTGGCGCGGTGTGCAAAGTTCATGGGCAAGATATTAACGGGTTTTTCAGCGCTCTAACAAAATGCGCAACATACGGCGCAGAGGCTCTGCGGCCCCCCATAAGAGCTGATCGCCCACCGTGAAAGCGCCCAAATAGTCGTTACCCATTGCTAACTTGTGTAAACGACCGACCGGCACCGTCATGGTGCCAGTGACGGCGGCAGGTGTGAGTTCACGTTCGCTAATTTCACGCACGTTGGGCACCACTTTGACCCAGTCATTGGCTTGCGCCAAGATGCTTTCGATCTCGTCCATTGGCACGTCTTTTTTGAGTTTCACGGTTAAACCTTGTGAATGGCAGCGCATCGAACTGATGCGCACGCAAATGCCGTCAATCGGGATACTGCCAGCGCTTCGAAATGCGGGGTTACCCAAAATCTTGTTGCACTCGGCCCCGCCTTTCCATTCTTCCTTGCTTTGGCCGTGTTCGACGGGCACGTCGATCCAAGGTATCAAGCTGCCTGCTAAGGGCGTATTGCGGAAGTTCTGGGTTGGAAAGCTAGGGTCGCGCAAGGCGGCCGCGACTTTGCGGTCAATATCCAAAATGGCGGAAGCGGGATTGGCTAAATCGTCTTTGACAGCGGCATGCAATGCGCCCATTTGCGACAGCAGTTCACGCATGTTTTGGGCGCCAGCGCCAGAGGCCGCTTGGTAAGTCATAGCGCTGATCCATTCGACCAATCCGTTTTTTAACAAACCGCCCATGGCCATCAACATCAAACTAACCGTGCAGTTGCCGCCGACCCACACTTTGCCGCCTTTGGACAAGGCTGAATTGATCACGTCGCGGTTCACTGGATCCAAGATGATGACCGCCTCGTTGTCCATGCGCAGGGCAGAGGCGGCGTCGATCCAATGGCCATTCCAGCCAGCGGCGCGCAGTTTGGGGTAAACCTCTTTGGTGTAGTCGCCGCCTTGCGCGGTCAGAATGATGTCGCACTTGGCTAGTGCCTGGATGTCGTTGGCGTCTTGGAGGATGGTTTCATTCTTCGCCATGGCAGGCGCTTTGCCACCGGCATTAGAGGTGGAAAAGAAAATAGGTTCGATCAAATCGAAGTCTTTTTCTTGCAGCATGCGGTCGATCAAAACAGATCCGACCATGCCGCGCCAGCCTACGAAACCTACTAAATTAACCATCACATCGCCTTTTTTCAAAAATTGTAGTCTCTAGCCCAAAGCCTTCACTACCGCATCACCCATTTGAGAAGTGCCCACCTTGGTAGTGCCTTCGCTATAAATATCCGTAGTGCGCAGACCTGAGGCCAACACTTTCTTCACAGCAGTTTCAATACGGTCTGCAGCCTGTGCTTGGTTTAGGGAGAAGCGCAACATCATGGCAGCGCTCAAGATAGTGGCCAAAGGATTAGCAATACCTTTGCCCGCGATATCAGGCGCACTGCCGTGGCTGGGTTCATAGAGACCTTGGTTTTTGCTGTTCAAACTAGCAGAAGGCAGCATGCCAATAGAGCCCGTGAGCATGGACGCTTCGTCGCTCAAGATATCGCCAAACATATTACCAGTCACCACCACGTCAAAACGCTTTGGCTCTTTGACTAACTGCATCGCAGCGTTGTCAACATACATGTGGTCCAAGGCGATGTCGGGATACTGCTTACCCACTTCACTCACCACATCTTTCCAGAACTGGAAGGTTTCGAGCACATTGGCTTTGTCAACACTCGTCACACGTCCTTCGGTACCAGCCGCTTTGCGTTTACGTGCAGCTTGAAAAGCGACATGGGCAATGCGTTCAACCTCGGGCTTGCTGTAGCGCATGGTGTCGAACGCCTCTTCTGCGCCGGGGAAGTGTCCGTCGGTCGCAACACGTCGACCGCGGGGTTGGCCGAAGTAAATATCGCCCGTGAGTTCGCGGATGATCAGAATGTCCAAACCAGATATGAGCGCTGGCTTCAAGCTCGATGCGTCTACCAACTGTTCGTAGCAAATCGCTGGACGGAAATTGGCAAAAAGCCCCATGTTTTTGCGCAATCCCAAAATCGCTTGCTCTGGGCGTAATGGGCGGTCTAAGGTGTCGTATTTCCAGTCGCCCACAGCACCAAACAAGACGGCGTCTGATGCCATGGCCAGCTTCAAGGTGGATTCAGGCAAAGGGTGGCCGTGTGCGTCATACGCTGCACCACCTACCAATGCGGTTTCACTCTCAAACTTCAGATCTAGCGCGTGCAAGACTTTGACCGCTTCGGCCACGATTTCAGTACCAATGCCGTCACCCGGCAAGATTGCGATTTTCATAATAGATGGGGTAGTTGGAAATTAGAGGGTGTGCGCCAACCAAGGCTTGGTAGCCAAGCGTTCGGCTTCAAAGGCTTTGATTTTGTCGGCTTGGCGCAACGTCAATCCGATATCGTCAAAACCATTGAGCAGACAAAACTTACGGAACGCTTGGATCTCAAACGGGATTTCTTCACCTTGAGCTCGCACGACGACCTGCCTATCCAAATCAATCGTGAGTTCGTAGCCAGGAAACGCCAAGGCCTCGTTGAAAAGCAAGTCCATCGTCGCTTCAGGCAACACGATAGGCAACAAGCCGTTTTTAAAACTGTTGTTAAAAAATATATCGGCAAAGCTCGGAGCCAATATGGCCCTAAAACCAAATTGGTCTAGCGCCCAAGGCGCGTGTTCACGGGAAGAGCCGCAACCAAAATTTTTGCGTGCAATCAAAATTGACGCGCCAGCGTAGCGGGCTTGGTTTAGCACGAAGTCTGGATTGGGTTTGCGACTTGCGGGGTCTTGGCCAGGTTCGCCATGGTCGAGGTAACGCCATGCGTCAAACAAGTTAGGACCAAAGCCTGTTTTTTTGATCGACTTTAAAAATTGCTTAGGGATGATCGCGTCGGTGTCGACGTTCTCGCGATCCATCGGAGCCACTAGGCCTTTGTGTATGGTGAATTTCTGCATGTCTTATGGCCTTTAAGCGAATTTACGCACGTCAACAAAATGCCCGTGGACGGCAGCAGCAGCAGCCATAGCAGGACTGACCAAATGGGTACGTCCGCCATTGCCTTGACGACCTTCGAAATTGCGGTTGCTGGTAGAGGCGCAACGCTCGCCAGGCTCTAAGCGGTCTGCATTCATGGCCAGACACATCGAGCAACCAGGTTCGCGCCACTCGAATCCAGCGGCTTTGAAAATCTCGTGCAAACCTTCGCGCTCGGCTTGTTCTTTGACCAAGCCTGAACCAGGAACCACCATCGCTAGCTTGATGTTTTTTGCGACTTTTAGGCCGAGTTTTTTCACTACAGCCGCAGCTTCGCGCATGTCTTCGATGCGGCTGTTGGTGCATGAACCAATGAACACTTTGTCAACAAACAAATCGTTCAAAGCTTTGCCGGGCTCCAAGCCCATATAGGTCAAGGCGCGCTCAATGGCAGTGCGCTTGTTAGCGTCTTTTTCTTTGTCGGGGTCTGGCACGCGACCATCGATGGATAAGACCATCTCTGGCGAAGTGCCCCATGTGACTTGGGGCAATATGTCAGCAGCGTTCAACTCAACAGTGGCATCAAACTTGGCATCTGCATCGGAGTGCAAAGTTTTCCAATACGCCACGGCTTGGTCCCATTCGGCACCACCGACAAACTTGCCCGTCGCTTTGTCTGTGCCGGGAGACAGCAAACGGCCTTTGACGTATTCAATGGTTTTGTCGTCAACGGCAACTAAGCCAGCACGCGCACCGCCTTCAATCGCCATATTACAAAGCGTCATGCGTCCTTCCATGCTGAGGCTGCGAATCGCAGAGCCTGCGAACTCGATGGTGTAACCCGTGCCACCTGCAGTGCCGATCTTGCCAATGATGGCCAGCACGATGTCTTTGGCAGTGACGCCTTTGTGCATAGTGCCTTCGACCGACACGCGCATGTTCTTGGCTTTTTTGGCCAGTAAAGTTTGTGTTGCCATCACATGCTCGACCTCAGAAGTGCCGATGCCGTGTGCCAACGCGCCAAACGCGCCGTGGGTCGAGGTGTGGCTATCGCCGCACACCACGGTCATACCGGGTAGGGTGGCACCGTTTTCAGGGCCAATCACATGCACGATGCCTTGGCGCTTAGATAGGAATGGGAAAAACGCAGCAGCACCAAATTCTTTGATGTTCGCGTCCAAAGTAGTCACTTGTTCTTTGCTGATGGGGTCGGTAATGCCGTCGTAACCCAACTCCCAGCCAGTGGTGGGCGTGTTGTGATCCGCAGTGGCAACGATGGAACTGACCCGCCAAACTTTGCGTCCCGCTTGGCGAATACCTTCGAAAGCTTGGGGGCTGGTGACCTCGTGCACTAGATGGCGGTCTATATAGAGGATGGCAGTGCCATCTTCTTCAGTGTGGACGACGTGTTCGTCCCAAATCTTGTCATACAGGGTGCGGGCCATGGGGTTCCTCTTGATCAACCGATCATTTTAAAGTGTTGGCTTGTGGCGTGTATCCGAGCGAAACATCGCCGCAGAATAATTCGGTCTAGCTAAGCCGCAAAAATCTCTTGTAAAACACCAATCACCTTTTGGTGGGTGCTAGAAGAAACACTTCCGAGCTTCTTTACGAATCGTGTTTTATCAACAGCCCTAAGTTGGTCTAACAAGATGCGCCCTTGGGTGCCTTGAAATGTCAGTTGAGGCCTAAACGGGGCATCAAACCCCTTCGATGTCATGGGTGCAACCATCACAGTGCGTAGGTGCTTGTTTAACTCTGGGGGCGAGACCACCACGCAGGGACGTGTTTTTTTGATTTCGCTACCAATGGTGGGATCTAGGTTAATTAGCCAGATATCTCCACGCTTTACCACTGCCAATCCTCTTCATCTGTTAAAGATTGATCGCCTAAAACCAAAGCGTCTTCGCCCGCCGCTGCAATAGACTGCGCAGCCGAAGCCCATCCATCGCGCACTTGCGGTTGGGGCTTGCGCAAAACGAGTGTTCCGTTCTGGACCTCAATCTCAGCTGATTCTTGCAAGCCAACTTGCGCCAACAATAGCTTTGGAATAATGACGCCGCGAGAATTGCCAAATGGCCTAATAGTGACTTGCATGTTGCGTCCCTAATTCAAAAAAGAAATCAAATGTTATTACATTGAAATAACATTTGTCAAGTCTTTTATTGGGGCTGGAGCTTTCTATTCCGTGGCAACAACTGCCGCCAAGACCAGTTATTCGCCCGCACCGTCAGCCAAGCCAAGCTGAGTAGCAAAGTCCCACCATGTAAGGTGAGCAAAAATACCAACCACTGGATCTTGCCGTCGTTGACCAAGGCTTGGCCGAGGTTGATGAAGTTGGTGTAGGTCAAAAACATCAGCATCGCCAAAGCCAAATTACCACCGCGTCCTACGCGCGGGTTGGCGCTGGTAATGGCTAAGGCAATCACCATCAAGTTGAAGGTGGATGCAATGAGGCCGACACGCCAACTGAATTCCCCCATGTTGGAGGGCGTGGGGTTTTGCAACAAAACGACGGTGGGGATGGACCGGGTAGAGGGTAGGGCGATGGTTTCGCTGTCTTCGTCGGTACGAGTACCGTAGATTTTGAATTCGCTGACTTTCATTTCCGCTTGGCCGAGCGCTTGTTCAACGCGCTGACCAGTGTCTAACATCAAGAATCGGTCTTCGCCAATCATTTCAATGTGGCCACTGTGCGAAGACGTCATCGACTGTTTACCGTGGTCGGTGGCCGAGATAAAAACATTCTTACCCTGCTTGTTTTGCAAGCTCGACTTATCGATGAAAAACACCCGCAAACCATTCGCTGATTCTTGAAATTGTCCAGGCGCAACACGTTCTAAATCACCGCGTCGCTCAAAGCGTTCTTTCAAATCGGTAGTTTGTCTGTTGGACCAGGGCCATACAAAAATTACCAGCACAAACACCACAATCAGCGTGGGCCAGGTGAACTGGATGATGGGTCGCACAAACGACCACATGCTTTGGCCACTCGAGAGCCAAATCACCATTTCACTTTCCATATACATGCGCGAAATCGTGCCGACGGTGGCAATAAACAAACTCAGCGTGAGCACCGTGGGCATCTGGCCAATCAAGTTGTAACCCATGATCAAACCGATTTCGGTCGGATTGACCTTGCCAGCTGAAGCTTGACCCAAGATGCGGATCAAAATCATCGTCATCACAATCGTGACTAACACCACTAAGGTGGCGCCAAAACTACGGGCCAGCTCTTTGCGAAGTGATTTTTGAAACAACATACGGGCGTGGCTGATTAAGGGGTAATCCACCAAGCAGTGAAATGCAAAGCGCCATAGGGCAATTTATCAGCGTCGATTCGTCTTGCAAATTGCGCATGCGGATAATGCGCCAACACCTCGGCTTGGCTAGCTTGCGTCACCAAAAGTACGCGTTGTTGAGGGGTCTTAGTCAAAGGAAAACGTTGTTCAAAATGGTTTTGTGGCGAGTCGCTACGTTGCCACCCAAGGGCGGCACCAGCAGGCAAGTGTAGAACCGCTTGTCCGATTGACAACATGCCCCTGTCGTCTGATGCAATTCGCCATTCTTCTTGTGGCATGGCCTCTGTCAGCGTGCTCTTGACCGCGTCAATGGCATCTGGCCAATTACGCAGTGCCCAATAGGGATCTGTATACGCGGAAGGGGTGATCCCCAAAGGTTTAGCGACTAAGGTTTCAAAATGGTAAAGAACCGCACCAAGAACCAAATTCATCACCAAGGTTAGTGCCAATGCGGGTTTGCCAAAAAACCCTTTTCGAGTCCATAAAAACACCACACTAGCCACTGTCAAAGCCACATAAGCAGGCGACGCCCAATTCGCATGGGCGCGTGCGAGCAATGCCTGAGCAGATATCACTAACAACATAGGCAACGTAAAACACAACAACAACCATGCGTCTGCATGGGTGCGCCACTCTTTGCGAGTCAACCACATCGCAAACGCAATTACTAAAAACGGTCCTCCGACAACTAGTTGCGCGGCTTCAAACTCTAATAAAGACTGCCAGTTCAATCCGTAGCCATTACCCCCATGCGAAATACCAGCCGTATGAGAAAACGTTGGCATCTGGTTCGCCAAATTCCAAGCAATGTTCGGAGCGAAAACGATCAAAGCGACGCACGCACTGATATAAGCCCAAGGCTTCTTAAATTGCGCACGCCATTCAGGATGCAAAAGCGTGAGCACGATAGACAGGCCAATCACCGCCATCGAGTACTTGGCCAACATACCAAGCCCTATAAAGATACCTAAAACAACCCAAGCCCACTGTTTGCCATGCAGCGCTTCTAACAAACTCCACATCGCAGTGGCCCAGCACAACAAAAGCAAGGCATCTGTCGTCGCAGCAATGCCGTAAAACATACCCAAAGGCAAGGTGGCAAACAAAACGGCTGCACATGCAGCAGTCCATGCATTTCTAGCAATTCGCCATGTCAACAGCCCCACGATAGCGCTGGTCATAGGAAAGCTCAGCAATGCAACGCTACGCACACAAGCTGTTGACTCGCCACAAACCCACCGCGCAGCACCAATCGCCCAGGCAATAAAAGGTGGCTTGGTCCAATAGCCCCAATCAGGGGTTTTAGACCACGCCACGTAATACGCTTCGTCGATGGAAAACGGCAATGCGCTCGCCACAAAAAAGCGCCAGACGGCAAGCGCTACAAGGCAGCAAACAGTTAAAGCAATGGCAGGGCGCGTAGCTTGCATCAAGTTAGCGGGGCAAATGCCACCCTTCATTCGCTGCAGGCATAGGCGTTTCACGCGCCAGGTAGGACTTGCTGTTGCCCGATTCAAACAACACACGCACCAGCACCTCTGCCAAGATGCCAGTCGTCAACATTTGCACGCCAGCAATCACCAAGAAGAAGCCTCCAAATAACAAAGGCCGTGTACCAATATCTTCCCCTAGATAAAACTTAACAAACGAGAGATAGGTCAAGATGAAAGAGCCAGCACCCAATAAGCTCAAACCAATCCCGCCAAAAAAGTGTCCAGGCCTGGCCCGATAGCGCATAAAGAAATACACAAAAAACAAATCAAGCAAAACACGAAAGGTGCGTGAAATCCCGTATTTGGATACGCCATGGATACGCGGATGGTGCGTCACCACTTCTTGTGCGATGCGCTTGCTCGACGTCACGGTAGACAGCCAAGCAGGGATAAAACGGTGCATCTCGCCATACAAACGCACACGCTTTAAGGTGCTGGCGCGAAACACTTTGAGGCTACATCCGTTGTCTTTGAGTGCGATGCCCGTCATGCGCGCGATCAATGCATTCGCAATTTGCGAAGGAATCTTGCGCATCACCATATTGTCTTTACGATCTTTGCGCCAACCTGCGACTAAATCGAGTTCTTCATTCAATAGTCTGGCCACCATGCGCGGGATATCGACGGGGTCATTTTGCAAATCACCGTCCATGGTCACGATCACATCCGCCCGCGCAGCGTCTATGCCAGCTTGCATGGCAGCAGTTTGTTTGAAGTTGCGCGCGAGTTCCACCAATCGCACAAACCCATGGCTTTGTTTGGCGGCTTGTTCAATCGCTTCGCGCGTGCCGTCGGTGCTGCCGTCGTCCACCAAGATCAATTCCCAAGGCCATGGGTAGTCGCCCAAGCACTCTTCAACGCGTGTGACCAAAGGCACCACATTTTCCATTTCGTTGTGCATCGGCACGACGATAGACAAGGAATGGTCAGGCAATGTAGAAGTTGTAGACATAGAAGTAGAAGGGTTCATGTAGTCAGGCAGTTCATCAATTCACTTATGTAGCCATATCAGGTGGTGGTGTGCGGTTTAAAACAGAAACAAGTCCGGCTATCGCAGCACAACTCAACGCACAAAAAAGCACAACCAAGTGCACCACCAATGCAGTGCGCAATCCTACCGACCATTCCACACCCCAAGGCAGCATGGCTGCAGCACTAGCAGCTTCATAGCTACCAATGCCTGCGACCCCCTGCAAAGGCGTGACAGCAGCCAGTTCAGCGCCAAAAGTCCCTGCTAAGCCAGTTTGAAACCCAACCTGAAGTAAGGCCGCAAAAAGCATCGCTTGCACACTGAGTTTGATCAACCAATTGGCCAATGTGACCCACCAACCTTCTGGTGAGTGCGCATTGGATTCAGCCAATGCTTGTCTAAACCCATTCACGTATTTCCATGGCCATTCGGTGAAAGGCCTTGGTGACGCGACGCGGCTCCATTTGGCGAATAGCAAAGCAGCAACTACTAACCCGAAACTCAGCACCACACGCAAAAGCAGTTCGATATCAGCAAGTACCCAAACGCCTAACATCAGCACCACACAAGCATCTTGTATGCGTAACCAAAGAAGCGATGCAGTCGCCCGCGTGAGTGAAATATCAAATCGGCGGTTGAGCAACCAAGGAAACGCTGCTTCACCTGATCGAAATGGCATCACATTCACTGACGCGTTATGCCAAAGCACTACCTGCAGTGCAGCCCCAAAACGCATTTTGGGAAATTGCTTGAATTCGCGACACACGCGCCAACCACGTAATAGGTAAGTGAGAACCAAGCCCGTGATAGCCAGTAATACAACTGTCCAAGGCAGTGCTAAAAAATCTTGTGCAAGGCTTGCTGGCATCCCATGGGTGAACCACCAGGCCAAAAAGACACAGCTGGTGGTCAGAGCAAGTAAAATTTTGATTAGCCGCACTGCAAGATTTTACGAAATTAGTGCGATAGCCCTTAAATACAGCCACTTCCTCCCAGAAAGCGTGCATTGAAGCTAACCCCTTTCCCCCTGCCCACGATGGAACACCTCTTTAGGGCAGATCTTTTGTGCTTTTTGGGATGTATCGCTTTCTTTTTAGCAGTGCCTAACGCTGATATGTGGGTGAGCCAACAATTCTTCACGCCAGAACTTGGCTTTACCTTTGACAAGCATCCCATCGTTTTGTTCTCTTATCAACTCTTTGCGCAGATGCATTTTTGGGTGATTGGTGCTTTGTTGGTTTATCTGGCTTGGTCTTTTGCTAGTGGAGCCACAAAAAAAGTTTTAGTGAACCTATTACACAGGCGAATGGCCATATTTTTATTGGTAGTCCTCTTTGTGGGCCCTGGCCTCATAGTCAACGGCGTATGGAAAGAGCACTGGGGGCGGGCTAGACCATTTGAAGTGCAAAGCTTTGGTGGCGAGCGCCTGTACTCCCCTCCTATGCAACCTGCCCAAGAGTGCGATACCAATTGTTCGTTTGTGAGTGGCCACGCTGCTATGGGTTTTTATTGGCTCAGCTTGGCTTGGGTATTGAAGCGCCGTTATTGGCTTTTAGTGGGTTTGGTATTGGGTTCCTTTGTTGGTTTGGGGCGTATCTTGCAAGGCAACCATTTTTTGAGTGACATCGTGTTCTCGTTTTGGACGGTGTATTTTTCAGCCTGTGTGATCGCAACTTGTTTTGGCCTGCACTTTCAAAAGAAAGAAGCCCCATGAAAATCATGCTCACGGGTGTCGCCGGGTTTATCGGCATGCACACTACCCAAAAACTTCTCGCGCGTGGTGACGAAGTGCTCGGTGTGGATAGCCTCAACACCTATTACGACCCGGCTCTCAAGCAAGACCGCTTGGCCGAATTACAAAAAGCCAGTAACTTTAAGTTTGCCCACCTAGATTTATCAGACGCAGCTAAGACGCAAGAATTATTTGATGACTTCAAACCACAGCGTGTCATCCACTTAGCAGCACAACCTGGTGTGCGTTATTCATTGAGCCATCCGCAAACGTGTTTGCAAAATAACATCATGGCGTTTGGCAATGTGTTGGAAGCTTGTCGTCAGCATGCGGTGGAGCATTTGGTATTTGCCAGTTCATCTAGCGTGTATGGCTCCAACACCAAGATGCCTTATGCGCCATCCGATCCAGTCGACCATCCTTTGAGTTTGTATGCGGCCAGTAAAAAAGCCAATGAACTGATGGCGCACACCTATAGCCATGTGTATGGCTTGGCAGTCACAGGCTTGCGTTACTTCACGGTGTATGGCCCATGGGGGCGTCCCGATATGGCGCCGTGGTTGTTCACACGTGCCATTTTGAAGGGCGAACCTATCAAAGTGTTTAACCATGGAAAGATGACGCGCGACTTCACCTTTGTGGATGATATTGCGCAAGGCACTGTGTGCGCACTCGATTACGTAGCTTCGGTGTCAGACACGTTTTCTAAAGAACAGCCTTTGCCAGATACCAGCCATGCGCCGTATCGCATCCACAACATTGGCCATCAAACTCCCGTGCCATTGATGGACTTTATTCACACTCTAGAAAGTGCATTGGGTGTCAAAGCAGTTTTAAATTATTTACCTATGCAAGCGGGTGATGTGCCCAATACATCCGCTGATATGACAAGTTTGCAACACGTTACGGGTTACCAAGCGACTACTGACATCAAAGATGGTTTAGCGCAATGGGCTAGTTGGTATCGCGAAATAGGACATCGTTACCAAGCTTTCTAATTTTTAGACAACGCACATTAAACGCGTTGTCATCAAATTTTCACGATTTAGACTTTCTCGCGTCATCTGCGGACGAAAGAATTCGTTTGTTCACAAACAAATTCTCAAGCTTCCACATAAGGATGACACATGAAAGAACTGCCAAATCCCACAATGCCTTTGGCATTGATCGATATGCCTCGGGGGTCGCTTCATCGACACGATTCTGAAACTCAAAAAAATAATCTCCCAAGCCAAACCCCATCCACACGCCCCAGTCTGAGCGTTGAGTGGGCGAAGCACCAAGATGAAGTACGTGAAGCACAACGTTTGCGTTACGACGTATTTGTCACTGAAATGGGAGCCCGTCTTAAAGAAACTGTCCCGCACCACGACATCGACTTATTTGACGACTATTGCGAGCACTTGATTGTTCGGGACCAAACAACTAAACAAGTCATTGGCACTTACCGCGTACTAACGCCCGCGCAGGCCAAGCGTATTGGAAGCACCTATTCAGATTTGGAATTTGATTTGACGCGCTTGCGCACCTACCGCGAACGCATGGTGGAGTTGGGTCGCAGCTGTGTGCACCCTGAGCACCGCCATGGTGGCGTGATCATGGCTTTGTGGGGCGCATTGGCTGAGTTCATGGTGCGTAACAAATTAGACGTGATGATCGGTTGCGCCAGTATTCCCATGTTGCACCAAGGCGTTGTCAGCGGCGAAGTGGCTGCGAGCATTTGGCATCAACTCAAACAAACCCATTTGGCAGACATTGCGCACCAAGTCACGCCGCGTCTTCCCCTACCGGTTGAGCAGTGGGATGTGAACGTGGCATTTGAGCCACCTGCCTTGATCAAAGGCTACTTGCGACTAGGCGCCAAAGTATTGGGCGCCCCAGCGTGGGACCCAGACTTCAATACCGCCGATTTACCGATGTTGATGAAGATCCAAGATATGCCTGCGCGATACCGCAAACATTTCTTAGGTGCTTGATGCATTACAGATCCATCTTTATTTCCGATGTGCACTTAGGCACACCTGGTTGTCAAGCTGAAGAGTTATTAGAGTTTTTAAAAGAACACGAAAGCGACTATTTGTATTTGGTCGGTGACATCATCGACGGATGGCAATTACGCAGACGTTGGTATTGGCCACAAGCGCACAACGACGTTATTCAGAAGTTATTGCGTAGAGCACGCAAAGGTTGCAAAGTCATTTATGTGCCTGGCAACCATGACGAATTCGCCCGTGAATTTTTAAACCACCAATTTGGGGGTGTCGAAGTAGTCGAAGAGGCGATTCACCACACGGCTGACGGAAAACATCTGTGGGTCATCCATGGAGACTACTTTGACGCAGTCGTGCAGCAAGCCAAATGGTTGGCTTACGTGGGTGACTATCTGTACGAGTTCACGCTCAAAATGAATCGGTATTTGAATAATTTGAGAGGCCGTTTAGGGTTTCCTTACTGGTCGTTGTCTGCTTATCTCAAGCACAAGGTTAAAAAAGCCTTGAACTACATCACCGATTTTGAAGTTGCTGTTGCACGTGAAGCTGCAAAGCATGGCTACCAAGGCGTAGTGTGCGGACATATTCACCGTGCAGAGATGCGTGAAATCGAAGGCGTGTTGTATTGCAACGATGGCGATTGGGTTGAAAGCAGAACAGCCTTGGTGGAACATATGGATGGACGCTTAGAAATGCTCCACTGGAAACCTGAATTAGAAGCACAAACACAAGCTGCTTTGATACAGACCGCATGAAAATCGCATTGATTACGGATGCTTGGCAACCGCAAGTCAATGGTGTTGTCACGACCTTGGTAGAGCTCGTCGCGCATCTTGAGGCAGCAGGTCACACCCTCAACGTGGTTCAACCTAATTTGTTCAAGACAAGACCATGCCCTGGCTATGCAGGCATTGATTTGGCGGTTCGTCCATTCCAGCAATTGCGTGCTTTGATGGATAGATTTCAGCCTGATGCAATCCACATAGCGACCGAAGGGCCGCTGGGGTGGGCGGCGCGTAAATATTGCTTGCAAAGAAAGTTGCCATTCACGACGGCGTTTCACACGCGTTTTCCTGAGGTGCTTCAAGCCGCATTGCGTCTGCCTTTGTTTTTAGGCTACGCCTTGTTTAGAAAATTCCATGCGCCTTCTGCTGGGGTCATGGTGCCGACCCAAGGCGTCAAGCGATTGTTAGAAAAGCGTGGTTTTAAAAATCTGCGTCAGTGGACGCATGGTGTCGATTTGGGATTGTTTCAGTACGCGCCTCATCCAGTTGAACATGAATATTTTGATGGATTAAAAAGACCTATTGCGTTGTATGTTGGACGTGTGTCCTATGAAAAAAACATCGCCAGCTTTTTATCGATGCCATGGCAGGGTAGCAAGGTGGTGTGTGGCGTAGGGCCTCTTGAAGCAGACTTAAAACAAAAATTTGATGGCGTGCGTTGGTTGGGCGTTTTGCCGCGCGATGTTCTCTCAAAAGTCTATGCAGCTGCAGATGTGTTTACTTTCCCGAGTCGCCATGAAACCTTTGGCTTGGTGATGTTGGAAGCCATGGCTTGTGGAACCCCCGTAGCTGCATATCCAGTTGACGGGCCGTTAGAGGTGTTACGCGACCCTGTACATGGCGACATCGTCGATAAACGACAAGGTGGTGTTTTAGGTGAAGACTTGTCGCAAGCCAGCCTCGCAGCTTTAAAGATTCCACGAGAAGAAGCGTATGCACAAGCCCAAACCTTCAGCTGGAAAGAATCTACGCGCTTATTCGAAAGCCATTTGGTCCGTTTAGCCATCCAAGGCTAACAAGAGCCTGTCGATAACGGGTGCGCATTAAAGCGTGAGATAAGTTTTCGCCCACTCAGTTAAAGCGGCAAGCCAAATCCCTAAGCTGAGAACGATACTGAGTAAAACCGCTGCGCTACCCAAGTCTTTACAGCGCTTCGATAAGTCATGCCATTGTGGCCCTATACGGTCAATGGCAGACTCTAACCCTGTGTTGAGCAATTCGACAATCATGACGATCATGACCGAACCGGCTAGGAGTGCAATCTCTACCCAAGACTTTCCAATAAAAAAGGCTAGCGGGATCATCACGATACACAAGTAAGCCTCTTGCTTAAAAGCTGGCTCTTGCATGCCAGCTTTCAGCCCTTGGAGGGAGTAACCAAATGCATGCACGATGCGATTGAGTCCGCGTCTTTGTTTTTGAAGGTTGATGTGTTCGTTGTTCACTGGAGTGATTTTATTAATAGATTTTTGTGAAGAAGCCTAAACATTTTTTAGTGGGTTTGCAGGCGATACAGATGAAACCCTTGGTAAATACAAGACCTGTCTTTTTCTTTGAGTGCGTTTGATTGTGCATCGTCTCGTACCCATTTGCCTTTTAGCAATCCAGACAAACATTTTTCCACGGGCGATTCAACATTTGCAGATCTAAAAATAACCCGAGCTCCAGGCCTTGCTACGCGTGTGATTTCAGACCATAAGGCGGTGATGTCTTCGTCTGACATCCAATCTTGGGTGTCTAGTAAAACAAAGGCATCTAAGCTGTTGTGTTCCATGCGCGATATGGCATCTCGGATATTGCTTTGTTCCACGCTGATTTTGTGCGCATTGGCTTTCATAGTGCCGTAGTGCTCGCGCATCAAAAAGGGCGGTAGGGCGCTGTTGCCTGTGTGGTCATAGCATCTACCAAATGCCTGCCACACAAAGTAGTTGTCTTTGGGCGTGGTCAGGGTTGCCAGTCGTCTGGCGCGCGCTTTGATAATCGCAGCAATATCCTCTGGCGATTTGTCATAAAACGCGTGTTGCTGGCTTGGAGGAATGCCTAAGTTGTAAAGCGCAAATGGACTGCTGATGAGTTTCGAGACCAAGCGAGAATCAAAAATCTTGGCCACTTTTTCATCAAACCATTTCTCTTGGTCTGGCAAAGTCTTCAGATGCAGCAATTCTGATAATTTGACTTTATGCAATTTGGCACTCCAATGGAAGATGCCAATAATTTGCCCAAGCAAGCCATATTTGTAAAAGCCTTTGGCAAACATACGGATGCGCCTGAATCCAATCGGGCCACCCTCCCAATACTGTCGCGCGTCTGCATCTAAGCTCGGTGCAATCAGACTGTTATAGATACGAACATTGCTGGAAGCTTGGGCAACCCCTAAAAATTCAAAGTATTCCTCGTAATTAGGAAGCGTTTTAAGCGCAGCGATTTTTAGTTTGACCAACGACACATGCGCGTGGTTAATGTCTACCGCAGTTACCTTAGCGGGGCTATCGATCAAATAGGACAGGGCATTGCAACCGCCTGATGCGACTGTGATGACATGGTCTTTGCTACTCAGTTGAAGCGCTTGCATATCTACGACAGGGTCTTCCCAAATCTGGGTGTAGACCAAGCGACGAAACCACAAAGCAATGATGCGCTCTTTTAGCGTTGACTTTGAACCTTTGCCATAAATTGCTTTTGATCGCAATTTTTTAGTAGTAGGTTTGGCAGTGTTTAGCGGGGTAATGGACTGAGAAATTTCCATTGTTTTCCTTCACGGCAACGACGTTGTCATCATGCCTAGAAGAAATGAAAATTTAGTGAACCTTTAAAGTCAATCGTATGACTAGGTTGGTGTGTTGAATATGGCCTTGCCTACTTGCAGATGCGTTCCTTCTTCAATACCTTTAGCAAAGCTAAATCCTTTTGGAACAAATACCAAAATAGTTGAACCATGTTCAAACCAGCCCAACTCTTGGCCTTTGTCAAAGTTTAAGTTGCATGCGAATGTTTCGGCGCCTTTGTAGCGTGAATGAAAGACGGTGTCGATCCCATGTATTCGAATACTCGCCACCAAGATAGCAGCAACGGGTACTAAGGCAATTCGGTATTTACCGTTTTGAATGTGCATTTCTAAGAATGCACGTTCATTTTTACAAAATAGCTTTTCGACGCGCTTTAATGCAATCGGATTCACATTCCATGTGTCGCCACTGAAATAGCGAATGTGCTGGATAGAGCCTGTGTAAGGTGCATGGAATCGGTGGTACATCGCCGATGTGATGCGAATCGTCATGAACAAACCGTCTTGCCATTCCTTGACAGATTCATGGGGCCCCAGTAATTCGGCAAGACTGTATGGATAGCCCTTTGCTTGGTAAACCTGTCCATCCACGATCTGCCCCATGGCACCCACAATACCGTCGCAAGGGCTTACAAATGCATTTGTATCGCTGTCAATTATTCTTGCCCCAGGTTGGAGTTCGCGAATAAATAAATCATGCAAGCTAGTGAATGCTCGCTTTTTGGCCTCGTATAAATCTATATCGGTGAATAGCTTCCAAGCCGCAATCGATGCGTCTCGAACCCATGGGGTTTCAATTTTGCTGAACCACCCCATGAAATGCGTCAATGTCATACGGGGAATTCGGTTTGTCAAAAGGAAATTGATGTCCTCTTGACCAAATATTTTTCTAAGGATTTGTTGCATCGTCATCATTTCTTCATTGAAAAGTCATACAAAGGAGGGATAGGAGATTTCAATTTATGTTTCAAGATATTTCGGATGTCATGTTCTTGTGCCTGTATGTATTTTTGGGTGCTTGGATTGTTCTTCGTCTCAAACAAAGACTCGAGCTTTCCCTCGCTAAGCAACCTGGCTTGGGTGGCCATCTGCGTTGGGCCAAGCGCATTGCAGGGTGGATGCCTAGTTATTCTTACGCGCAAGAGGTGTGGTTTTCTACCGACCACGCCCCTTTTGAAATTGCTAACTTGCGCAAATCTGCACTGACTGCCTTGGGAAACAGAATGCGAGATAAAGCGCCGCTTACTCTGGCGCACACCCAAGAGGTCAAACCGATGATCTCTGACTTGCAGTTCATCAGCCAATACCGTGTTCCCTACCAATTTAAAAACGTTTTGACCCAATATTTGCAGTTGGGTAGCTTTTGGAAATCGAGTGATGGCGTCTATTTGACAGATATGGACGGCAACCGCTACATCGACGTCACGGGTTCTTATGGCGTTAACTTGTTGGGTCAAGATTTCTACAAGGAATGCGTGGAAGAGGGCGTTGCCTTGGTCAAAGACTTGGGCCCTGTCTTGGGTTCCTACCATCCCTGTGTATTGGACAACGTGCAACGCTTGTGTGCTATTTCTAACAAAGACGAAGTGTCTTTCCACATGTCTGGCACCGAGGCTGTCATGCAAGCCGTGCGATTGGCGCGCTACCACACGGGTAAGCGTAAGTTGGTGCGATTCGCTGGCGCTTACCACGGCTGGTGGGACGATGTGCAGCCAGGCCCTGGCAATCCGATGCCTCCATCGGACGATACCTTGACATTGCGCGACACGCACGCATCGACCTTGCGTGTGTTGAACCATCGCAACGACATTGCGTGTGTGTTGATCAACCCTCTGCAAGGTTTGCACCCCAGCCAAGCAGCTCCTACCGATTCGACCTTGGTAGATGGCAAGCGTTTTGCCAACTTTGATAGAAAAGCCTATACCCAGTGGTTGCAACAGTTGCGCGAAGTCTGTACCCGCAAAGGTATCGCACTCATATTTGATGAAGTCTTCTTGGGATTCAGATTGGCCAAGGGCGGAGCCCAAGCGTATTTCGGAATCGATGCAGATTTGGTGACCTACGGCAAAACACTGGGTGGCGGATTGCCCGTGGGCGTCATCTGTGGCAAAAAACAATGGATGAAGCGGTTCAACGATGAAAAACCCGTACAAGTTTGTTTTGCACGTGGAACATTCAATGCGAGCCCCTATGTGATGGGAAGTATGAACGTCTTTTTGAAGCGACTTGATACCAAGCCAGTTCAAGACTTGTACGACAACTTGGACGCTACTTGGGAGAGAAGGCTCGTTGAAATGAACCAACGACTGGTTGAAGAAAAATTGCCAGTCCGAGTGGCTGGTATGTCTACGGTTTGGACCGTGTTGTACCAAACGCCAAGCCGCTACAACTGGTTGCTTCAATATTATTTGCGTGACCAAGGCATTGCTCTGAGCTGGATTGGAACGGGTCGCATGATCTTTAGTCTGAATTTCACGCAAGCGGACTTCCAATCATTTGTAGAGCAATTTGTGCAAGCTGCCCACCACATGGAAAGAGACCAATGGTGGTGGGTGCCTGAGGGTCAAACCAATCAAAAAGTCAGACGCGCAATTTTGAAAGAAGTATTGAGAGAAAAGCTCATCTAAATTTAATGGCTTTTCACGTGCACCATAGGATCGATTAACTCACCACGCATCACGTAGTAAAAAGATTTGTAATACAACTTGATGTCGTGGAAGGGGTCGGTCATGATTTTGAAAGCCCAAGCCAAACCGGCTTGTAAGTTTTCTTTAGCCCACAGTTGCAAGACGCGAAACACCATGCCTGCAACGCCTAAAAACAACCAGGCAATACCGGTCATACGGATAGGTGTGTCTTCGTAAGCTTCTGGCACAGCCCAAGTCAGGTACTGGGGCATGAAGTAAGCGGTCACTGGAATCAAGCCACACACTGTGAGCAAGACAATTTTGCGTTGTAGGTTGTAGCCCACTTTGATTTCTTCTTTGTGCTCATGGGTTGCTTGGTTCACTTCGTCAAAGCCTTTGGGCTCAAAAAAGAAGTGACCAATTTGGCGCGTGGTCATAGAGACAAGCCAAGCAATCAAGCCCGCCATGACTGGGTCGATGAATAAATAGACGTATGAGACCAAAAATGAAATCGCACTGATCAAATGGAGCGACTGGTTGATACGGCTGTGGTGGTAGTAGCGGTGGTCATCCCAGCGCTGAATTCGCAGGGTTTCGAAAAAATCTTGCATGTGGATCTCCTCTGGCAAGTGTTGGTGAGACTTGTGTGCTGACAAAGGCTTGTCGGCAATCCAAGTGCATGCCGAACTATGCGCAATCAACATGAAAATTTGATGACACTGCATCTTTAAATAGTCATATTAGTTTCATCAAACTGTTGCTTTTGGCAGTCATAGTAGATGGCATGAACGCACCAGAAAACCGTTATTTGCATGCTGCAGTGAATCATAAAAAACCATTGCGTATTACCGTGGTGACTGAAACCTATCCGCCCGATATCAATGGTGTAGCCCACACGCTTTCAAAAATTGTGCAAGCGCTGACATCGAACGGTCATACAGTCTGCTTGGTCCGCTCTCGCCATGCATTGCATGATTTTCCAAATAATAAAGATAACTTTAGTGAATACCTGGTGCAAGGGTTCCCCATTCCTTTTTACAAACAGTTACGCATGGGTTTACCTGCCCGAAAAGTCTTGACGCGGCTATGGACAGAACAGAAACCAGATGTGGTGCATATCGCCACCGAAGGCCCCTTGGGGTGGTCCGCATTGAAAGCGGCGCAAAGCCTCAACATTCCAGTGAGCACCGACTTTAGAACCAACTTCCATACCTATAGTGAACATTACGGTGTAGGTTGGTTGGGTGGAATCATCATGGGTTATCTACGGAGATTTCATAACGCAGCTAACAGCACCATGGTTCCCACCAGTCAGCTTCGCAGAGAGTTGGTGAACGAAGGCTTTGAAAAATTACACGTGGTTCAGCGCGGGGTAGATACGCATGTGTTTTCACCTGTGAAGCGTTCTAATGCGTTAAGAGCAGCATGGGGCGCTTCAAAAACAACAACGGTTGCCATATGTGTATCGCGCCTAGCCGCAGAGAAGAACCTCCACTTAGTCATTCGCGCCTTCCAAGCGCTCAAAATCAAGCAACCAGACACTAAATTAGTGTTCGTTGGCGATGGCCCCATGCTGGAGCAACTCAAAGTGGATGCCCCAGACGCCATATTTGCCGGATTTAGAAGAGGTGAAGATCTAGCGACCCATTACGCCAGCGCTGATATGTTTATGTTTGCCAGTTTGACGGAGACTTTTGGCAACGTGACGATAGAGGCCATGGCCAGTGGACTGCCAATTGTTGCTTTTAACCATGCTGCAGCTGGAGAAATTATTGAGTCTGGCGTGAATGGAATCTTGGCAAATTCCAACGACGAAGCAGGTTTTATGGAGGCCTCTATCAAACTTGGCCAAGATTTAGACATGCGCTCAATCTGTGCGCAAGGCGCCAGAGAAAAAGCGCTTCAATTTAGTTGGGAATCGATTGTGAAAAAAACGGAAGACGTTTTGTATGGGGTTTGCGCCAAAAAGTAATTAATTACTGATTCAAAGCGCTAGCGTAATAGGCTGCAGCAAAGGTTTTCGATTTGCCCATGTAATGTCTATCAATACGCCACTCCTTCAAGACCTCGATAGCGAGATCAAATTCTTCAGGTGGCAGTTCGTATAAGTCTTTGATATGAAAATCATCATTGGATTCAAGAGAGAGAATCAAATGGGTCAGAATTTTGGCAAAAGGTGCTGTTATGTCATTTTCAATTATTTTTTCAGCTTTTTTGATGGCTCGCATAGGATTCCTCTCTTGCGAAATGCGTGATTTCTTTGGAAAAAATTTCCAAGAAAATTTGTCTTGGTGGGCTCTGCGCGGATCGAACACGCGACCAAAGGATTAAGAGTCCTCTGCTCTACCAACTGAGCTAAAAGCCCAAGAGGAAGTATTTTTGCACAATTTTTTCGAAATGATCCGGCAAAAATACAGGCTTTTAATTGTTATTGTTTGAGATCAGCGTGACCATTTAATTTTTATCGACGCAACATCCCTTTTCTTTCTCCAAAGGCCAGTTGCAGCAAATTTGGATTGGGGTTTTTGAAATTTTTGATAACGCTCAGCACTACTTTCACTTAAAGAATTACTTTGTTCAAGATGAAAATCAATCCCATCAAGAGTTTTCTCACGTGTATCTGGCTTTGTGCTTAGGTATTGGTTTGAGGAATTCATGGTGGCCTTTCAAATCTGGTCACCTTATATTAGGGTTAAACCTGTGACTGGCTGTGACACAAAACTAAACTAAAGGGGCATGCGTATACACAATGACAACATTGACCTTGAATTCGCACTGAAAACGAACTAAAAAAGCATGAAAATGTCATAAATAAATTATAAAAAATGCTTATTGATTCGAAGATGTCGGTAGTTAATACATTCGAATTAAAGTTTATTTTTTAACAAAGAGTCTCGGTGTAGCTGACTTGTATCAATTTCCCAATTCATCAACAGAGTCCGTAATGATCCCATCCGTTCCTAATGCAATAAGCGAATCAGCAATATCTTGATCGTTCACGGTGTAACTCAAACACCGTATTTTTTGAGCATGCACAGTTTCAACCAGTTCCTCATTCCATAGTTTGTAATTGCAAACTATCGCAACACATTCAAGCTCAAGTGCCGCTTCCAACCATCCGTCCCATAGTGAATCTAAAAGCAACCCCCTAGGCAACAAAGGCGCTGTTTGTTTAGCCGCTACCAATGCTTCAGTTTTAAAAGAGGTGAGCAGCGGCGGTATGGATTCACCTTGCCATAGCCGTAAAGCCTCTTTAGCAACGATTGCACCCGTCATGGCTGCAGTGCCTGGAGTGGGTTTGATTTCTATGTTTAAAAAATAACCATGTGACAAGCAGAACCTCGCAAGACTCTCAAGAGTCGGTAATGGCTCATCTGCGTAGGCAATAGAGTGCCAACTTCCAGCATCTAATTGGGAGAGATGCGACCACTCATGCGAACCGGCAACACCCGTGCCGTTCGTGGTGCGTTCCAAATGTTCATCATGCAATAAGAAAACCACACCATCACTACTTAGTTTTGCGTCGCATTCAAACATGCGATAACCGAGTTTTGCACCAAGCTGGAATGCGGCTAAGGTGTTCTCAGGCGCCAGCTTACCGGCACCTCGGTGTGCAATCCACTTGGGGTAAGGCCACGGTTTCATAGACTGAAGATGCAGTGAGTAATCACGAAGAAATATTTTGGTCGATAGCCGCTTGTTGTTCTGCCAATTCCCATCGAATTTTTGACAAAACCCAAAGGCTCGCTAAAAAAAGTAAAGAGGTGCTGGCAATAGCTAGTCTTTGCCTACCGTCACTTAGGAACGTAATTAATCCATACATTAGTGGACCTAATATAGACGCTACGCGAACAGCAAAAGACCAGAGCGAAAAAACTTGCGCACTGCGGTCTGGCGGCGTGAGTCGCCCCACCATCGCGCGCCCCACCGATTGGCTTGCGCCCATACACAACCCTGCAAATGCGGCAGCAAACCAAAAATAAAAAACACTAGGACTTATGGCGGCGATTACACAAGCAAACACCCAGCCTATTAATGTCAAACGCAATGTTTTGATATGGCCGATCTGGTCTTGCATCCACCCCAGACCCCATGCGCCCACCAAAGCAGCAATATTGAGCAAGAAAATCAACAACATGGTGTCTTGCTTAGTCATGCCCATTTCACCTTCAGCATAAATAGCAGCTACGGTGATAGCAACAGAAACGCCCGCTTGGTAAAGCGTGATGCATTTGAGTAACTGCATAAATGAAGGCCTATCTTTGGCCCATTGCAGTGCTTCTACTAAATCATTCCAACCTTTTCTTAAGAATTGGGTTGGGTCTGAATGGGGCTGGGGCATTGCTCTTTCAGGCAATCGCCAAAAGGTGTAACTGCTTGCTAATAAAAAAATAACAGCAGTGATCCACATCGTTGGTGGAACAACTTCTGAAGTGGTTAACCCAGCCTTCAAGCCACTGATGATCCAAAACAAACAGATGGCCAGCGTCAGCATGCCACCTACATATCCCCAAGCCCATCCCCAGCTGCTGACTTTTCCCATCGAGTCGGTCTTTGCTAACTCTGGCAAAAATGCAGCGATGAGTGACTCGCCGACGCTAAAAGACACGTTGGAGATAACTATCCAGAAAACAGCCCAAGCCATATCGCCAGGGCCAGACCAACCGAGCGCAGCAGTTCCAATCACACAGGTCATAGTGCTGACCAATAGCGCTCGCTTCTTCATGGCATGACGATCACACCAAGCACCTATAGCTGGCATCAGGAGCATGCTTAGAAGGTAAGACACGCTGAGGCTACTGACCCATAACAAGGTAGCCCATGCGGCATTGCCGGCCACGATGCCCACAAAATACGTAGCAAACACAGCGGTAAGAACAACCGTTGTATAGCCAGAGTTGGCAAAGTCAAACATCGCCCATGCAAATACCTCGCTGCGTTTGACTCCTGGCAGTAATGCAGAGTTGTTCATAGAGGCATGTCGGTTCATAAAAATTAAAAAGCCACTGATATTACTATCAGAGGCTGATTTGAAGGCTTATGTTGAATTAGCTTACTAAGTAGAACCAATGTGCCAACTTCGTTAATTGAGCCGTTACCACATTTAGTATTTTTCTGGAACAACCATTTCACTCGGAACTGGATTCCGTATGTAATCAGGATTTCTTACGCGTGCGGGTAAAGCAATTTCAGCGTGTTGCACTTCGTGGTAATTGAACTGGCCCAGTAAATGGTCAATGCAATTGAGGCGAGCCCGTTTCTTATCCACAGCTTGCACGACCCACCATGGTGCTTCAGGAATATGCGTGCGCTCAATCATGGTCTCCTTAGCGCGGGTGTAGTCTTCCCAGCGACGGCGACTCTCGAGGTCCATAGGACTTAACTTCCATTGCTTTAAGGGGTCATGGATACGTCCTAAGAAACGCGCATGCTGTTCGTCGTCTGTGATGGAGAACCAATACTTCAACAAAGTGATCCCACTGCGGCCTAGCATTTTTTCAAACTCGGGAACGCTTCTAAAGAACTCTTCGTATTCGTCATCGGTACAAAACCCCATGACGCGCTCTACACCTGCTCGGTTGTACCAACTGCGGTCAAAGAGAACGATTTCACCTGCAGCAGGTAAATGCGTGACATAGCGTTGGAAGTACCACTGCGTTCTTTCGCGATCGTTGGGTGCGGGCAATGCGGTAACACGACAAACACGCGGGTTGAGTCGTTGGGTAATGCGTTTGATCACACCGCCTTTGCCAGCAGCATCCCTACCCTCAAACAAGATCACTACTTTCTGTTTGGTGGCCACCACCCAATCTTGCAACTTGACCAACTCGCCTTGTAAGCGCAAGAGTTCACGAAAGTAGCTGGCGCGTGCTTGTCGCTCCTCTGGGCTTGCTAGCGAATCGTTTTCGTTTTCACCATCATCGATGGCCATTTCGAGCTCTTCGTCAATGGAGTCCAAAATATCTTCGCGAATTTTGCGTAAATGCTCCGCATCAATTTGATATTTGTCGTTCATATGCAATTTCCTTTGAAAGACATCATCTACTTTCTTCATGGCAAATTCATGACTTTTGTCACGATTCATTCACAAATAATATGTAGAGTCGAATACTAAATAACTATCACGCAATAATTCAATGCTCCTATTTCAGCGTTTTACCTATTACTGTGTGGTGCTGCTTTCTATCCAAGCGCTTGCAGGATGCGCTGTTAAGCCTTTCGTGATGGACAAAGCTGCCGATGCCTTGGCTACACAGGGGCAATCAGACGAAGACGATATTATTTTGGCGCGAGAAGCCGGTGCTTTTTATTTGAAGTTGTCTGAGTCCGTGCTCAAAGAATCACCTGGCAATTTAAAACTGGCCGAATCGGTGTCCGCAGGCTTTACCCAATACGCCTATGCCTTTGTAGCTTTTGATGCGGAAAAGCTCGAGTCACAAGATGCCAAAGCAGCGCAACGCATACGCGAGCGCGCTGCGCGCTTGTATTTAAGAGCGAACCAACATGCTATGCGTGCGTTAGAAAAGTCTATACCTGGATTCAAGCAAGCATTAATTCAAAATGATCCGCAGCTATTGACGCGATTGAAGCAAGACCAAGTCGGGTTAGCGTATTGGGCTGCTGCATCGTGGGGTGGTTTCATATCGCTGTCTAAGGACGATCCAGACAAAGTGGCAGATTTACCTTTGGCAGTTAATCTGGCTTCATTGGCCTGGAAGAAGAATCCAGATTTCAACCGCGGTGGACTCACAAGTTTGATGGGAACTTTTGAGGCATCACGTCCGGGCGGTTCTATGGCGCTTGCAGAAAAATATTTCGACCAAGCGATTACGCAAAGCAAAGGCGAAATCGCAGGTCCTTGGGTAGCAAAAGCTGAAAGCATTGCGCTCAAAAAACAAGACCAAAAAGTCTTTACACAATGGTTGAATCAGGCAATTCAAATTGCTAAGGCCCATCGCAATTTAGAAAACGAAGTAATGCGTGAACGCGCAATGTGGTTGCTCGAAATGGCGGATGATCTTTTTTAAAGGTTGGATATGTTGATACCTGTGATTCGTACCTTAACTTTTTTATTGGTTTGCCTACTAACAAGCCAAGGCGTTTTTGCTGCAGACAAGCCGTTTCGCATTGGAACGCTAGCACCAAAAAATTCGCTGTATCACCGTCAACTATTAGAAGTGGGTGAGGCATGGCGTGCGGCCCAAGGCGGTAATGCCAAGTATGTGGTGTTTCCAGATGGCAGCCAAGGTGGGGAGGCCGAATTAGCGCGTCGTATGCGCATTGGGCAACTCCAAGGGGCGTTGTTGTCTGTTGTTGGGTTGAATGAGATAGAGCCTTCTATCAGTGCTTTGCAATCTATGCCGTTGCTTTTTAAGAATTGGGAAGAAGTCGATTACGTGCGCGAAAAAATGCGTCCCGCTATGGAGAAAAAATTCCTCGACAAAGGCTTTATTGTTTTGGCTTGGGGTGATGCAGGTTGGGTGCGGTTCTTTTCAAAGGAGCCTGTTTTTCGCCCAGACGATTTCAAGAAAATGAAATTCTTTTCCTTTTCTGGCGAGAGTGAGCAACAAGAAATCATGAAGAGCCTTGGGTACACACCAGTCCCGTTAGAAACCGCAGATATCTTGCCTGCTATTCAAACTGGAATGATCAATGTAGTGCCTTCTACGCCTTACTTCGCTTTGGCAACTCAAGTGTTCAACACGGCGCCCAATATGCTGGAGATAAATTGGGCGCCTATCGTAGGTGCATTGGTGGTGACCCAAAAAGCTTGGGACGATATGACGCCTGCGGGGCAGCAAGCGCTCAAGGCTGCAGGTGAAAAAGCAGGTGCACAAATTCGTAACAAAGCCAGGCAAGAAGTTGAAGAAGCAGTCGAAGCGATGAAGAAGCGCGGCTTGGTTGTTAACAAGCCTAATGCGGAACAACTGCGCGAATGGAACGATTTAGCTGAAAAGCTATATCCCCGCATTCGCGGAAATTTAGTACCCGCAGAGACTTTTGACGAAGTCTTCAAGCATCTCAAAGCCTACAGAGCCGGTAAAAAATAATGCGCTATATCGGACGTATTGACGAAGCCATCGCCTCCCTAGCGTTAGTGTTGATGGCAGTCATTCCGTTGGTCGAGATTTTGGCCCGTCCTTTTATGGGTAAAGGTATCGAGAATGCGCCACTTTTCGTGCAGCACATGGGGTTGGTATTGGCCATGTGGGGTGCCATAGCTGCAGAACGCTATGGCCACTTAACTAGTTTGGGACGACTGTTCGATCGAGGCGAGCAATTCGCGCATATTGCTGCCAGTGTGATTTGCGGAGTCCTGACATGGGCGAGTTGGCAATTCGTGATCAGTGAAATGGCGTCTCCCAAAGAATTGGCATATGACATTCCTGTTTGGTGGTTGCAAGCCACCATGCCCTTAGGGTTCGCCATATTGGGTGCCAAGTTGGCTGCGCGTGGACAAGAAAACCAGTGGGTGAAAGGTGCTTTTGCATTGCTTTGGCCGATTGTGGGTATTGCATTTGCCGCTTGGTTGGATGGCGAAGTCATTCTTTTGTGGCCCTACGTCCTGCTATTGGTCGCCGCTCTGCTATGCGGCGCGCCTATATTTGTTGTTCTAGGTGGCATGGCCTTGGTGTTGTTTGCGAGCGACGGCTTGCCTTTGGCTTCTATTGCCCTGTCGCACTACCAAATTACTGTTAATCCATCTCTTCCGGCTTTGCCATTGTTTACTTTGGCTGGGCTGGTATTCGCTAAAACAGACGCTGCAAAACGCTTAGGCATTCTGTTCATCGCATTTTTTGGTCATGGCGTGTTGGGGACTGTGATCGCCGCCACGGTGTTGTGTTCGTTCTTCACTGCATTTACCGGAGGCAGTGGCGTCACTATTTTGGCTTTAGGCGGTTTACTACTTCCTTTGCTTAAAAATGCTGGCTACCCAGAGCAACGCGGTATCAGTTTGGTGACGAGTGCCAGTGCTTTAGGTGTGTTGTTAGCACCTTCGGTGCCATTGATCATGTACGCCATCATTGCGCGGGTGCCTATCAACACCATGTTCCTAGCTGGCTTGGTACCTGCTGTGGTGATGGTAATTTGTCTATTACTTTTTGGTGGTTATTTGCGGGTAGGTAAAGAGCATGCACCGATCCATTCTGAAAATCTCTCATTACGCAAGGCTCTCGGCCAAGCCAAGTGGGAAATTTTGGCGCCCTTCGTGGCTATAGGCTCATTGGTAAGTGGTTTGGCAACGCCAACAGAAAGCGCTGCACTGACAGCAATCTATGCGGTACTCACGCAATCGATAGCCCATAAAGAATTAAATTGGCGTTTGCTGGGTGAGTGTTTATCGCAGTGCGCACAAATCATCGGTGGTGTGATGTTGATATTGGGGATGGCTTTGGGATTGACCAATTATTTGGTGGATGCAGGCATTCCAGATTTGGCAATCGACTGGGTGCAAGGCATCACACAAAACAAATTTATATTTTTATTAGCGCTCAATGTATTTTTATTCATTGCTGGCGCTCTGATGGAGATATACGCCGCAATCGTGGTGCTGGTGCCATTGCTTTTACCCTTGGCAGTTAGTTATGGAATTGACCCAGTGCACTTTGGTATTATTTTTCTTGCCAATATGGAGATGGGGTTTTTATGTCCTCCTGCAGGAATGAATATATTCTTTGCATCAGCCGTATTTAAGCAACCGATTCGAAAAGTCGCTATATCGGTGCTTCCTGCATTGATGGCGATTTTTGTTGGGACTTTGATTATTTCTTGGCTACCGATTGTTGCAACAGGCTTGCCCGAGTATTTGGGCCAAATGGCTAAATAATGAGTCTGGCTAATGTGAAGTCAAATAAAGGTTCAATATGGATTTAATCTTATGGCGTCATGCAGATGCTGAAATTGCCTCTGAAGGAGAGGACGATTTATCGCGTGAACTCACAGTCAAGGGCGAAAAACAAGCCGTAAGAATGGCCGCATGGCTAGATCGCCACCTACCAGAAGGCGCACGCATTTTGGTCAGCCCTGCGAGAAGAACAGAGCAAACGGCTAAAGCCTTGAATCGTAAATACAAATTACGCGATGAATTGGTTCCTGACAGCAACGCAGATGAAGTGCTGGCCTTGATCAAATGGGATCTCGAAAAAGGCCCACAAGGTAAGGGCCCAGTTCTCTTAGTAGGACACCAACCTTATCTAGGTGAAATAGCGGCAAGGCTATTGGGCATGCAAGAGCACAGTTGCGCTATTCGTAAAGGTGCGGTGTGGTGGTTGCGTTCGAGGGTGCGTGAAGAGTATTCTGAAATCCTCTTGCTCAGTGTGACAAACCCAGACTTCATCTAACTATTTAAGTGATTCGAGTTGCGTTTGCACCTTGGCTTGTACCAATTGCGCCAAGGTGCGCCGCGTATGACCATGGGGTGCAATAGGCTCTGACACGACGACTTGTACCACCATAGGTGGTGCGCAAATCACACGGTGTAGGGATTGCAAAAACCCAATATCACCGACAAATGCTGGTTCAAGACGCATTGCTTGGGTCGCTGGGTCTTTGTAGCGCAAGCTCAGTGCAATCACTTCGCATGAATTCGCAACGGCAACCTCAAACAAATTGGAATGGAAAAGACCAACTTGATGGCCCTCTGTACTCGTTCCTTCTGGAAAACCAGCGATGCACATATTATTTTGAAGTGCCTCAGTCAGGCCTTGCACCATCTTGCGCGCAGAGCTGGGAGACCCGCGGTTAACAAAAACCACATCACAACCTTTGGCGATCTGTCCGACCACAGGCCATCGACTCACTTCTTGCTTGGCCACAAAAATACTGTGCTGCAATGTTTGGATCACCAAGGGGTCCAACCAAGAAATATGGTTAGCCACTAACAACCGAGATGGCTTGGGGGCAGAGGTGCCCACATCACCTATCACCTCAACCGAAATGCCTAACAACTTTAAAGTGTCAGCCGACCACTGTTGAATTGTCAGACTTTGACCGGCTTGGTCTAAGCGTGGCAACTGAACAAACAAAACCCAAAATGCTTTTATAAAAGCATAAAGGAGGCGCAGGTAGGTAATGAACACCAATTACTTTGAAGGAAATCCTTTAGGCGTGCGCACACCTTTGACTGCTGCTTGTCCCAAAATAAAGAACACGTCCGTGTTGTCCATAACGCCAGTGAAAGACCAGGCGCCAGGCCCAAAGGCGGACAGTGGAATATCGCTGGCAGTATGCACACCGCTGTTTCCAGGGACTTGACCGGTCACCATAAATTTACCTTCTGCATCACGTGCAGTGGGGTCTGCTGGATAGACGGAGAGGGGCTCTGCTTTGGAGAAAGGTTGTTGGCTATCTTGGATGGGACGATCATTGGTACGCCAATCTTCATGGCGGTCGCTGTTGGCGCCATATCCCACTAACAAGCGGTTATCGACATTGGTTGTTTCTGGATAGCCATCGTTTGCGAGGCGGTATTTAGGGAAGCCAGCTTTTTCATAGGCCCCAACAACTTTATCGCGTAAATTAGCCACGCCACCGTCTTTTGCCAACTCTGCCAATTTGCTATCGCTCACTACAGAGCCACCAATCAAAGAAACGCCCGAGACTTCGTGGTCAGCGGTAATGATGACCAATGTGTCGCCACGCTTTTGCGCGAAAGATTGTCCGACGCGAATGGCATTGTCAAATTCAATGGTGTCCAAAATCCAGCGCTCGGTATCCATATTGTGGGCTTGCTTGTCGATAGAAGCGGCCTCTACCATGAGCACGAATCCATTCTTATCTTTAGACAAAACGTCCAGAGCTTTGACGGTCATCTCTTCCAGCATAGGCTGGTCAGGAAATCCAAAGTCGTCTACTACGCTGCCTTTGACGCCATTCTTCTTTCCTCTGCGGCCATCGATTTTGTCTAATGCAACGTTCATATTGGAGTAAGCAAACAAGCCCAGCAATTTGTTGGTTTGTGCAGTGTTGATAGCATCTAACGAGGATTTATCAGCAGCATAAGCAAATCCTGCAGATTTGAAATCAGCGATCAAGTCACGGTCTTTGTCTAACTTGCCTGCATTGGCGCCCCATCTTTTCACAATGTCAGCAGTGTGCGCATCGGTGCTGGAAAAAGCGTAATCATTTCTGTCTGAGCGTTGTGAGCCAGGCACTGTTGAAGGCAGGAACCATTTACGGCCACCACCCATTAAAACCGATAGTCCAGACAAATGGCGGTCATCAAAAAACTGATCCACGATACCGGTTCCAGCTCCACGGTTGCTGGTATGAATGGCGTTTGCGGCAGGCGTTGCATCAAAAACATCCGCGGTCGTGACAATGCCTAGGGCTTTGCCTTGGGTGCGTTTGAGGTACTCACTTAGGTATTCGATACGTGGATTGTCAAATGGGTCCAGCGTGTCATCAGGGAAAACGCCTTCTTCATTGTTGTTGCCTTTATTGCCCGAGACATAGGCAGCCATTCCAGGCGCTGAATCTGTCACTATGGAATTTAAAGAGGCAGTTTTCACTAGGCCAGTGACAGGAAAGGTATCCATGGCCAGTGGCTTAATTGATTTGCCTTGCGCGAATCCGCCAGCAACGATGCGTGCGGCAGATCTATGGGCAATACCCATTCCATCTCCAAGGAAGATGATGATGTTTTTGACTTTCTGTCCGCCATTCTCGAATGGCACGATTTCAAAATTACCCGTTGCCACAACCTTCTGGCCATCGCTTTGTGTGGCAGTTACTGAGAAGGTATGAATGCCAGGCTTCTTGAGGGTGATGGCACGCACCGTAGCTATAGCGCTATTTTTTGGGATGTTCGGCAAGCAGCCAGTTGAACAATCGCGTAATGCAGTGGATACCTTGACCACTTGGTTATCAATAGCAAACTCTGCTTTGGTAATCGATTTGCTAGCGTCATCAGGTTTGATGGTGGCTTGCAGATCAAAACGTTGCTCTGGCAAAAAGCGCGCAATGATGGGCGCTGGTTGCCCGTTGCTAAAAAGCTCACTAGGCGGGGTTAGGCGGGTAACTGCGGGTTGCGCGGACACATAAGCGCTCAAAGCCAGTAAGCCGGTGAGTGTTGATATCGGTAAAAAGCGTTTATTCATTTTCATAGTGGTGTGTGGATTTCGTAAAAAAATTAATGAACTGGTAATTGCAATTGAAACCATGACACTGCACCTTGTGCGTCTTCATGTCTTCCAACAAGCAAAGTACCTTCTAAAACAAGCGGCCCAGCTTTGTGTGCAACAGCCCAATTCGCTTGGCTAGGATCTAACTTCACCAAAACAGTAGAAGCAGGTAAATCATTAGCGGGCCCATCAGCGTGTTCACTCATCTGGATTGGCATAGGCGCGAAGTAGAACTGGCCTATAGAGTCATCTTCGCTTTTGACCATAAACCCTCGCAAACGCACGTTATGGCCTTGCATGCTTTTGGCATTGGGTGCAATTTCAAGCCCATTGGGTCCAATGGGGTGCTTCAGTAAATCACCAAAACTGAGTAAAGGTGTGTCAACAGCGTACGCATTGTTGAAGGCTAACAACGCACTACAAGTGACGCCTAATATGAACCTGACAAATGCCACATTCGCTCCTTAAAAGAGCAAGTCTAGGGCTCTTGTATGACTTTAATGTGACATATTAATGAAAAGATATATGGATGGTTATCACCATCTTAAAACTTAAAATGGTCGAAAACATCTAATCATGCAGATACATTCCCCCACCCATGAAAAACATAAATCTCATATGTCGCCAGACTGGCTGGACAGAGACTTAAGCCTGCTCGCATTCAATACGCGCGTGCTGGACTGGGCTAAGAGAACAGATGTGCCTTTATTAGAGCGTTTGCGTTATCTGTGCATCGTGTCTTCCAACTTAGATGAGTTTTTTGAAGTGCGTGCAGCGCTCTATACAACGCTTGCTAAACCCAAAGCTGCTTTAAGTGAAATCGATGCGCAGGCTCAGGCATCCTTGAGCCAGGCGGCGCATGAATTGGTGCACGAGCAATACGCTTTGTATAACGATTCGCTCATGCCTGCGTTTGCCAAAGCAGGGGTGCGCATTTTGTCGCACAACGAGCGTAACGCTGACCAGCGTCATTGGGTTAAAAATTATTTCGAGCGTGAGGCGCGGCCATTACTGCTGCCAGTTGGTTTAGACCCTGCGCATCCGTTTCCACAAATTGCCAACAAATCTTTGAATTTCATCGTGCGCTTGTCTGGCAAAGACGCTTTTGGTCGCGACAACGAAATCGCGATTGTCAAAGTCCCACGGAGTCTGCCGCGGGTCATCCAGTTGCCTGAAAAAATATCTGGTCGCCGTTTGTTGTTTGTATCCATCTCCAGCGTGATTCGCGCACATTTAGAAGAGCTTTTTCCCGGCCGTTTAGTGGGCGAGTTTTCACAATTCAGAGTGACGCGCCATTCTGATTTGGCTGTGGACGAAGAAGACGTCAAAAACTTACGCACCGCTTTGCGTCACGGGTTAGTGCATCGTAATTTTGGTCAAGCTATTCGTTTAGAAGTATCCGAAGCATGTTCGCAATATTTGTCAGACTTTCTATTGCATCAATTTGAGTTGCCCCTGACCGCGCTATATCGCGTGCATGGCCCTGTGAACTTGGTCCGATTGAACCAATTGATTGATTTGATCGATAGACCCAAATGGCTGTTTCCGCCTTATCACCCAAGTTTCCCTAAGCAATTCAAAGTCAACACGTCTATTTTTGAGCAACTGCAATCTGGCGATGTGTTGATTCACCAACCCTACGAAAGCTTTGACGGAGTTTTGGCTTTTCTGAGAGAGGCTGTGCGCGACAAACATGTGTTGGCTATCAAGCAAACCATCTACCGTACAGGTGCCGATTCTGAATTGATGGAGTTATTACGTGAAGCCGTGCAACGTGGCAAAGAAGTCACGGTGGTGGTGGAATTGAAGGCGCGCTTTGATGAAGAAGCCAATATCAATTGGGCTGAAAAACTCGAATACATCGGAGCCCAAGTGGTGTATGGCGTGGTGGGATTAAAAACACACGCCAAGATGTTGTTAGTATCGCGCCGCGAAGGCCGAATGATCCGCCGCTATGCGCATCTTTCCACCGGCAACTACAACCCGAAAACAGCCAAGCTCTATACCGACATAAGTCATTTGACCAGCGACGCCAAAATCACCCAAGATGTAGAAACCGTCTTCAACTTACTGGCAAATCAAAGCAAAATCCCTAGGCTCAACAAGCTCATGCTTGCGCCTTTCCATTTGCAGAAAAATTTGATTGAACTGACCAAGCAAACCGCGCAAGCCGCGCACGAAGGTCAAAGATGCCGCATCATTTTGAAGATGAACTCCTTGACGGATGAGAGTCTGATGGAAGCTTTGGTGCATGCAGGACATGCAGGTGTACAAATTGATTTAATTATTCGCGGCGCATGCATGCTGCCAGCACAACGATTGGGCTTTACTGACAATATACGCGTGCGTTCCATCATTGGTCGGTTTTTAGAGCATTCACGCGTGTTTTACTTCACTGCTGGCAAACAAGAGTCTTTGTATTTATCGAGTGCCGATTGGATGAACCGAAATATGTTGCGTCGCGTGGAATTGGCTTGGCCGGTGGAAGATCCAAAATTACGCCAACGCATATTCAACGAATGCCTACAAACCTACCTGCAAGACTATGTAGATGCTTGGGTGATGAATGCCAATGGGCAATATGTCAAAGCAACGCCGCCTAAATCGCGCAGCGTAACTCCCAAGGTACATGACAGTGCGCAACAACAACTTATGGCGATGTACGGGGGAACAAAAAATTAAGCAGGTTGTTTGACGCGGGCTGCTTGGGTAAAAGCAAAAGCCCAAGGCGTTTTTTGCCAAGCTATGACTTCTTGGCGTAGCAAATGCACGGACTGAGGATGGCTTTCTATCCAATCAGCGTCTGCTTCCAAAGTGAATTGCTTTGATTTTTCATTACAGTTAAATTCCAATCCAGATTGGTCTGGATTTTTACGGGCATGGCACAAAATAACAGCCATCCGCAGGGCGATGAGCATTTTGATGAACTCAGCTTCTTCAAAATCTGCTTCTAACTTTCTTAATTTACCCCGATGTCCCAAAACGAGCAAGCCTAAGCGTTGTAGCTCTTGCATGCTGAACCCCAGCAAGTCTGCATTCTCCAAAATATAGGCGCCATGCTTGTGGTAATCGCTATGAGAGATAGCAAAGCCCACCTCATGCATAGAAGCCGCCCAGCTGAGTTTGCGTTTCAGTCTTTGTAACAAATGGGCTTCATACTCAGAGTGATCAATGGTCTTGTTAAACAATTGCAAAGCAACGCGACTCACGCGCTGGCTTTGTGTTTGGTCAACTGCAAATTTTTGCGCTAGGCGTTGGATAGAGATATCACGCACATCCGTGGCTTGGTCATCGCGCTCCACCATTTCAAATAAGACGCCTTGTCTTAAAGCGCCTTGGGCGACATTGAGTTTGTCAATGTCTAGCGACTGCATCAAAGCGCGCAAAACACTGGCGCCACCGCCAATGACCGCACGACGGTCTTCTTTTAAACCTGGTTGCCGCACATTGTCTACATGGCCGGCACGTAACAGTTGTTTGATTAGCCAGTTAAGGCCTTCAATAGTGACTTCTCCAGCGGGCCAGCCCTCGGCTTGTAATACATCTGCGACTGCACCAACCGTTCCAGATGCACCGTAGGCAGTGTCCCATTGAGAACGTGGGTATTTTTCAAGGGCTTCTTCTAGAACGGCTTTGGCAGCAATTTCTGCTTTGGAGAAAGCTTGTTCAGTTAAAGCACCGTCAGGAAAATATTTCATTGACCAAGCCACGCTGCCAACACGGAATGAGCCTGTGACATGGGCTTGTAAATTTTGCCCAAGTACCAATTCGGTGGAGCGACCGCCAATGTCTATTACCAAACGACGCTTGTGGTCTGTAGGCAATAGGTGAGAAACTCCTTGGTAGATCAAGCGTGCCTCTTCGCTGCCAGAAATAATTTCAATAGGAAAACCTAATATGTCACGTCCGCGTTTGATAAAGGCTTCGCGGTTCTTGGCTTCGCGCAGTGTTTGGGTAGCAACCACACGCACCTGTGATTTTTGAAAACCTGCGATGCGCTCCGCAAAGCGGGCCAAGCATTCCCAACCGCGCACCATAGATTCTTGCGAAAGGTTTCTGTTTTCATCGAAGCCACTGCCTTGGCGCACTGTCTCTTTGAGATATTCAATGCGTTGAATTTGACCGTGTTCGTAACGCCCAATTTCTAATCTAAAACTATTGGAGCCTAAGTCTATGGCTGCCAATAAAGTACCTTGCTTCATGTGTAGATGGTATTGTGTTCAAGTGACAAATTTGTGTCGATTCTAGAGGCTTGTTGCGCCTCGTTGATAAACTGAGCCTTATGCAATCTCCATTAGCACTTTGTAACCTACGTGTCATCGAACTCGGGCAACTCATAGCCGGACCATTTGCCGCTAAAACTTTGGCAGATTTTGGCGCAGATGTCATCAAAATTGAGCCTCCCACAACAGGCGACCCTTTGCGCAAATGGCGCTTGCTCAAAGACGGCACATCGGTGTGGTGGCAAATTCAATCGCGTAACAAACGTTCCATCGCTCTGGATTTAAAACAAGCTGAAGCACAAGACATTGTTCGGCAATTGGTCAAAGATGCCGATGTCTTGATAGAAAACTTCCGTCCTGGTGCGATGGAAGGCTGGGGTTTGGGTCCAGATGAATTGCTTGCGCTCAACCCAAAGCTCATCATGCTGCGCATCAGCGGTTACGGACAAACAGGCCCTTACCGCGACAAGCCAGGCTTTGGTGTGGTGGCCGAAGCCATGAGCGGATTACGGCATCTCACGGCCGAACCAGGCCGTGTGCCTGTGCGTGTAGGTGTGAGTATTGGTGACACCCTGGCATCACTACACGGCGTGATTGGTATCTTGCTAGCTTTGCATGAACGTCACACCAGTGGCAAGGGGCAGGTGATCGATGTCGCTTTGTATGAAGCGGTATTTAATTGCATGGAAAGTTTGTTGCCAGAGTTCAGCGCTTTTGGTGCGGTGCGTGAAGCAGCCGGTAGCGCTTTGCCTGGCATCGCTCCTAGCAATGCCTACAAATGCCAAGACGGTGGTTATGTATTGATTGCCGGCAATGGCGACAGTATTTTTAAACGGCTGATGCACACCATGGGGCGTGATGATTTAGGCTTAGACGTCGGTCTTACAGATAACGCGGGGCGTGTGAAGCGCGTAGAAGAAATTGATGCGGCTATTGGCGTATGGACTGCAACACTTTCTGTTGCGCAAGTGCTAGAACTATTAGATGCAGCCAGTGTGCCGGCCGGTCGTATCTATACCGTTGCCGACATTGCTACAGACCCGCATTACCAAGCGCGAGAGATGATTTTGAAAACTGTGATGGCAGATGGCAGCGCACTGGCATTGCCAGGAATTGTTCCTAAACTATCGCGCACACCAGGCTCGCACCGCCGCAACGCACCAGAGATTGGACAAGATACCGATGCAGTGTTGCAAGACATTGGTCTAACTCCAGCACAAATCCAAGCCCTGAAAGATAAGGGCATTGTTCAGTAGTCTGCCCCAAGGCCAAAGCGGGTAGTTACTCGATCTTGATACCAGCAGCCTTGACTAACTGTGCAGCAGACGCAGTTTCGCTGTCGAGATATTTCTCAAACGCTTCTTGTTGCATCGGCATGGCCGCAGCGCCTAATTTATCTAGGCGGTCTTTCACATCGGGCATGGCCAATACTTGCATCACACCCGCATGTAATTTATTCACGATGGGCTTGGGAGTCTTGGCCGTCACGAACAATCCGACCCAGAAGGTGTAGGCCGCGCTTGCATATCCAGCATCTGTGATCGATGGAATTTGTGGCAATAGAGGTGAACGCTGTGCCGTACTCACCGCTAGGGCTTGCAATCGGCCACTTTGTATCAAAGGCAAAGCCGATACCAAAGGCGCAAAAAACCAATCGATACGCCCTGACGCGGTTTCTGTCAAAGCCTCTGGTGTTCCGCGGTAAGGCACATGTTGCGCTTGAATACCCGTAGCGACGCGAAACTTTTCGGCATTCATGTGTGTGGCCGAGCCATTTCCAGCAGATGCGTAGTTCAAAGCACCTGGTTGTGCTTTTGCTTTGGCGACTAAATCAGCGACGTCTTTGTAGCCTTTAGCTGGAGATACAACGATGACATTAGGCAAACTGGCCAAGGGCGTGATGCCGTCAAAGTCTTTGAGTGTGTCGTAACTTAGCTTGGGATACAAGGCAGGATTGACCACATGCCCCGAGCTATGCACTAGCAAGGTGTAACCATCAGCAGGTGCCTTGGCAACCAAGGCCGCGCCAACAGTGCCACCCGCTCCGGTTTTGTTGTCGATCACAATTTGCGCGCCAAGCAGGGGGCCCAATTTTTCTGCGATCGTGCGTGCAATGACATCAGTACCGCTACCTGCTGTGAATGGAACAACGAAAGTGATTGCTTTGCCTTGCGGCCAATCACTTTGGCCAAATGCTGACAAAGTAGAAGATGCACTGGCTGCCGCAGCCCACTGCAATGCATGGCGGCGAGTCAAAAAAGTGGTGTTGTCCATTACGTTGTCTCCTATAAATTAAGGATTAAAAACAATACGGCGTTTTGCGCCGCCTAAAACTTCTTTGTAAACACGCAATGCTTGGTCTAGTCCAAAAACTGCATCCGGTGTGACTTGAAAGGGTTGCAGACTGCCAGCTTCAAAACCATCGTACATCGCTTGCATCAAGGCGTTGGTATGAATGCAATCAAGCGCTAATGTATCAATACCTACATAAGTATGCATGCCTCGGTAAAACGTGAAGATATCAAAAGGCACTGGGCGTTCAAGCGTTGCGATAAAAATTTGTGTCGCGCCTTTGGCCATCGACAGGTTAGCCGCTTCAAAGTAAGGACTTCCTACCGTGTTGAAAACGATGTTTGCGCCTTTGCCCGCGCTCAGTTCACGAATAGTCTCAGCGACTTTGCCAAGCGAGGCGTCGATATAGTGCACACCGTTGACGCGTTGGTCTGATGGTGTAGCACCTCTTTGTACGGCGATCACCAAAGCGCCCGCTTGCGCGGCCAGTTGCACCGCGGCTTGTCCAACTTTGCCATTGGCGCCCATCACTGCCACGGTTTGTCCCGCTTGTGGCAAACCACTGCGACGAAAGCCTTCATAGGCCGTGATGAAAGGCACACCAATTGAGCCCGCTTCTTCAAAACTCAAGCGCTTGGGTTTTTCACGCAAAGCACCTTCGGGTAACACCAACCAACCTGCATGTGAACCATCACGCGTAATGCCTACATCCCCGCCTGATCCCCAAATTTCTTTGCCAATCCAGTTGCTGGGGCCTTCGACCACCACACCTGCATAGTCGCGACCTGGTATGCGAGGAAACACCGCTTGTGGCATCAAACCTAAAGCAGCCTTGACGTCGCTGGGGTTCACGCCTGCGCTACGCACACGCACCAAGGCTTCGCCTGTTTTGTGCGCGGGTGGGTCTTGCGCAACAATTTGAGGTGCCAATGCGTCTGCGTTAGCTGCTTTGGCAAGAACACGCACGGCGTGCAGTGCTTTTTTATCTACTGTCATGGAAAACGCTCTTTGGTAAATCGAAAGAATTATTTGCGATTGGGCAACTGAAGCATTGCACGCGCCTCACTTGGTGTCGCCAATTCACCACCCAAATCATGGATGATGCGTTTGGCCTTAGTCACCAATTCGGCATTACTTTTTGCCAGTACGCCTTTCTCTAAATAGATGTTGTCTTCCATGCCCACGCGCACATGGCCACCTGCGCACATTGCTAGCGCTACAAATTGGAATTCAAAGCGTCCAATGCCAAACGCAGACCAAATAGCACCTGCAGGCAACAAGCTTCGCGCATACATCAAGGTTTCGGGTGAAGAATTGAAACCATACTTCACGCCTGTCACAAAGGTCCACAAACCAGGTCCTTGCAATGTGCCGTCAGCTATCAAGTCGCGTGCGAGGTGGATATCGCCTGAATCAAAAATTTCTAATTCAGGTTTGACACCGGCTTCGCGCATCACATTGGCCATGATGCGCACATTGCGTGGCGTGTTGATCACCACATCGCCGCCTGAATTCATGGTGTTCAAGTCAAGAGAGCAAATATCTGGTTTTAAAACGCGGATGTGTTCCACGCGTTTTTCAGGGACGACTAAGGTCGAGCCCGCAGCAGCAACACGAGGGTCATCGTGGCTTGGAACAAATCGCCCGCCAGGTCCCGTAGTGAGGTTGATGATGAGCTCGGGGTTGCCGCGCCGCACTTTGTCAAACACTTCGCGATAGTGCTCCAGTTCCATAGAAGGTTTGCCAGTTTTAGGATCGCGCACATGGATATGAACAGCCGCTGCCCCTGCTTCTGCTGCTGCCAAACATTCGTCTGCAATTTGAGTGGGAGTGATAGGCAGGTGAGGCGTTTGATCCGGAGTAGTGATGTTGCCCGTAACCGCGCAGGTCAGAAAAGTTTTTTGGCTCATGGCTTAGTTCTTAAAAGTAAGTGATCAGAGATGTCTGCCACCATCGACCACGATGCGCGTGCCGGTGACATAACGCATAGTGGTAGCGCAGGCTTGCACGACAGCTGCGACATCGTCGACGGTTCCGATGCGTTTGAGTGGAATCGTGCCAGCCACTTTTTCGTTGAAATCAGCGCCACGGCCTGGCACAAAGGTGGAATCAACGACACCAGGTGACACGGAAATAACACGCACGAGAGGTGCAAAGGCTTTAGCCAATGCGTCACCCACCACATCAATACTGGCTTTGGCTGCAACGTAAGCCAAGTTACTACCTGTGCCTGTGAAGCCTGCAATCGAAGAGATGTTGACGATCAAACCATCTTCTGATTTTTTGAGCATAGGCATAAAGGCTCGGATTGTTGACATCACGCCGCGAAAGTTGACTTTCAAAATATCGTCGATCAAGTCGTCGGTGAGTGCTTCTAAATCCGCTGCTGGAACTGCCTTGGTGTAGCCAGCGCTGTTGACCAAAATGTGCACTACGCTGCATTGCTTTTCAATCTCAGCGGCCACACTTTTGAGCGCTTGGCTGTCCGTGATGGGCGCTTTGAAACACAGATGACCACTACCAGGAAGAGCGGCAGCTTTAGCGGCAGCAGACTCGGCGGATTCTGAGTTGTAAAGCAAAACACAGCGCGCACCTAAAGTGGCGAGTCGTTTGGCTGTGGCCAAACCAATGGCACCTGTGCCGCCGGTAATTACGGCGATTCGGCCTTGTAGTGAGTCTGTGGGTGCAAAAGTGGAGGGCATGTGCTGGCTTCAAAAAGATTGGAAATGCGATTTTTATCGATAAAAATAATAGTTTTCGAATATTATCGATGAAACCCCATATTGGCTTGTAAAGGAAATCCTATGCTAACCGTCACCGAAGCTGCGATGCGCAGTTTTGCTACCGCCTCTGACCCACGCATGGGCGAGGTGATGGCCTTGTTGGTCAAGCATTTGCACGCTTTCGTCGCCGAATCCAAGCTCACCAAAGAAGAATGGATGCGAGGTTTGACTTTTCTAACCGCTGCAGCAGACATCACCACCGAAGAGCGCAACGAATTTAGTTTGCTGTCTGATGTGTTGGGCATTTCCTCGATGGTTGACGTGGTTTCACAACCTGTAGGCGGCACATCTAGTAGCGTCTTAGGCCCGTTTCATAACCACGATTCGCAGTTGCAACCCAATGGCGTGGACTTAACGAAAGGCCAAGCGGGCGAGAGAACTTGGTTGCATGGCCGTGTCGTAGATAAAAATGGCAAACCCGTCGCCAACGCAGAACTAGATTTTTGGCAAAACGCAGACAACGGGTTGTACCCAGCACAAGACTCTGAGCAAGACCCGCACAACCTGCGCTGCAAAATCCATTGCGAGGCTGACGGCAGTTTTGAGTTGCTGACGATCCGTCCGCACCCCTATACCGTTCCCACCGATGGCCCTGTGGGCGCCATGTTGGCAGCAGCAAAGCGCAGTATTTGGCGACCCGCCCATTACCATGTGATCGTCAGTGCGCCTGGCTATGTGGGTTTGGTAACCGAGTTGTTCCCCGCAGGATCCGCCTATATAGACAACGACACCGTGTTTGGTGTGCGCGAAGGTTTGATTGTGGATTTCAAACCTTGCCAGAATGCAGAAGTTGCCAAGCGCTACAACTTACAAGAACCCTTTAATGAGGTGCAGTTTGAGTTTTGTTTGGTAAAAAATTAAATAAACAGGAGACAGTTATGAAAATCACGCATCCCTTACTACCCGCATTCAAAGCCCTCGCTACGGCAGCCTTGACTGCGTTCTTGTGTGTCAACGCATCCGCCCAAAGCGATTGGCCCAAAGCCAAGCCCGTTACCCTCTTGGTGGCTTTTGCGCCTGGTGCTTCGACTGACATCGTCGCGCGCTCACTCACGCAAAAGTTGTCTGAAATTACAGGTGGCAATTTCATCGTGGAGAACAAAGGTGGGGCGGGTGGCAATATCGCCACCACCCAAGTCAAACGTGCTGCCCCTGATGGCTACACCATCTTGGTCCATAGCGTTGCATATGCAGTCAACCCATCCTTGTATGCCGATGCCGGCTACGACGCCCTAAAAGATTTCATGCCTGTGGCCTTAGGCCCCAAAACACCCAACATATTCACGGTGAACCCCAGCGTTCCTGTGAATACCTTGCCGCAATTGGTAGAAGCTGCCAAGAAGTCGCCCTTTAGTTATGCGTCGTCGGGCATTGGAACCACCACCCATTTGTCTATGGAACGATTGAAGTCGGCTGCGAAGGTAGACATCGTCCACGTGCCTTACCAACCTGCAGCCGCTATCAATGCGGTGGTGGCAGGCCATACGCAAATTGCAACCACTTCTATGCCCCCAGCGGTGCCCATGATCAAAGCCGGTAAGTTGAAAGCGTTGGCCGTGACCAGCGCCACCCGCTCGCCCTTGTTGCCCGATGTACCGTCCATTACCGAGTTTGGTTACAAAGAGTTTGACGACTACACCTGGTTTGGCTTTTTCGCTCCCATCGGTACGCCACCAGCGGTCATTGAAAAGCTCAATGTAGCGCTCAACCGCGCGATGGAATCTGTCGAGATCGTAGAAAAGTTTGCCCTACTAGGAATGTCTAGCAATCGCAACAGCACCACAGAATTCGGGAACTTCTTAAAAACAGAAGTGCCTAAGTGGGCTGCTGTGGTGAAGAGTTCTGGGGCTAAGGCGGATTAAGCTTTAAGACAGCATGCGCCGCGCATTGCGGCTTTCAATCGCAGTCAAATCTTCCAAGCTAAAGCCCATGCCCATGAGGCCTTTGACGTGGTCTAGTGAGGTGCGATAAGGGAAATCGGTTCCAAACACGACCTGACTAATGTCGACCAAGTTCAACAGAGACAGCAACGCACCCGGATGCGAAGCCTGTGCGGTGTCGTAATAAAAACGGCGCAAAGTTGGGATGACCTGATCGCTCGGCAAAACTTTGCCAAAGTTCGCATTCAACTTAGGCAGCATGGTGAGGCGTTCCACCAAGAATGGCATGGTGCCGCCCGCATGCGAGAAGATGAACTTGATGTCTTTGCACCGCGTCGCCGTGCCGCTGAACAAAATGCTGGTGATTGTGCGTGTGGTGTCAGTTGCAAACTCGATGGTTGAACCAGGCACGCCGTCTTGCAAGTTGTTGCAGCACTTCGGATTGGACGGATGGGTATAGACGATCAACTTGCGGCGGTTGATCTCATCCATGATTGGCGCAAATGAAGCGTCGCCAAGCCACTTGCCGTCATAACTGGTCAGCATGGCTATGCCTTGGGCCTTGAGCACGTCGCAGCTGTAGGCAATTTCTTTCAAGGCACCGTCTACATCGAGCATAGGTAAGGTGGCAAAGAAACCAAACTGTTTGGGATAGTCACGCGCAAGTTGCGCTCCGTATTCATTGCTGATCCGTGCCATGCGCCGCATAGTCTCCGCATCGCCAAAACTCGCGGCGGGTGTGGTGGGCGACGTGATCGAGTAAGTCACACCTGCTTGCGCCATATCGTCCAAGGTTTTGTTGAGTGACCAATTGCGGGCGGGGGGCTCGGCCAGTTTGCGGGCTTCGAGTTCCTTTAAATACGCTGGCGCCCATACATGGTGGTGCACGTCGACTAAGTCACGTTTGGCTTCAAGAGGCGACGCATTGATTGGTTTAGTCACAGCGCAAGAAGGCAACACGGCCGCTGCGCCTGTTGCCAGCAGTCCCGTCAAAAATCCGCGACGGGGAAGGCAATCAAAACACGTGGTGGATGTGTTCGCATGAGTCATGGAGGTCTCCTTTTAAGTTTTTGCTGTCATTGCGGCTTTGACCCGCTCTGGTGTGAAGGGCAGTCGGCGTAAGCGTACGCCAGTGGCGTCGCATACGGCATTCGCCAATGCTCCACAACTTGGGCCTTGCGATGCTTCGCCCATACCTAGGAAAGGCATGTCGGGGCGGTCAATTAACACAACCTCTACAGGCGGTATTTCCGAGAAGGTCAGGATGGGGTAACTACTCCAATCGGTCGACAAGATCTGTGTGTCGTCGAACTTCACCTCTTCCTTGAGCGTCCAGCTTATTGACTGGATCAAGCCACCTTCGATCTGGTTGCTCACGCCATCGGGATTCACAATGCGACCTACTTCTGAAGAAGCAACTGCTCGCAAGACGCGAATACGGCCGTTCTTGGGATTGACCTCGACTTCCATCGCCACGGCGCAATAGCCTGCAATGTTTTTGTAGCGTGCAAAGCCAATGCCTTTGCCACGGTTGGCGGTTTTTTTCCACGTGTTCCAGCCAAACGCATCGGCAACTTTTTGCAAAGTGTCACGGGCGCGCGGGTCTTTCAAAAAGCGCAATCGGTAAACCAGTGGGTCGACATTGGCAGCTAACGCCAACTCGTCCATGAATGACTCAATCGCAAACACATTGGCGTAAGCCCCTAAGCCTCGCGTCGATGAGACGCGCACCGGCATCTCGGTAATGAAGTGGGTCAGTACGTTGTGGCCCGGGAATTCATAGAGCGCGATTGCATTGCGGTCTGCTGCGAAGTTGGGCCCGCCCGCGTTGACAGGCGTGGGTTGTGTGAACGGTTTTTCCAAGTAATGCGAGGAAATCAAATTTCCTGGTTCACCATTGGGGCGTGTACCGTGCGAGGTCGACCACAGTTGCAAGTCCCAGTCGAGCACATTGCCATTGGCGTCAACACCTGCTTTGGTGTTGATCACCATGGCAGAGCCGTAAGGCTCCCACTTGTGTTCTTGCTCGCGGGTGTATTGCAGACGCACACTTCGCCCTGGCACTGTTATCGCCAACAGCGCCGCATCAGCGGCAGCATCGTCGGCCAGGTTGTGCCCATAGCAACCTGCGCCTTGCATGTGTTGGCAACGCACTTTGCTGGGGTCCATGCCGAGCATTTTGGCAATCGCCACGCTGGTTTCAAACACAGACTGGCTGTGTGTTTGGATCAACATCACACCGTCTGCGCCCATCTTGGCAACAGCTGCTGAAGTGCCGATGGAGGCATGCATATGGAAAGGACGGTAGTAGGTTGCCTCTATAGTTTTGACTGCGGACTCGCCGCCAACACGTGCCTGTTTTTTGGTAGGAATGATGTTGGTCGGTTTGGTATTGCGTAACCAATCAAAAATACCCTCGTGGGTTGGCAGTTTTTTCTCTATCTTCCATTTGGCTTTGGCGGCCAAGGCATTAGCCGCAGCAAGGGCTTGTTCTTCGCGTTGGGCGATCACGCCTAAGAAACTGCCATTGCGAACCACTTTGACGACACCTGGCATTTTTTGAACCGATGCCGTGTTGACCGAGACCAAACTGGCAGCATAAGTGGGTGGCCTTACCAAGTGGCCAAACAACATGCCAGTGGGGCGGTACTCTTGCAAAAACTTTGACTCGCCCAGTATCTTGGGGTTGAGGTCTAAGCGATGGACAGATTTGCCTGTGTAACGGGTTTGGTTGGCAGGTTTGAGTTTGACCAGTCCAGTCGCTTCACGTTCGAGTGCTTCGCCCAACACCAAATCCCAATAAGAAACGCTGCTGCTATTGGTGGCGGTTATCTTGCCGTCTTGCACGCTCAAGTTTGCAAGCGGTTGGTTAAGTTTGGTGGCGGCTAAGTCCAACAAAATTGCGCGCACTTCTGCGCTAGCGTATTGCACAGCGGTGGCGCAATTGGGCATCGAGAAAGAGCCAGCTGTCACGCCTTCGTTGGGCACTAAAGCGGTGTCGCCAGAGATGATCTGGATACGTGCCATATCAATGTCTAGTTCGTCAGCGCAGACTTGTGAGACTGCCGTCAAGATGCCTTGGCCTAGCTCCACTTTACCGACCAGCAATGTCACGGTTTGGTTGGCGTTGATGCGCAACCATGCGCTGAGTTTGCGGTGGGTGTTTAAATCGCCAGGCAAGCGAGGCTTGGCGTTGGTGGCTTGCGAAAGTGCGGTATCGAGTGGAATGGCAAATGCCAACGACAGATAACCGCTAGTTTTTAGAAATCCGCGACGGCTGGTAGTTAGTTGTGTTGTCATATTCAAGCCTCCTTCGCAGCGCGTAACACGGCACGCACGATACGGTTGTGGGCGCCACACCGGCACAGATTGCCATCAAGAGCTGCGCGAACATCTGAATCGGTGGGTTTGGGATTACGGTCTAACAACGCTTGGGCTTGAATGATCATTCCAGACGTGCAGTAACCGCATTGCGCGGCTTGCTCGTCAATAAAAGCCTGTTGCAAGCGGCTAGGCTTGTCGCCTTCTTTTAAGCCCGCCAAGGTGGTGACGGAACGCCCCGCTACAGAAGACACGGGGGACACGCAGGACTTGACGGGGTTGCCGTCGACCAAGACCAAACACGCTCCGCACTGTGCTTTGCCGCAACCGTACTTGGTTCCATTGACCTGTAGATCGTTTGCCAAAACATTGAGCAAACTGGTGTTGTTGGCTACGTTACTTTTTACTGTCTGTCCATTAAGTTTGAATTGAATCAAGCTTGTCTCCTATGTGAATGTCTTTGGCGGTGATTATTTATAAGTTTGGCTTTGCGAATGGTTTCATCGCTCGTCAACGATTGGATTAGACAAAATGCCCACGCCTTCGACTTCGATTTCACAGATATCGCCAGGCGCCATCCACACGGGGGGCGTACGCGCATAGCCCACACCTGCAGGTGTACCGGTGATGATGACATCGCCTGGCTCCAAGGTCATGCACTCGGTGATGATGCGCAAGGCTTCGACCACATTCCACAAAAACACATCTGTGTTGGCGTCTTGCATGACTTTGCCATTCAAACGCGATTGGATACGAAGGCCTGCTGCACCTGGTGGCAGCTCGTCTGGTGTGACTAAGCATGGGCCAAACGGACCCGTAGCATCAAAGTTTTTACCAATCGTCCATTGCGACGATTTGCGTTGGTAGTTACGGATGCTTCCATCGTTGAAACAGGAATACCCAGCGATGCAATCGAGGGCGTTTTCCGCTGACAAGTGTCTGGCCTGTTTGCCAATGATGACCGCCAACTCCGCTTCGTAGTCTAGTTGGGTAGACGCTTTGGGGCGGACGATCGCTTGGTTGTGTCCCACCATCGACGAGTTACCACGCAAGAAAAAACTGGGGTACTCGGGGCGCGCGTTACCGCCTTCTTTGGCATGGTCGGCGTAGTTCAATCCCATGCAAACGATTTTTCCGGGATTCGGAATGAGGGGCAGCATGGTCACACTTGCCATGGCCTGCACTGCACTGGCTGGCGCTTTAAGTGCTGCGGCGTTAGCAGCGGCTAAACCGCCAGGGGTGCAAATCAAGTCTTTGAGATTGCGAGGCAATTCGGGTGCTGCGAGTGTCAGGTTTACGAAATCAGTGGCGTGGATATCCTTGACCCAACCAATACCCGCTTGGCCATGGGCCTCAAAGCTCAAAAAACGCATGGTGCTTCCTTCATAGATGGTGTGAATGTTGGGCTGAATAATATCGATATTTTTGGCTGATTAAAATTTTTATCGATTAATATCTCTCGCTATGACAACAGAACTCGCTCCTGAAAGCGTTGCATCCCTCACGCTCAGCACCTACGAACGGTTGCGGGCGGACGTCTTGAGCGGCACTTGGACGCCAGGACTCAAGCTCGGCATCGAATCTCTGCGTGAACATTACGGCACAGGTGCCACGCCCATCCGTGAAGCTTTGAACCGATTGGCCGCCGAAGGCTGGGTGCAACACATGGACCAACGCGGTTTTGTGGTGACGCCAGTCAGCGAAGAAGCATTGCGTGAGTTGGCTAAAACACGTGTCTGGGTAGAAACCCTAGCCTTAACCCAAGCCATGCAAGCCAGCACGCCAGAGTGGGAAGAAAAAGTGGTTTTGGCATTGCACCGCTTGTCTAAAACGCCACGTTCTTTGCGCCAAGAGAACTATTTAGAAAACCCTGCATGGGAAAAACTGCATCGTGAGTTTCATATGGCGTTGTTGGCCAATTGCGGTTCACGTTGGTTGTTGGGATTTTGCGAACAGTTGTACGACCAAGCCTATCGCTATCGGCAACTCGCCATGAAATCTGCCTACAAGCGCCGCGATGAATCCGACGAGCACAAGCAGGTGGTTGATGCAGTAGTAGCTGGTAATGTGTCGGCTGCATCTGCGGCCTTAACGCACCACTATGAAAAAACAGCGCAAATTATTTTGAGCATCGAATAAATTCGATTCGCTGCAAAAGGCTGGCACAACTTATTGAAAGTAGCGCTGCACTAGCTAGTAGCCAGCAAATTGTTCACTTCCCACAATTCCGAGTTTGGTTAGCCCATTGCGCTGTGCGCTAGCCAATACGCCAGCGACTGCTTCATATTTGGCTTTGCCTTGCGGTTTGATATGCACCTCAGGCTGAGGTTGTTGCTGGCTAGCAGTTTGTAACAACGCATCTAACTCTGCGTGGTTAGCCAAAGTTTTATCGTTCCAGCGCACCACATTGCGTGCGTCTATTTCGATTCGCACGATGGTGGGTTTTTTGATGGCGGGTGGCGGGGTGCCCGTTGGCATATCGAGGTTGATCGAATGCAGTTGCACAGGGATGGTGATGATCAGCATGATCAACAACACCAACATCACGTCAATCAAGGGCGTGGTGTTGATGTCCATCATCACCTCGGGTTCTTCGAGGGTTTGAAGCAAGGGCGTTTGCGGCAACATGGCTTATTTCGCTTGCGGGTCGGTGACGAAGCGCACTTTGGTGAGTCCCACGCTTTGTGCCACAAATAAGACGCGTCCAACTGCTTCATAGTCTGTTTGTGCGTCGCCCCGTATTTGCACTTCGGGCTGCGGTTTTTTGTCTGCCAAAGTTTGAAGTTGCTTGACCATCTCTGCTTGGTTACGCAATGGTGTGTCAAACAAAAACGCTTGTCCTTGTGCGTTGACAGACAGAACAATATTATCGGGCTTGGTCTCGCGGGGTTGTTGCACTTCATGCGGCAAATCGACCTTCACCGAGGTGGTGACGACAGGGATCGTGATCAAGAAGATGATCAGCAACACCAACATCACATCCACCAACGGGGTGGTGTTGATGGTGGTTAAGAGTTCGTCATCCCCATCGCTGGGTCCAAAGTGCATGGCCATGATTATTTGCTGTTTGAGCCAGTGGCAGAGTGAGTACCTGAACCGTTGCCTAATAGCACCGCGTGCAAATCAGCGCCAAAGGCTTGCACCTCTTCCATCGCTATCTTGTTGCGGCGAACCAACCAGTTGTATCCAAGTACGGCAGGTACAGCCACAGCCAAACCGATGGCTGTCATGATGAGAGATTCGCCTACAGGTCCTGCCACTTTGTCGATGCTGGCTTGGCCCGACATGCCGATTTTGACGAGCGCGTTGTAGATACCCCAAACTGTTCCAAATAGTCCTACAAACGGCGCTGTAGAGCCCACAGTGGCTAACACGGCCAAGCCATCTTGCATGCGGCTTTGCACATGGTTCATGGCGCGCTGAATGCTCATCGTGACCCAGGTGTTGAAATCTACCGCGCCCAACAGCCCTGTGTGTTTGCTGGCGCCCTCGAGTCCTTTTTCTGCAATAAAGCGAAAGGGGCTGTCCGCATCTAAACCTTCTGCGCCTTGCTGCACAGTGCCTGCATTCCAAAACGAAGCATTGGCTGATTGGGCGAAACCCATGACACGGTTTTGGTCCATTAGTTTGGTGAAGATCACATACCAACTCGCCATGCTCATCAGTACCAAAATTAGTAATGTGGCTTTGGCCACCCAATCACCTTGTGCCCAAACCGCAGACAAACCATATGGGTTGTCCAAGGTTTCTTCGGCTGCATAGGTGCCCATCGACAAGAGATATGTGCTGAGCAAGAGAAGCCAGCGGCGTAAAAGATTTAAATACATGAAAATTTCCTAATCAAGACTGCAATTTCAAAATCAATTATTCCAAACGCCAGGTGTATTTGATGCTGGCCCAACTTTGTTCCGCTTTGCCGTCGACTGTGCCGGGTCTAAATTGGCATTTAGAGAGAGCGTTGCGAGCAGCTTCATCCAAACGTGGAAAGCCAGAAGTTTTTTCTATCTCGGCTTGAAGAACGCGACCATCCGCGCCAATCAAAAACTTCAAGCTCACCGTGCCTTCCTCTTCTAAGCGGCGTGAAGCGCTCGGGTAATCAGGCTTTGCGCAACTCGCGCCAGGTTGGATCGCGGCACCCGTGCGAATAGATGGAGATGCCGCTGGGGGTGCTGAGCTTTGTGTCGGGGCAACGGGTGCAGCGTTACTGATAACTGGTGCAGTAGGTGTGGTGATGACGGGTGTAGCCGAAGTGGTGGGCGGTTGAATGACAGGAGGTAGTGGCGTTTTGGGCGGAGGTGTTTTAGGCGCTGCAACGGGTGGTGGAGGTGGGGCAGCATCGGTTAACAACAAGGCCTCGACCGATTCTTGTGTCAATGTGATGGCTTGACGCGCTAAGCCTGATTGAATCAGCCATAACAAAATGCCGTGCAAAACAAGCACCACCATCAAGCTGGGTAAGCGCTTGGTTTGGGTGCGTTGTTGGTACGTGTTAGTT
>CAIRQX010000088.1 GCA_903880855.1 uncultured Burkholderiales bacterium | reverse complement strand
GGCTACAAAGAGGTGGTGGTGCGCATAGACGCCGGCTCTTCCAGTGATGGGGTGTATGGCTTGCTCAAATTTGAGTCTGGCGGCCATCGTGTGCAACGCGTGCCTACCACCGAGACCCAAGGGCGCATACACACCAGCGCCTGCACCGTTGCGGTGTTGGCAGAGCCCGATGAAGCGCAGGCCATCAAGATCAACCCTTCCGATTTGCGCATTGACACCTACCGTGCAAGTGGTGCCGGCGGCCAGCACATCAACAAGACCGACTCTGCGGTGCGTATCACGCACTTGCCCACAGGTATCGTGGCCGAATGCCAGGATGGTCGCAGCCAACACAGTAACAAGGCGCAGGCCCTTCGGGTGTTGACGGCGCGCATACAAGAAAAAGATCGCTCGGAGCGCGCAGCCAAAGATGCTGCCTTGCGTAAAGGTCTGATCGGCAGCGGTGATCGTAGCGACCGCATCCGCACCTACAACTTTCCGCAGGGACGCTGGAGCGACCACCGCATCAACCTGACGCTCTACAAGCTCAACACCATCATGGAAGGCGACTTGGGCGAAGCTATGCAAGCACTGCGACACGCGCACGAGGCGGAGCAATTGGCGGCGCTGGAAGTGAATGCGTGACGTCGGCTGACACCACACTACCTTTGACGGTGCAGCAAGCAATTCAGTTTGGCCAAGGCCAGTTTGGGCTACCCCGCCTCGACGCCCAGATGCTGCTTTTGCAGGCCTGTGAATTGCCGATACACGACCGCGCTTGGTTGCTTGCGCACAGCGACGAGGTTTTGAATTTCGAGACTCAGAAGCGGTATCTCGATTTTTTGCAAAGACGCGCTGGCCTCGAGCCACTGGCTTACATCACCGGCGTGAAAGAATTTTTTGGTCTGCAGTTGCAGATTGATAGACGGGTGCTAGACCCTCGCCCTGAGACTGAAACGCTTGTGGAGTGGGCGCTAACCTGCGTGGCAGACACCTCCAAACCTCGCATCGCAGACTTAGGTACTGGCAGCGGAGCTATTGCACTGGCGTTGAAGCACTCACTGCCCAGCGCACAAGTCACCGCGGTGGACACCAGCGCAGACGCGATAGCTGTGGCGACCGCCAACGCGAACCGCCTTGAACTAGAGATAGTGACGCATGTGGGTAGTTGGTACGCGCCACTGGCGAGTCAAACGTTTGACCTGATCGTAAGCAACCCACCCTACGTTGCCGATGGTGATGCCCATCTGGCGCAACTGCCTCACGAACCGATCTCGGCGTTGGTGGCAGGCAAGGACGGCTTGAACGACGTTCGCCAAATCGTGACGCAAGCTGCAGAACACCTCAAACCTGGCGCTTGGTTACTACTAGAGCACGGGTTTGACCAAGCGCAGGCAGTGCAAGACATACTCGGCAACCAAGGGTTCGTGTCGGTGCAAAGCCGCCAAGATCTTGCGGGCATCTTGCGCTGTACGGGCGGGCAGTGGCCAAGGGTGAAATAATAGGGTTTTGTTTGGGAGCAAAGTTATGAGTGACGTGCAACAACGCATAGATGAATTGGTCAAAGGCAACGAGGTATTGCTGTTCATGAAGGGCAACGCCAGCTTCCCCATGTGCGGGTTTTCAGGACGCGCCATCCAAGTGCTCAAAGCTTGCGGTGTAGACGCCAAGTCCATCGCCACCGTCAACGTGCTCGACGATGCTGAAATCCGAAATGGCATCAAGGAATACAGCAACTGGCCAACCATCCCCCAGCTATACATCAAAGGTGAATTCATCGGCGGCTCCGACATCATGATGGAGATGTACGAGTCGGGTGAGTTGCAGAAGGTGATTACCGGCTAATTACTCGCAATAAAAAAGGGCTTCTAAAAAGAAGCCCTTTACACATTCTTTAGCTAGCCTAGCGCACTAATTAAGTGACCGCTGATTTTGTCCAACGCCATTTGCGTTGGCTCCGTTTCGCGACGATGCTGGTACTCCACAAATCCATCTTTTAATCCGCGGTCGCCAATCGTCACGCGGTGGGGTACACCGATTAGTTCCCAATCAGCAAACATCGCACCGGGGCGTTCGCCTCTATCGTCCAAGATGACGTCGACGCCAGCTTTTAATAATTCTTGGTACAAATTCTCAGCAGCGACTTTCACAGCCTCACTGCGGTCCATGCCGATAGGACAAATCACCACCGTGAAAGGCGCAATCGCGTCCGGCCAGATGATGCCCTTGGCGTCGTGGTTTTGCTCGATCGCTGCGGCGGGTAAACGTGTGATGCCGATGCCGTAGCAGCCCATCTCCATGAACTGCGGTTTACCGTTCTCATCCAAGAATGTGGCGTTCATCGCCTTGGAGTATTTGGTGCCTAGGAAGAACACGTGGCCTACTTCTATGCCGCGCTCAATTGCCAATGTGCCTTTGCCGTCTGGCGAGGCATCTCCAGCAACGACGTTACGAATGTCGGCCACCGAGTCAGGTTCAGGTAGGTCTCGTCCCCAGTTGACGCCTGTGTAGTGAAAGTCCACCACGTTAGCGCCACAAATCCAGTCGTGCATCACGGCTACTTCGCGGTCGGCGACTACTTTCAAGGCTTGTTTCATTTGCACAGGACCTAAGTAACCTGGCTTGCAACCAAAGTGCGATTCGATCTCTGTGAGCGTTGCGAAGCGAAAGCCGCCTTCAAATCCGGGCAACTTGCCGACCTTGACTTCATTCATCTCATGGTCACCGCGCAATAACAAAAGCCAGACAGTGGTCTTGGTAATTTCGCCTTTTTCGTCCAATGCGTCTGTCGCCAACACCAGTGATTTGACGGTGGTGCTCAGTGGCACTTTGAGAAGTTCAGCTACATCTTCACAGGTGCTTTTGTTGGGTGTTGCCGCTTGGGTAAGCGTTGCGGTCGCCGCACCGCGCACATGGGCAGGCGCCAAGGCCTCGGCCTTTTCCATGTTGGCAGCGTAGTCGCTCTGCGGACAATAGACGATCGCGTCTTCGCCGGTGGCGGCGATCACCTGAAATTCTTCGCTCAAGTCGCCACCAATGGCACCGCTGTCCGCCGCCACTGCACGGTATTGCAGGCCGAAGCGGTCGAAGATTTTCCGGTAGGCATCCGCCATGACTTGGTAGCTGGCCTTGGCGGACGTCACGTCGCGGTCAAAGCTGTAGGCGTCTTTCATGGTGAACTCGCGCCCACGCATCAATCCAAAGCGGGGACGGCGTTCGTCGCGGAACTTGGTTTGGATTTGGTAGAAGTTTTTAGGCAGCTGCTTGTAGCTGCGAATTTCTTGGCGGGCAATGTCGGTGATGACTTCTTCGCTGGTGGGCTGTACGACAAAGTCGCGTCCATGTCGGTCTTTGATGCGCAGTAACTCAGGGCCCATTTTTTCAAAGCGGCCCGTCTCTTGCCAAAGTTCTGAAGGTTGCACTACAGGCATAGAGAGTTCGACCGCTCCAGCTTTGTTCATCTCTTCTCGCACGATGGCTTCGACCTTGCGGATCACCCGCAAGCCCATGGGCATGTAGTTGTAAATACCGGCGCCGAGTTTTTTGATGAGGCCGGCGCGCATCATGAGCTGGTGGCTCACGATTTCTGCGTCAGCGGGTGCTTCTTTGAGGGTGGATATGAGGAACTGGGAGGCTTTCATGCGCGCGCTATCAGGGTGAATCCGGAGGTCAACACAGCGTGACTGTGCATAATGGATGCAATTCAGAAATTTGAGGTTTGATTATGCTTGACCGAGAAGGGTTTCGACCCAACGTCGGCATCATCTTGCTCAACCAGAAAAATCAGGTGTTTTGGGGCAAGCGCATCCGCACCCACAGTTGGCAGTTTCCACAAGGCGGCATCGACCGCGGTGAGACGCCCGAGCAGGCGATGTTTCGCGAACTGCACGAAGAAGTGGGACTCCTTGCGGAGCATGTGCGTATCGTGGCCCGTACCCGCGACTGGTTGCGCTATGAGGTGCCAGATCGGTACGTCCGACGCGACGCGCGTGGCTTTTACAAAGGCCAAAAGCAAATATGGTTTTTGCTGCAGATGGTGGTGCCCGACCACCACCTAAATCTGCGCGCCACCGACCACCCCGAATTCGACGCCTGGCGTTGGAACGACTACTGGGTCCCGCTCGATGTGGTGGTGGAGTTCAAACGCGGGGTGTATGAGATGGCGCTGACCGAGCTGTCGCGCTTCTTGCCGCGCTTTGATATTCGTTCGCGCCAAACGCGCAATGGTGGCACATCGATCACCAGTGAATTTGTGGTGTCCAAGCAGTTTGGGATGTCGTTCACGATGGAGTTGCCACCTGGCGGCACATTCGAGCCCGACCCCAACACGGCGCAAAGGCCTACGGAGTAAGGCTCAGCACCAAGTTGTCGCGGTGCACCATCTCAGGCTCAGCGATGTAGCCCAGAGATGCATCGATCTCCCCTGAAGGCTTGCGACAAATCAAACGCGCCTCGGCACTTGCATAGTTAGCGAGGCCGCGCGCGATCTCCACGCCCTGTGGATCCAAAATGGCGATGACCTCTCCGCGCGAGAACTCGCCCTCGACTGCGGTCATGCCGATAGGCAAAAGACTTTTGCCCTCTTTGCGCACTTTGTCTACCGCGCCCTTGTCGACGGTAATAGAACCACGCAACTGCAAATGGTCTGCCATCCACTGCTTACGAGCCTGTTGTTTTTGAGTCGGTGCAACCAACAAGGTACCAATGGCTTCGCCTTTAGCTAGTCGCAAGAGCACGTCTGTCTCGCGCCCCCATGCAATGACGGTCGATGCACCTGAACCAGCTGCCCGTTTGGCCGCCAAGATTTTGGTGATCATGCCGCCCTTGCCAATGCTCGAGCCTGCGCCGCCCGCCATGGCTTCGAGTTGTGCATCGCCCGCGAGGGCGGTGTGCACGAAAGTCGCGCTGGGGTCCAAGCGCGGGTCCGCGCTGTAGAGGCCTTTTTGGTCGGTGAGGATGATGAGTGCATCCGCCTCGACCAAGTTGGCGACCAAGGCACCCAAGGTGTCGTTGTCACCAAATTTGATTTCGTCGTTAACCACCGTGTCGTTCTCGTTGATCACGGGGAGAACGCCGTGGCTGAGCAGCGTGAGCAAGGTGGATCGCGCGTTGAGGTAGCGCTCGCGGTCGGCTAAGTCTGCGTGGGTCAACAGCACTTGTGCCGAACCCAGACCGTTGTGGCGTAACTGGGTCTCGTACATCTGCGCCAAACCCATCTGTCCCACCGCCGCGGCGGCTTGCAATTCGTTCAAGGCTTTGGGGCGCTGCTGCCATCCCAAGCGCTTCATGCCTTCGGCAATCGCGCCGCTAGAGACCATGATGAGCTCGCGACCCTCACGCACCAAAGCGCTCAATTGACGACACCACTCACCGATGGCCTGTTCGTCCAAACCACGGCCTTCGTTGGTCACCAAACTTGAGCCGACCTTGACCACGATGCGTCGCGCATCTCGCAAGATCGTGCTGTTGTCTGTAGTCATGTCAAAAGTTTTTGGAGTCACTAAAACGGTTGGCGGGTTTCATCTGCCCAAAGGCTAACAAGGCTTTATGGCGTTTGCTCGACAAAGCGAGGGTCAATATACACAGGCGCCTGCTCTGCCACCTGTTGCGCTTTGATGTGCTTGTAAATGTCTTTGATCAAATGCTCGCAGCCTTCGCGCGTGAGGGCAGATATTTCGTAGACTGGGCCTTTGTATTTGAAGCGCTTGACGAAGTCCGCCACGACCTTGGCGCGCGCATCGGCACCGACCATGTCGAGCTTGTTCAAGACCAACCAACGTGGTTTGTCATACAAAGCCTTGTCGTATTTTTTGAGCTCGTTAACAATAGCCTTGGCTTGTGCCACAGGGTCGACCGCATCATCAAACGGCGCGATGTCCACAAGATGCAGCAACAAGCGCGTGCGTTGCAAGTGCCGCAAGAACTGGTGACCAAGACCTGCCCCCTCAGACGCGCCCTCGATCAGGCCTGGGACATCCGCCACCACAAAGCTTTGCTCGGGGGCCACGCGCACCACACCTAAATTGGGGTGCAAGGTGGTGAAGGGATAGTCCGCGATCTTGGGTCGCGCATTAGAGATGGCGCTAATGAGCGTAGACTTGCCAGCGTTGGGCATCCCCAATAGCCCGACATCGGCCAGCACTTTGAGTTCGAGTTTGAGTTCTTTTTTCTCGCCAGGCCAGCCGGGCGTTTTTTGGCGTGGGGCGCGATTGATGGCGCTCTTAAAACGCATATTGCCAAAGCCGCCGTCGCCACCCTTGGCAATGGTGATGACCTCGCCAGGCGTGAGTAACTCGAACAACACGTCACCCGTCTCCACATCGGTGATGATGGTGCCCACCGGCATTTTGAGGGTGATGTCGTCACCCGCGTGTCCGAACATGTCGGAGCCCAAGCCGTGCTGGCCACGCTTGGCTTCATGGCGACGCGAGAAACGAAAGTCGACCAAGGTGTTGAGGTTGGGGTCTGCGATGGCGAACACATGGCCGCCACGTCCGCCGTCGCCACCATTGGGGCCACCGAACTCTTTGTACTTTTCGTGCCGAAACGAAACGCAACCGTTCCCGCCATCACCTGCGGCGATATCGATATAGGCTTCGTCTACAAATTTCATGGGCTAAAGTTTAATAAAGTGCGCTAAAAACGAAAGCCCCGACAAGTCGGGGCTTTGTCGGGAAACGTCAAGACCGATCAGACCGGTGTGACGTTGACCATGTGCTTGTTCAAAGCGCCTTTTATGTTGAACGACACGTGGCCGTCCACCAAGGCAAACAAGGTGTGGTCCTTGCCCAAACCGACATTGGTGCCGGGATGGAACTTGGTGCCACGTTGGCGAACGATGATCGCGCCAGCAGTGATTAACTCACCGCCGAAAGCTTTTACACCGAGCATTTTGGGGTTGGAATCACGCCCGTTACGCGTAGAGCCGCCGCCTTTTTTCTGTGCCATTTCAGTGCTCCTTATCCGTTGATGGAAGCAATCTGCAGTTCAGTGAACTGCTGACGATGCCCTTGGCGTTTTTGATAGTGCTTGCGACGGCGCATTTTGAAAATGCGCACTTTGTCGTGCTTGCCATGTGCCAAAACTGTGGCTTTGACTGTTGCGCCGGACACCAAGGGTGTGCCAACCTTGAGATCAGCGCCGTTTCCGACTGCCAAAACTTGGTCTAACACGATCTCTTGGCCCACATCCGCAGCAATCTGTTCTACTTTAATTTTTTCGCCGGCAGCAACACGATACTGTTTGCCACCGGTTTTTATGACCGCGTACATATGAAACCTCTAGACGAGTAAATTGTCTCTACGGACGAATTTCCGCAGAGCCCGAGATTATAGCAATTCTTTGGTTTTGATGCCAATCCCTATAATCAGCCTGCTATTGGACCCTCGGAACCTCGTTTTACAAGCCCTCACACCCCATTTCCCTTTGTCAGCCGCCCAAAACACTGCCCATCCACTTATCGCTGCCGACATGGAGGCCGTCGACCGAGTGATCGTCCAGCGGCTCGACTCTGGTGTGGCCCTGGTCGGCACCGTGTCGCAGTACATCATTACCGCGGGTGGCAAGCGGATTCGCCCAGCTCTGCTGCTCTTGATGGCGGGCGCTTTGGGGTACCAAGGAACGCAGCACCTCAACTTGGCCGCCGTTGTCGAATTTATACATACCGCCACCCTGCTGCATGACGATGTGGTGGACGAATCTACCTTACGGCGCGGGCGCCCCACTGCCAACGAGAGTTTTGGCAACCCTGCCAGCGTGCTGGTGGGGGACTTCCTCTATTCCCGCGCCTTCCAGATGATGGTCGACGCGCAGGACATGCGGGTGATGGAGGTCTTAGCCGAAGCCACCAATGTGATCGCCGAAGGCGAAGTCCTGCAGTTGATGAACATGCACAACGCGAGCTTGGATGAGGCCGCTTATTTGCGCGTCATCCGATCTAAAACGGCAAAGCTATTTGAGGCGAGCACGCGTTTAGCCGCCATCTTGGTGAAAAGCCCCAAAGAAGTAGAGGAAGCTTGCGCCGAATACGGACAAGCCTTGGGCACCGCCTTCCAAGTGATTGACGACTTGCTGGACTACGACGGCGATACCCAGGAACTCGGCAAGAACCTAGGAGACGACTTGCGCGAGGGCAAAAGCACCCTGCCGCTCATCATCGCGATGCAGCGCAGCACGTTATCTGAACGTAGTTTGATCCAACAGGCAATTGAAAACGGCTCAGTCGATGGGCTAACAGATATTGTTGACATTGTGCGCAGAACGGGTGCGCTAGACGCCACCCGCGCCGCCGCATTGGCTGAGGCAGAGCGCGCCTTGTCCACTTTGGAATATATTCCGGATGGTATTTATAAAAACGCCTTACACGATTTGGCGTCCCAATTGTTGGTAAGACGAAGCTGAAAGGCAAACCCTATGAGCGATACCGATACCCCATACTCAGACAGCATGCAGCAATGGGATCAAGCGTGCCAGCGTTTTCAAGAAGAATTTGGTTTTGACGCCAACGAAATTATTACTATCAATACGATTCGGGAAATGTTTTCTGAATTAGTAGAAGAATATAAATTATCTTTAAATGCGTCTATTTCTTTGATGTACGGATTATATTTTTTAGGCTACATCACCCTGATTGAAATGATGAAAGCCAAAGACGAAGAATATGAAATAGGCGACCTGACTGATTTTTACGCCATATTAGACGCGGCAGATAACTGGGCTGGCAGATCTATGGATATTGAAAAACTCGTACAAGCTGCTCAGCCTATTGTGGAAACCACCGAGCAGGTGATGCAAAAGCTCAACCTGTCCCGTAACTAATTCAATTCAAGGTTGCACCAAGCGGCAAGGTGCTTTAATTTTCTTTTCTGCCCGCTTTTCTTCGCAATATTGCATAGAGCGGCGCTCACCCTCTGCGGACATTTTGATATAGATGGAGCATTTAAAGACCATGCGGTCGCCGTCATTTTGACTATCCCAGGCAGCTGCGCAATGGCTAAATTCGTTCATTTCGGGCTTGAGTTGCTGCCAAGTAGAGCGCAGGCCGTCAGGTAGGTCTTTTAAGGGCACCATCGGGTATGGTGCAGCGGCTTGGGCCAAGCCAACCGCCAAGGCCAGACACGCGCCACGCAAAAAAAATCGATACATAAAACCACCGCTTCCAAATAAACAAAGCCACTCTATTATGGGTGGCTTTGTTATACCTAGCAAATAAACTACAAGCATTGCATAGGGCAATGCAAATTAAAACGGCTTATTAAGCAGCAGCGATAAGCGCTGAATCTAATTTACCAGCAGTTTTTAATTCTTGTACCCAAGTTGGTGATACACCACGGCCGGTCCAGGTTTGTTCTGAGTTAGAAGGGTTGCGGTATTTAGGGGCAACCTTTTTACCAGCCAAAGTGCCTTTTTTGGCAGCCTTAGGTGCTTTGGGTCCCTTGGCAGCCTTAGCGGCCTTGCCAGAACCAAGTGCTTTGGAGATATCGCTAGCAGTTAGGCCAGCTTCTTTAGCCATTTGGACAATCTTGGTTAAGACTTTAACGTGTGATTTGCTCAATAAAGCTTGTTCTTTTTTAGCGATTAAGTCGCGTTGTTTACGCAGGGCTGCTAATTGGCTTGCAACGGTATTTCGTGCCATGTGATATTCTCCTAATAATAATTAAATAACACGAAATTATATATTTAAATTCGTCTTTATGCCAACCCTAATTAATATTGAGTATAAGTATCAATATTATTAATATGTACTCAAAAACGCACGCGGTGGGTTAGAGAACGTACCAGCTTTTTATAAGAATCTCCGGTAACAGGTGTGAAATCCATCTTATTGTCTTTTTTAATCTCTACCGCTGTGTTATGAAGCAATTGGGCTGCCCACATATGGGCAAAAGCAGACTTAGCGTGTTCTGACCAGTCTTTCCAGCCCTTTATCTTTTTAATATGCTTGCGTAATTCTTTGTCAAAAGCCTGATCGTCCAAACTAGTGGCTATCGTGGCTTTCACCTTTTCAATTAATATCTGCAAGTCGTCGGGTTCGGTTGGGGAATCTGCAGAATTATTTGAAGCGTCCTGAGAACCTTTGGCCAAAGCACCAGTTTCAGCCTTGGAAGCGCCTGACTTGGCGTCTACCGCTGCATCAAGAGCTTTATCGGTATCAATATCGACGGTTTGTTCAAGAGTTTCAGCCATATATCTTTTAAATTAACCTAATTAAAGTTTGCAGGCCAAGGTCAGCATTCTGATGCTTTTAGGAAACTCGGGTGCTACCGTTGTGACCCTAAATTGTTGGGCAAATCTAGAATTACTTTCTTGAATAAATGTGTCCTTATAACCGTGTTTCACCATCAGAATTTTGGCGTCACGGTCTAAATAAAAGCTACGGCTGGTTAAACGCACCGTTCTTTTTTTGCACTCGACGTCATATTCCGATAACTCAGAGTTATAGAGTTTGAGCGTGACCTTGGGCTCTGAATTTGGGTCATAAACAGGCACCTGAGCCCGAATAGGCAACACCATAAAGGTGCGAATGGTCGACAGAGTGCCCTTGCTCCTGATCGCAGGATCATAATATTCGTCGGCATTGCCGTAGTTATCGTCCATCAACACCCAGGCAGCAGGCGTAGTGGCGCTAGCGAGGGTTAAAAGGATAAAGGCGATAAATCTGTGCATATCGGTACATATATCGGCACTAAGCCAGAAAAGTTGATTCTATTTCTCAAAAAAAGTAAATATTTAATTATTTTTGAGTGGGGCGTCAACACGCAAATAAAGAATATTCGCAAAATTTAGTTTTTAAATCCATAAATAATGTGGCCAATTCATCCCGCCCGCTGCTTGCTACCCACCCCGGTGGAGCGGTTCAACAATTAGACGCGTTATTTGACCGCGCTTGTGAGTTAGGCGCATCTGATATGCATTTTGAATCTGGGGCCGAATCGTTTCGGGTGCGTTTGCGTATAGACGGACATTTGCAGGTGGTAGCACACCCACCCATGGCCGTGCGCGACGCCATGGTGTCGCGCATCAAAGTGATGGCGCGGATGGATATTGCCGAAAAACGCTTGCCGCAAGACGGGCGCATACAGTTTTTGCACAAAGGCCAATCTGTCGACGTGCGGGCAAGCTCTCTGCCCACGGTGCATGGCGAAAAGCTGGTCTTACGCTTGCTGCACTTCAACCAAGAGCGGCCTACGCTTTCCGCTTTAGGCTTTGAGGCTGAGGACGAAGCGCTGCTGCTGCAAGCCGTTTCTCGCTCCAACGGCATGGTTTTGGTGACAGGGCCTACTGGTTCTGGCAAAACGCTTTCGCTTTACAGCTGCTTAGAGCACATCAACCGCGAAGATATCAATGTCTCTTGCGTGGAGGACCCGTGTGAAATTTATTTACCCGGCGCGAATCAAGTCAGCATTCACGAGCGCGCTGGGCTAACGTTTGCTACCGCTCTGCGTGCGCTCCTGCGTCAGGACCCCGACATCATCATGGTCGGCGAAATCCGAGACGCTGAGACTGCTGAAATCGCCATCCAAGCTGCACACACGGGGCATTTGGTCCTATCGACTTTGCACACCAATGATGCGCCTAGTACCTTGGAACGCCAACGCCATATGGGCGTTGCGCCATTTCAAGTAGCGTCTAGCGTCCACTTAGTAGTGGCCCAACGTTTGGTTAGGCGCCTATGCTCCCATTGCAAAAAACTATCTGTGGATGAGCCACCGATTTATAAGCCAAGTAGCTGCGGGCTATGCGACCAAGGCTACGAAGGCCGCGTAGGCGTCTACCAAGTCATGCCCATCTCCTCAACATTGCAGCAATTGATCTTGCAAGGTAGCGACGCCATTACCTTGAGCGCACAAGCCCAGCAAGAAGGTATTCGCACCTTGCGACAAGCTGGATGGCGCAAAGTCTTGCAAGGCGTGACCTCGGCACAAGAAGTTTTGTCGCTAGCCCCCGATGCGTAGACAAGAAATCACGCAATTCACGAGACAACTGGCTACTTTGCTGCAGTCAGGTGTGGCCTTGATGCAGGCTTTAGATATCGTCATCAAAGGGATGCCAACCGGTAAGACTAAAACGTGGTGCGGGCAATACGCAGGAGAGTTGAATCTGGTTCCGCCTTACACCTCGCACTGGGCAAACACGTCGCATTTGGAGGTGTCTATTGCGATGTCGTAGCAGCTGGCGAGGCAGCCGGTATGTTGGAAACCATGCGCGAGCGCCTGGCAGAGCACCGCGAGAAATCTGAAAAACTGCAACGCAGCGTTCGCACTGCGATGGCCTACCCCATAGCGGTGCTCGTGATAGCCTTGTTAGTTATGTTGCTGATGTTTAACTATGTTGTGCCCGCATTCGAAAATACGTTTGCCGCCTTTCATGCCGAGTTGCCTGCTCTCACTCGTGGCCTAATCGCTCTTAGCCATGCGTGTGTTCAATATGGTACTTGGGTCATTGCCGCCTTAGTGCCTTGCGTGTATCTATGTTTAAAACTGCTTAAACTTAGGACCCATTGGCAAAAGCACTGGCATGCCTTGGTTCTGCGCCTACCTGTTGCTAGCCAATTGGTAGGACAAGCATGCATAGCGCGTTGGAGTCGCAATATGTCTACGTTATTTGCAACTGGCATACCCTTGAACGAGGCCATGGTTGTGGTCAAAGGTGTCACTGGCAATAGTGTGTATGCCAGTGCCAACGAAGTCATGCGCAGCCACTTGATGCGCGGACGCTCCATGGCGAAAGCCATGGCCAGCGTAGAACACCTTTTCACCCCTTGGGTGGTTCACATGTGTGCGATTGGCGAAGAGTCCGGCACTTTGGAACACATGCTCAGCAAAACCGCCGACCACTTTGAGGCAGAGGTCGAAGCAACAGTCGCACGTTTGTCGAGCCTGATGGAGCCCCTACTGATCAGTGTGCTTGGGTTGATCGTCGGCGTGATGGTGGTGGCCTTGTATTTGCCAATTTTTGAATTAGGTAACGTTGTATGAGCACTCCGGAAATTTTGTTGGTGCTGGCGTTGGGCTTGGTAGTCGGCAGTTTTTTAAATGTCGTGGTCTATCGACTGCCACGTATGTTGGAGGGCGAGAGCAACGAGACCCTTAGTCTTCCGTCTTCCCATTGCCCGACTTGTAAAACACCAATCAAAGTCTGGCACAACATTCCCCTACTAAGTTATGTATTACTTAAAGGACGATGTAGCTCTTGCCAAGCCCCTATCCATTGGCAATACCCCGCAGTCGAATTAACCAATGCATGTTTGTGGCTGTTGTGCGCCTGGCACTGGGGCATGCACCCAAATGCCTTTGCCTGGGCGGTTTGCATAAGCCTCTTACTCGCACTGTCAGTCATCGATTGGCAAACCACCTACCTGCCCGATGCCTTGACGCAACCCTTGCTGTGGATTGGCCTCTTGGCGAGTAGTTTGAACTTGATAGACGTTTCTGTACAACACGCCGTCTGGGGCGCTGTAGCGGGATATGCGTCTTTGTGGTTGGTCGCCACCGTCTTTGAAAGATTGACTGGCAAGGAGGGCATGGGCGCGGGCGACTTCAAATTGCTTGCCTCTCTGGGCGCATGGCTCGGGCCGTTCGCATTGATACCTCTGGTGCTGATGGCCAGCGTGAGTGGCGCAATGGTCGGGTTTTGGATGCAGTCCACAAACCGGTTGGAGCGGGGTGGCTATGTGCCCTTTGGGCCTTTTTTAGCGGCGGCGGGTGCTGTGCAGGCGTTTTATGGCGGAGCCGATGTGTTTTTTTACATAAACTGGTTGCTATGACAGCAATTTCTCCCCTTCGGCTCGGATTAACGGGTGGCATCGGCAGCGGCAAGAGCACGGTCGCCCAAATGTTCGCGGCACGCGGCGGCGCGGTGATCGACTCCGACGACATTGCACGCAGCGTCACAGCCGCGAACGGCAGTGCGATGCCATCGATTGCTGAGGCCTTTGGCAAAGAGTTTGTTACCCCAGAAGGCGCTTTGGACAGAGAGCGTATGCGCTCGTTGGTCTTTTCAGATCCCAGCTCCAAGTTGCGCCTTGAAGCTATCGTCCACCCGCTGGTCGGATTGGCCACACAGGCGCAAGCGCAAGCGGCCGTCCAATCGGGTCACACGCTCTTGGTCTTTGATGTGCCCTTGTTGGTGGAGTCCACCCGTTGGCGCAAGTTGGTCGACAAGGTGCTAGTGGTCGATTGCCTAGAAAGCACGCAAATAGCCCGGGTCATGGCGCGCAGTGGGTTGACTAAAGATGCGGTGCAAAACATCATCAGTGCGCAAGCTACGCGTGCACAGCGATTGGCAGCGGCAGACATCACTTTGTTCAATGAAGGCCTTGATTTAGAGCAGTTGCGCCTTGCTGTAGACGCGCTAACACTGAATGTATGATCGCGGGAGTCACTTTCGACGCATATTTATTCGTTTTCCCACGTGATTCTTTACGAACATCCCTTCAACGAACGCGTTCGCACCTATTTGCGTCTAGAGCATCTATTCAAACGCTTTGAATCGCTGAATTTACGTGACACCCCGATAGACAACCACTTCGCGCTCACCACCTTGTTTGAGTTGGTAGAAGCCGGTGGACGTACCGACCTCAAGTCAGACATTCTCAAAGACCTTGAGCGGCACAAGCAGCAGTTCACTGCATTGCGGGGCAACCCTTCTGTATCGGAAGAAGCCCTAGACCAATTGCTGGATCAACTCGAGCGTTGTTTTGCTGGCTTGAACTCTGCCGTAGGCAAGATTGGCCAAAACATTTTGGACAACGAGTGGCTCACAGCATTGCGTAACCGCGTGACGATTCCGGGCGGCACATGCTCGTTTGATTTGCCTGCCTACCATGCGTGGCAACACCAAGACTCTAGCGAGCGCAGGGCCGATATCCAACGCTGGGCACATGTGTTTCAGCCCATGAACGCCTCAGTCAACTTATTACTCTCGTTGATGCGTGACACAGGCACTACCCAAAAAATGATGGCCATGGGCGGGCAGTTTCAGCAATCACTCGCACAAGGCCGTTTTATGTTGATGCGTGTGGCGATTGACCCAAGCCTTCGTTTTATCCCAGAAATAAGCGGCAACCGCTTGATGATTTGGGTGCGCATGATGCGCCAAGATGGCGACGGTCGTTTGCAGCACAGCACCGGCGACGTGCCATTTGAGATGGCGCTCTGCGTTTAATTATTTGCGCTAGCGCCACTAAGTAACGGTGCTGCCAACAAAATTTCTCTCGTTAGCAAACCAATCCAGCACAGGCAAGATACCAGGCAACACAGGTTTAACAGTCACTGGTAATTGCTGCCACGCATATAACTGCGCTTCCCGCATCTGCAATTCGCCTGACCAGCGCCTCACCTTACAAAAATTCAATTGCACCAAGGCATGCGGGTAGTCGATCTGCTCCACCTTCCACGCATCGCAATCTTCTATGGTGATCCCAATCTCTTCTTGCAATTCGCGCTTTAAAGCTTGGGCGACGGTTTCACCAACTTCCAACTTGCCGCCAGGAAACTCCCAATAGCCCGCGTAGGCTTTGCCCTCTGGTCGACTGGTGAGTAGGAACGAATCGTCGCCACGTATCAACACCCCGACTGCGACTTGCACTAACGCGCGATCAGCAGAGCGCGGTACTTGCGCGTCCACTACGCGAACGACGACTGGTTTAGTAATGACTGGTTTAGATGGAGACACAGCGCGAAGTCAATGATGACTAGCGCGTCAGCACATGTTTGCCCGCATAGTCGCGGGCAAACTGGTAGGCCACACGGCCACTGCGCGAACCACGCTCAAGCGCCCAGACCAAAGCCTCGGGCTTGGCGGCATCGATCGCAGTAGTGCTCACACCAAATGATGACAACCACTGCGCGGTGATCGCCAAATATTCGTCTTGGCTAAACGGATAAAAGCTCACCCACAAACCAAAACGCTCAGAGAGTGAAATTTTTTCTTCCACACCTTCACCTGGATGCACCTCACCGTCGTCGGTGTGGGTGTAGGTAAGGTTTTCTTTCATGTACTCGGGCAACAGATGACGCCGATTACTGGTGGCGTAGATCAATACATTGGCAGTCGATGCTGCAACCGTACCATCCAAAATAGATTTCAAGGCTTTGTAGCCAGGCTCACCGTCTTCAAAGCTCAGATCGTCGCAATAAACGATGAATTTTTCTGTGCGGTTTGCAACCACTTCGATGATGTCGGGCAAATCAACCAAGTCATCTTTGTCCACCTCAATCAACCGCAAGCCGCGTGGCGCGTAGTTGTTCAAGCATGCCTTGATAAGAGATGACTTGCCCGTGCCACGTGCACCCGTCAGCAACACGTTGTTAGCAGGCAAACCGTTGACGAACTGTTCGGTGTTGCGCTGGATTTTTTCTTTTTGCTGGTCGATCTCTTTGAGGTCCTGCAAGCCCAGTTGCGCGACGTGGCGCACAGGCTCCAAGGTGCCGTGGCCACTGCTGCGTTTGCGATAGCGGTAGGCTACGCTGGCAGACCAGTCGGGCGCTTGCAAGGGTTGGGGCAAGACCGACTCAATGCGTTGCATCAAAGTCTCTGCGCGTTGAAGCACGCGTTCTAAACTGCTAGACATATCCGTTGCCATCGTGGTGACCTAAGGTTGAAAAGATTTAACTGCGGTAGTCGGCGTTGATGCTCACATACTCGTGGCTCAAGTCGCAAGTCCATACCGTCTCGCTGGCAGCACCGCGGCCCAGCACTACGCGCACCGTTATTTCAGACTGCTGCATCACGCGCTGACCGTCTTCTTCTTTGTAAGTGGGGTTGCGACCGCCGTTCACTGCAACGTGCACATCGTCTAAATAGAGATCGATCTTGGTTTGGTCTAAGTCTGTGATACCCGCATAGCCCACAGCCGCCAGGATGCGGCCAAGGTTGGGATCGCTGGCGAAGAAAGCCGTTTTCACCAAAGGCGAGTGGCCAATGGCATAAGCCACTTGCAAGCACTCTGCACTATTGCGACCACCTTCCACTTGCACGGTGATGAACTTGGTAGCGCCTTCGCCGTCTCGCACAATCGCTTGCGCGAGTTGACGCGCGACATGTAGCATGGCTTGGAACAAGGCCTTACCTTCCTCGCTCTCCAAAGTGGTAATGGGCGCATGCCCTGCCTTGTTGGTAGCGATGAACACAAATGAATCGTTGGTCGAAGTGTCACCGTCAACCGTGATGCGATTGAACGACCCTTCAGCCAGCGCAAACGTCAACGCATGCATCAACTCAGGCGCTACGCAGGCATCTGTCGCCATGAAGCCCAACATGGTCGCCATGTTGGGGTGGATCATGCCCGCGCCTTTGCTGATACCTGTGACGCTAATAGTCTTGCCAGCGATCGTGGTTTGTGTGCTGGCGGCTTTGGGCACCGTGTCGGTCGTCATGATGCCCTCTGCGGCATCCAACCACTGCTGTGAAGATGGCGCGTTGCCCGCGGCTGCAATAGCGGCTGGCAGACCCGCCACGATACGTGTATGGGGCAATGGCTCCATGATCACGCCGGTAGAAAAAGGTAACACCTGTTGCGGCTTTATAGACAGCACTTTTGCCAAAGCCTCGCAGGTTTCCTGTGCACGTTGCAAACCTTCTTCGCCGGTGCCTGCGTTGGCATTGCCGGTGTTGATAAGCAATGCACGTATTCCTTGGCTTGCCCCCAGCGGCTTGTCATCCGGCTTAGCTTGCGTGGCCTTCAAGTGCTGACGGCAAATTTGCACAGGCGCTGCACAGAAACGGTTTTGCGTGAACACGCCACCGACAGAAGCGCCCTCATCAATCAACACCACGGTCAAATCTTTACGACCAGGTTTTTTTATGCCCGCTTGGGCAACACCAATACGCAGACCTTGCACGGGGTGGAGTTGTGCTGCAGTGGGAGGCGCAAGGTGAACTGGCATAGCGAGTGGATTAACTCAACTGACCATGGCAAAACTTGAACTTCTTACCGCTGCCACAAGGGCAAGGCTCGTTACGGCCCACCACCGGAAACTTCTCAGCGAATGAGGTCGCGTCCATCGTGGTCTCGGCTTCACCAGATTCGTTGGGCGCGGTGTAGGTCACGTTATGAATTTTTTCTGCGCGCTCTTCTAGCTCTTGTGCGGCTTGTTCGATCTGCGTGTTGGACTCGATCTTCACCGTCATCAAGACGCGAGTGACTTCCACCTTCACCATATCGAGCAGCTGCCCAAATAGCTCAAAAGCTTCGCGCTTGTATTCTTGTTTGGGTTGCTTTTGCGCATAACCACGCAGATGAATGCTTTGGCGCAAATAATCCAAAGCAGCCAAATGTTCACGCCAATGGCTGTCGATGTTTTGCAACAATACCACACGCATGAAGGGCGTGAATTGGTCTAAGCCGACGCGATCAACTTTGGCTAGGAAGGCTTCGTTGGATGCAACAACCACGTGGTCGACGATATCGGCATCAGTGATAGCCGAAGCGTCTTTCACCATGTCAACCAAGGGCAAATCGAGTTGCCACTCTTGCGCCAAAACGCGTTGCAAGGCGGCGACGTCCCACTGCTCTTCCACAGATTCTTCGGGCACATACTGACGCGCCAACTCTGTAAACGTGCCCTCGCGCAGACCTGCGATTTGTGCCGTAAGGTCAGTCGCATCCAAGATGTCGTTGCGCTGTTGGTAAATCACACGGCGTTGGTCGTTCGACACGTCGTCGTATTCGAGCAGTTGTTTGCGGATATCGAAGTTGCGCGCTTCTACTTTGCGTTGCGCGCTCTCAATGCTGCGCGTGACCATGCCAGCTTCAATCGCCTCACCCTCAGGCATATTGAGGCGGTCCATGATGGACTTGACGCGCTCACCTGCAAAGATGCGCATCAGCGAATCGTCCAAGCTCAAATAAAAGCGCGAAGAACCTGGGTCACCTTGGCGGCCGGAGCGACCGCGCAATTGGTTGTCAATGCGGCGCGATTCATGGCGCTCGGTGGCGATGATGCGCAAGCCACCCAAAGATTTCACATGCTCGTGGTCCTTGGTCCATTGCACACGCAAGGCATCTATTTCTTTCTTCTTGGCTTGTGCATCCAAAGACGCATTGGCCTCGACTTCCGTAATGAGTTTTTCAACGTTACCACCCAACACGATGTCGGTACCACGCCCTGCCATATTGGTCGCGATGGTGACCATCTTGGCGCGACCGGCTTGGGCCACGATGTCGGCCTCGCGTGCGTGCTGCTTGGCGTTGAGCACTTGGTGTGGCAACTTGGCCTTATCCAACATCTCGGCTATGAGTTCAGAATTTTCAATCGAGGTGGTGCCCACTAAAACCGGTTGGCCACGCTCGTAGCACTCGCGGATATCGTCGATCGCGGCTTTGTATTTTTCTTGCGTGGTTTTGTAGACACGGTCGAGTTGGTCTTCGCGGCGGCTGATGCGGTTGGGTGGCACCACCAAAGTTTCGAGACCGTAGATTTCTTGGAATTCGTAGGCCTCTGTGTCCGCCGTTCCCGTCATGCCGCCAAGTTTTTTGTAGAGACGGAAATAGTTTTGGAAGGTGATGGAAGCCATGGTCTGGTTTTCCGCCTGGATCGGCACACCTTCTTTGGCTTCTACCGCTTGGTGCAATCCGTCGCTCCAACGACGGCCTGTCATCAACCGTCCCGTGAACTCGTCGACGATCACAATCTCGCCGTTTTGGTTCACGTAGTGTTGGTCGCGGTGGTAGAGGTGGTTGGCGCGCAAAGCCGCATACAGGTGGTGCACCAAACTGATGTTCGCGGGGTCGTACAGCGAGGCGCCAGAGGGTAAGAGCCCACGGCTATTGAGCAAGCTCTCGGCTTTCTCGTGGCCTTGCTCTGTCAGAAACACTTGGTGCGATTTTTCGTCAACCGTGAAGTCTCCGGGG
>CAIRQX010000087.1 GCA_903880855.1 uncultured Burkholderiales bacterium | reverse complement strand
GATTCAAGGAGGGTTTTGGTTCATCTTTCAACTTAAGGAGTGAAGATGAAATTGAAATCTAATCAACCCAAGGCAACTGCAGAGCAGGTGGTCAAAGACATCCGAAGAGCCACTAGGCGTCATTACTCAACCGAGGACAAGATACGTATTGTTCTCAGTGGCCTAAGGGGCGAGGACAGCATTGCTGAGTTGTGCCGCAAGGAAGGTATTGCGCAGGGGCTTTACTACAGCTGGAGCAAAGAGTTTCTAGAAGCGGGCAAGAAGCGCTTGGCTGGGAATACGGCTCGCGCAGCCAACAGTGATGAAGTTCGTTCTATGCGCTCTCAGACTGCAGAGCTGAAGGAGGCGGTGGCGGATTTGACGCTGGAGAACCGGTTGCTCAAAAAAAGCGTGATCGGGGATGGGGACGAGCGGGGGTGAGGTACACAGCAGATGAGAGGTTGGAGATCATCGGCTTGGTTGAGAACTCGCACTTGGGTGTTAAGCGCACACTCGATAAGCTTGGCGTAGCTCAAAGAGCAAACAATCCAAAGCAAACGACTAAAACACCAACTTGAAACCATTTAAACTTTAAAACCAATGAGCCTATCTCTCCTTTAAGAAATTAACCCATCTGTCTCAAACCATTTGAAGACGGACAATTTGATCTTATGTTCTCTTATGGTTCAACCAAATACTTAATCCTAATAATCCTATGGCGCTTAATGCGGCAAACCAATTGAAGCACGAATCCGCAGGTAGCCGTTCTCCAATTAAAGCCAGTCCTAATAAAAAAATTCCCTGCAAACTCGCTAGCCCGATACAAATCCAAGAATACGTGCGCGCGTCAAACCTTTGAAAAGCCAAATAGCTAAACGCAGCAACTACACAGGCACTACCTTGCCAAAACACCAGCGGCAAAACATATGGCCTCACACCTTGCCACTGCGAATCAAGCCAGCCCATCTCCAATGCAAACACGCAAGCTGCCCCCATAAGCGCTACGCAAGCAAAACCTCCCAACCCTACAAACAAAGGGTTGGCGCGCCCTTGTTGAGGTTGCGCCAATAGCACTTGAGTCCAAGCCATATGTAAGACCGCGGGAAGAAATCCCATCACGCGAAGTGGTGCAGCCATTAATCCGGTTTCCTCTGCACCATACAAACGCTGCCACACCATAAAAAGCTCCGTAGCGAGCAAAGCATCCACCAACGTATGCGCCATACGCAAAGTAGTAGAGCGGTCATCTCCAGATATGGGATGAAAAGTTTGAAGTGATGGAGTCAGGTGCGCCTGCCTAGCGCTATGCAGAGAAGGTAAAAACCAAGCCGCTCCTGAGGCATAGCCTGTTAGGGCTGCAAATAACAACGAAGATCCACTACATTGCATAAAAATAGCCAAAACTGTAACTAGCAAAGCCATTAGCGGAGGTAATACGCGCACGCCAGCTAAGGACCAAGCCCCCTTCATACGTAAACGCATGCTTTGGGCAAGCATCCAAGTTAACTGGCACAACGATAAAAAGATTGCCCACAATAGCGTGATTACAAATGGCAAACCACTCCACCAAATTGCCGATGCAACAACAGGTAAAAGAAATACAAAGCGCAGCATGCTTGAATACCAAGCGCGTCGTGCATCATCCAAAACCGAGACTTCGTGGTTGGCTAATAATTGCAATGGTGCTTGCGCAAGTGCCAAAGTCGTCCAGAAAAATCCAATTTGGCTGATAACAGAAAAGATACCCACTTCCTCTGGAGAGAAGTAACGCAACATCAGTAAAGCCAAAGTGGTTTGTAACGCAAACGCTACAGCGCTTGAGAGAGCAACTATATTGCTTGTGATATTCATCGCAATACCGTTTGCCACAAAGTCAAGGTATCAAGCACTTGCGGCCAAGCTAGCGTACGAATATCAGGAACTACATATGGATAAGCTTCTAACGCTTCGCCAAAACTAGTTGTAAGCGATGATGCGTCATCGTTAAGCAAATAAAAATTGCCCTTGTTCTGCGCCATGAAGTAGCGAATCCAAGGGTACGCATTACTCACTACAGGCAATCCCACGGCGCAATATTCGAGCACTTTGGTAGAGGTTTGTTGTAGAAAGGGTATGGTTTTGGGTATCAAATTCAAACCAAACCGCGCGCTACGTAAATAGCGAGGAACTTGCAAATGCTCTACCCGACCAGTACATGTCACTTTAGATGGCAACTGAATTTGCAATGCCTCTGGTACTTCACCTACTAGTAAAAGACTGAGGCCTGCTGTCTCAATGGCGTGCAAGAGGGGTATAAACGCCAACAGACGAGACATCTCGCCCGAATAGACTAAATCAAACTCAGAAGTGGGTTTGACGAGAGGGGAGTCGAAGAAGTGTTCTGCCACACCCATATCACGCAAGGCATGCGGTACAGTGTCTGCAAATCCCAATCGCTCACGTATCCAACCGTTTTGGTAAATACGATAATCGGGTCTGGGCTGTGTCCAGTGTTTTATTTGGTCCTTCAACCAAGCATAAGGAGGGACAGACGCAGAAGCATATTCATGAATTTGAAACGCCTCTCGTAAGCGGTGTGCCTCGCGTATTGGAACGCCGCCACAAAACCACCACACGACCGCCGCGTTGGAGGGAACGGTATGGCTGTTGTCGTGCACCATGGAATGGTGTCCACGAGCATGGATGTATTCGCTGTAAGCATCAATCTCAGGCAGGTAAGAGGGGCCGTTTCGGATGAAGTGAATGAGCATGGAAATCAGACCTTGCGCGCTGATGAGATGAGTAAGTCTTCTAGTGTTGTTTGCCAACTTTTAGCGAAGCGTGATAACGCGTACTTACTCAAAATTCGCGCCATATCAGCATGTATCTGCTCAATTGGAATATGTACAAGATTCATAAGCGCAATCGCCAGTGCTTCTGGGGTTTCATCATGCGCTAACAGGTATGGCGCATCGTGAGCAAATAACTCTCGCATTGCTGGAATAGGCAAAGTAACGCAAGGTACGCCGCAAGCTAAAGATTCCAATGCAGCCATACCGAAACCTTCAAACTGTGATGTTAGCAACGTGACTTGATAGGGCTTGTACAAATTTTGACCGCTAGCTTGGTGACCTAAGAATCTCAGTCGGCCATTGGTAATTAAATCTTTACCTGAACTCTCAAGCGCTGGTCTTAGTTCGCCATCTCCCACTATGCAGAGACTAGTGCCAGCAGGAAGAACGCGCAATGTTTCTATTAGCAAATGCGGTCGTTTCTCTTCAGACAAACGTCCTACGTAGCCAATCGATAAATTTTTCTGCGTTGCATATTCATCAAAAACAAAAGACCCAGAGTCTTTTGCTAGTGGCGTTAATCCATTTGGAATCACAACTGTCGGTATAGTAGATAAAAACCCAAGAAGCGAAACCTCAGTGGTTTGCGAAACACAAACGAATCGGTCCACGTTGCTATACACATGTTTCAACCACAGACGCTTCCACGAACCAGCCTTCGACATCTGCAAAACGTTCAGCAACGGCCCATGCACCCAACTTATTAACGGTTTACGCGTTAAAGTTTTGAGCGCAACGCCGCTGTAGGTTGGACCAAAATTATGAGACGCTACCAGCACATCACAGTCTCTTGCAGCAGCGAGCAATTTGCCAAATTTAGTTTGTTGCCAAGGAAGTGCAGTTACTAAAAACCCTCTCTCTTGCAAAGCAAGTTGCAGGGTTCGCGTCATGGTTTGTACGCCACCCCAGTTACTGCTAGTAGTTAAGTCCTGCAACAGCAAGACACGAACTGATTGGGTTGACGACATGAATAAGTATGGTAACGAGAGAATTTGAAGTGTGAATGAGTGAATAATTAAATTAACGCGCCCCAAACCCTGTCCAAACAATTTTGCAAGTCTTAGCAGCAATCAATAAGTCCAGCGCCAACGAATAATGCGCAACGTAATACAAGTCATAACTGAGTTTGATACGCGTGCTGTCTGCGCTGTCAGCATATCCTTGTTGCACCTGCGCCCACCCCGTCAGGCCAGGACGAACCAAATGGCGATAGGGATAACTAGGAATAGTGCCAGCAAACTCCCGCACAAACGGCACTTGCTCAGGACGCGGGCCGATCAAACTCATTTCGCCACGCAATACATTCCACAACTGTGGCAGCTCATCGAAGCGCGTGCGACGCAAAACACGCCCCGCGCGTGTGATCCGCGGGTCTTCGGCCTGTGCAAAGTGCACACCAGGCGCCTGCAAGCCATGTACCATGCTGCGAAATTTAAACAACTTAAATACTTTGCCGTTACGCCCGACGCGCTCTTGCGTGAAAAGCGCGGGGCCTTTGGAATCAAAACTTACGGCCGCTGCAATTGCGGCGGCGATTGGTAACCACAGAGGCGAAAGCGCGAGCAACACACACACATCTAACAACCGCTTGACGCGGTCGTAACCTGGGTCGTTGTCGATCTCCCACAGGTTGTCACCCTGCTGCGGCAGTGTTTTGCGGCCACTCACCAATTCAGCAACGGCCTCAACGCTATATAAGCGGAGATGTTGCATTTTGAGTTGTCCTAGAAAGCGGGTGCGGTAATCGTCCACAAGAACGTGTCTATCTAAAACGATGCCATCACACGCAGGTAATAGATTTTTGGTATCGGTTTCCTGAGAAGGGAACGGACGCCAGTGTAAAAGTTGCAGGCCAAGCGGGTCAACACCTTGCGGCGATAAATAACTAGCAAGTTGCGATGGCACTTCGGCATCCCAATACACAAGACGCAAAGCACGGTGTTTCACATAGCGCCGATAACCCCAAGCCAACCAAGCTGCTGTCAAACCAAAAGCCCACAACACTGCCGCTCGTGAATACGCTTGTTGTAGCAAAGCAAACCCAAGTGGCGTCAGCAGAAATGGAGCAGCGACTGACACCCATAACACCCCACTGCGCTCTGCAACTGGCAAATGCGACGCACGCATCAGCAGATGTGCAGCCACTGCATAAGGCAACACACACCAAAGCAACGTGAGCCCAAATTGGTAAGAGACCAGACCTGCGTCTTGCAGCAATTGCGCTGCAATCCAACTTGGAATGGCGAGCCACGCGCCCCATAGCGACCAACTTTGCAATGCATCGCGACGACGAACGGTGGCGGAAACCAGTTTTGAGCCAATTTGCGACGCAATACTGTAGTCTTTGTCAAATAATGGATTGGCATTACGCGCTAATTTGTCAGCCTCTGATTCTTCTATGCATTGCTGATACAAAAACAACACGCGCTGTGCCATTCGCTCCGCAGTGAATGCGCTTTCAAATGCTTGCCGCGCTGCTTTACCCAAACGTTTACGCAAATAAGGCTCTTGAGCCAAGCGAATCAGTTGTTCGGCAACAGCGTCCACCGAGTTAGTGACTAGGAGCGCTTCTTGCCCCGCAATCACTTGTTCGCGAATACCGGGCAAGTCGCTCGCCACAATCGTCAGGCCCGCGCGCATGGCCTCGATCACTGTGATCGGCATGCCTTCGTGGTCGGACAAAAGCACTAATACATCATGTTGCGCCAATAGCGGGGCAACGTGTGTGACTTCACCAGCCCACGTTACTTTTTGTAAACCAAGTTGCTCTGCCAACTGGACGTACTGGGTACGCAAAGGCCCGTCACCCACGAAGGTCACAGGTAATTCATTGCCCAACTTGTCGCGCACCTGGACCAATGCGTATAACAACAAATCATGGCGTTTAGGCGATTTCATCCGCGCCATCATGATGAGGTGTGGGATATCGTTCCAAGTGGTAACTAGCGGCGCTTTTAAATGCGCGATGCCATTAGGAATAACGTGCACACGTTCATGCGCAATCGGCAATTGATAAGCCAGTTCACGTTCGTGCTGTGATACGCACACCATTTGCGTAGTCCAACGCGACAAAGCCCGCTCCGCCAAGCTCGCCATCTGGCGACGCACCCATGGAACTTGCGGTTTAAAACCAAAGCCATGGACGGTGTACAACACCGGCACGTCTAATTGCACACGCGTCATCCGCGCCACCAAGCCAGCCATCGCGCTGTGTGCATGTACGACGTCAGGTGCGTGCGTGTCGATCAACTCCACCAAACCTTGCAATGCTGGCCAGACACGCCAAGGCAAGAGCGTTTCTTGCAATGTAGGCAAAGCCAGCACGCGAACGCCAAGGTCCTTGAGTTGCTCACCCAGCCAAGAGGGCGCATCGGATCCGCCAATCACCACAGTGAATCGCACCTGCGACAATAGCGCTTCGCACAAAGCTAGCACATGACTCTGCGCGCCGCCTGCTTCGCCCTTGGTGATGACGAGCATGACATGGGGCTTAATTTTTTGCTGGGATGCAATGACAGCGGCCCAAGGGGAATTGGTGCGGCGTCTGATTGGCGACAAGTTGATTGGCGCTGAAGCTGCAACTTCAGTAGTTTTTAACTCAACTTTGTTATCTAGGAGTTGATCAACGAGGACAACTTCCTGATTCTGAATACCTGGTATTTTTTTACGAGATGCATCAGCATCCTGCAAGTCGGATTCCGGGATTTCATCGCCAAATAAAGACAGCGTGGCGTCGTCTTTTTGTTTCATAAGAGGGTAAAAATTCTCACAGCTAAATAGGCAATAGCACTTGCGGAATTAAGCGAAAAATTAAACAAATTTCTTGCGAAGTAAATATTTTTCTATTTCACCAAAAGCATCTAAAACAAATGAAGCTTCGACAGGTAATAGATTAAGGCGGTCAATGCGCGATTGGGTTACCTCTGGATAGTAATGTGCAAATTTATTTCGCAAGAGCGCCGCAGTTCCAAAGTCCTCGGCTGAACGGATGGCACCTAGTTTTTCCATCAGTAAGGCTTTATCGCGATTAGATTTATCGCTTATGTCTTCTTGCTCAAGATAGGCTATGCCTTTAAAAATCTGTTCTTGAATCATCGTGACACATTGAGAATATCTCAAAATGAAGGCATCAATAGATTCCTCTTGCTCATTTGTAATTAACAGTAAGGATGAGATATTTAATGGAAAGCAAGATTGATTTTTTTTTAGAGAATATTTAAGTTTCTCTTGGCGTTGTTTGCAAGCATACCAGCTGTCCTTCAGCATCTGGAACTCGGGACTCATAGTACAACCCCATTGGATAGGGCCATCAAGTGAATGGGGTCTGGAGGTGCATCTTTCAATTTAATAATTAAATCGACGCGACCATCGCAAGCAAGTTCTAGTTGATAACGGGCTCGTAATTCTTCTTTTAAAGTCATAGAGTGCCGAGTTTCAAACAGCAGATCAATGTCACCACCGCGTTTGTCATCATCGATCCTCGAGCCAAATAAATACACTTTTCCTTCAGGGTCAAATTTTGATAAGACCCCTTTGATGGCTGATTGTTCTTTGGCATTTAAACGCATATGTTAATTTTAAGGCGTGTATCAAGTTGTATCAAATCCCTTTGGATTACTGTTAAGTCGTGACTAATTTACTAATGGGCGAATTTTTTTAAGCAAAGCCTCTAGCGTTGGAACGGCACGCACTGCATCGTTCAAATAAGCTGCTTTGAGAGCATCATCACTAGGATAGTCATGCGCAAAGTGATTACGGACAATGCGCAATTGGTTCCATTGATCAACACTTTCTAAATAGCCTAATTTTTCTAGGCGGTTGAGTTTGTCGATCATCGGTTTGTCTTCATAGGGTTCCTGCAATAGCGTCAATACTGCAGGAAGCAGTCTGGAGCCAATAGCGTCTTGCAGCTTGGTGTAACGCAGCACAAACTGATCCCAGTCCTGCACTGTTTCATCAGTCATCGTTGATAGATTAGAGGCTGTGATCGGTAAAACCAACGACCCCAATGCGTGTTTCAAATGGTGCAAATGCCTCTCGCATTGCCACCAAGCCTCTTGCAAGATGAATTGAGTAGGTTGTGTCACAAAATGATTCCTTGTTCGAGAGCTATCGTAAAGATGGGTAATTGGACTTTGCGACTGGGGTAATCAATGACTACATCAATTTTTTGCTCCCCCAGTTCAGCATAGAGTTTGGCTAAGAATCGCGTGTGTGCTTTCGAAATTTCTGCGGCGTCAACTAGTGATGTTTGGACGAATAAATCAATATCTCCTCCTTTTTTTGAATCATCTACGCGTGAACCAAAAAGACGAACAACTACGGCCGCATCAAAACATTCTTGAGCGGTTCGCTTGATAAGTTTTTGTTCGTGTGGAGAAATGCGCATATGACTTCAGTATAAATTTTCGTTTTAGGCAGATTTATCTCAAGCTTTCAATCGCAGCATCAAAGTCAAGGGACGTACGGGGGAGGCTTGAAAACCAAAATACAAATAAAACTCCTTTGCGCGCTCATGTAGAGCATGCACTAACAATGCCCTCACCCCAGTATTTTTTGCAACCACAAGACTGCGGTCTACCGCGTCTCTGAGTAACCCCGCGCCGAGTTGCATGCCTTGTGTCCTTATAACTACGGCCAGTCTTGCCAGGACCATCACAGGTATGGGGTCAGGCATGTTTTGTCGATTGGACCAAGTGGCGTCTTGGTGGTGCACTGCACCTGCAGCCAAAGCGTAATAGCCTATTACTAGCTGGCTTTCATCGATAACAACGAAAGTTCGACTCGCCCCATTGGCTTGGTTCAAAAGGGCGCGACGCTTCAACCACTCGTCTAGGGAGGTTTCGCCGCAGTTAAATGTATTTAATTGGTGATCCGCAGTTAATGGCTGCGGGGCATGTAATTTCATGGACCAGCTGTCCAAGGCGCCTGAACAGCAAGCAGGCGTTCAAGACCCGCATTAACCTGTGTTGGCTCGTCTAGCATCGCAGTAAAAGCTTTGAATTTGTCGTGATCAAGAGAGAAAAAAACTTGATCCAATAAAACGGATTGCGCCTTATCACATGCTGCTTCGAGCATGAAGTCCGAACGATTCTTTCCCAGTAACTGGGCGGCATGGTCGATTAAATCGCGTTGCTGTGGCAACGCCCTGAGGTTGATGGCAGCATCACGCATAAAGCCCCTTGTGTAGACGTTAGATTTGCAAATTCTACGTTGATGTATATCGATCGTCAATACAAATTTAAGAATCAAATCCGAGTGGATTCATGGTTTGCCACCGCCAAGCATCCCGACACATACTTTCTAGTGATAGCTCGGTTTGCCAACTAAGCACTTGCGTAGCCAGCTGCGGATCAGCCAAACATTGCGCCACATCGCCGGCCCGACGCGGCACAAACCGATGGGGAATCGGAACACCATTCACACGCGCAAAGGTGTTCACCATCTCCAGCACGCTGACACCCTGACCGGTCCCTAAGTTAACCGTAAGTAGTTTTGGCTTATCAGTAGCCAAAGCACGCAAAGCCGCCAAATGTCCCCGCGCCAAATCCATCACATGTAAATAGTCGCGCACCCCAGTGCCATCGGGCGTCGAATAGTCGTTGCCAAATATCTGCAAATATTCCCGTTGCCCAGAAGCGACCTGCGTGATGTAAGGCATCAGGTTGTTAGGCACGCCATTGGGCGACTCGCCAATCAAACCGCTTTCATGCCCCCCCACGGGGTTGAAGTAACG
>CAIRQX010000086.1 GCA_903880855.1 uncultured Burkholderiales bacterium | reverse complement strand
GCAATGGTGTGGTGCTGTCAGCTACTAAATTACTAGAAGAAATTGCTGGCCTAGAGAAAGCTGGCGTGGAAGTGCGTTCACGCTTGCGTATCAGTGAAGCCTGTCCTTTGATTCTTCCTTACCACGCTGCGATCGATGTTGCGCGTGAAGCTGCCAAAGAAAAAGCTGGGACTGCCAAGATTGGAACAACTGGACGTGGAATTGGCCCAGCTTACGAAGACAAAGTCGCACGTCGCGCATTGCGTGTGCAAGATCTCAAGCATCCTGATCGTTTTGCAAACAAGTTGCGCGAGAACTTGGAATTGCATAACCACATCTTGACCGACATCTTGCATGCTCCTGCCATTGACTTCGAAACGGTTTACCAAGAAGCCATGGCCTATGCCAAAGAAATTTTGCCGATGATGGCCGATGTGTCGTTGGAGTTAAACCAAGCACACGTCCAAGGCGCTAATTTGTTGTTTGAAGGTGCGCAAGGCACATTGTTGGATGTGGACCACGGCACCTATCCTTTTGTGACTTCAAGCAATTGTGTAGCGGGCAATGCCGCTGCAGGTTCTGGCGTAGGTCCTAATCTGTTGCACTACATCTTGGGCATCACCAAAGCCTATTGCACCCGTGTGGGTGGCGGGCCTTTCCCCACCGAATTAGATTGGGAAAAAGAAGGTACTCCGGGTTATCACATGTCGACGGTTGGCGCTGAAAAAGGCGTGACAACCGGTCGTTCACGCCGATGCGGTTGGTTTGATGCGGCTCTGCTCAAGCGTAGCGCGCAAGTCAACGGCTTGAGTGGCCTGTGTATCACCAAGCTCGATGTGTTGGATGGCCTCAAAGAATTGTTGCTGTGTGTGGGCTATGAATTAGACGGAAAGAAAATAGACATCCTCCCCATGGGCGCCGACGAGATTGCGCGTTGCAAACCCATTTACGAAACTATTCCAGGTTGGAGCGTTAGCACCGTGGGCGTGACGGATTACGCAAAACTTCCACCCGAAGCGCAGCACTATTTGAATCGCATTTCTGCCACCACAGGCGTTCCGATTCATATGGTGTCGACCAGCCCTGATCGCGACCACACCATTTTGTTACGTCACCCTTTTGCCGCATAAGGCGGTCATTTTTTTAAAGGACTTTCCACCATGTTGACTGAAGACGGCAAGCACCTGTATGTGTCTTACGACGAATACCATAACCTCATTGAAAAGCTTGCAATCAAGATTCACCAATCTGGTTGGGAGTTCGACACCATTTTGTGTTTAGCGCGGGGTGGTATGCGACCAGGCGACATCTTGTCGCGCATTTTTGACAAGCCCCTCGCCATCATGTCGACCAGTTCGTACCGTGCAGATGCAGGCACGATTCAAGGCCATTTAGACATTGCCCGTTTCATCACCACACCCAAAGGTGAAATTGCTGGGCGTGTTTTATTGGTAGACGATTTGGCAGATACAGGCCATACGCTCAAAGCCGTGTTAGACCAACTCAAAAATAACTACAAACCTATCACCGAGTTGCGCAGTGCTGTGATTTGGACCAAAGGTGTGTCGTCATTTGATCCAGATTTCTCAGTTGAATACCTGCCCACCAACCCTTGGATCCACCAGCCTTTTGAGGGCTATGACTCATTGCGTCCGGCGGGTTTGATGGAGAAGTGGAAGGTCTAACTTCCATGGCCAATAAGCCGCCACCCTTGTCCAGTAATACGGCAAGTATTCACCATTCTTATCAAGCCCCTGAAGGCTTTGTATCTCCGCAAGTTCCGGTTTACAAAGGTTCCACTGTTATTTTTCCCAATGCTGCGGCTATGCGCGAGCGGCAGTGGTTGGACAAGTCTTCTTATACCTACGGACTGCACGGAACGCCCACAACCTTTACGTTGGAAGAGCGTTTAGCAAGTTTAGAAGGTGGCACCCACTGCATATTGACGCCTAGTGGGTTGGCTGCCATTGCGCAAGTGGACTTCGCCTTATTGAAAACGGGTGATGAGGTGTTGATCCCTGATAACGCTTATGCACCGAACCAATCTCTGGCCTCGGGTGAGTTACAAAATTTTGGAATCACCCATCAGCGCTATGACCCCCTTGATGTGAACGACTTGGCTCGACGGATCACTTCAAAAACCCGACTAATGTGGCTAGAGGCGGCTGGCTCTGTCACCATGGAGTTTCCTGATTTAGTCGCCCAGGTTGCCTTGTGTAAATCGCGCGGTGTTTTGTGTGCTTTGGACAATACGTGGGGCGCAGGTTTGGCATTCAATGCGTTTGACCTCATGCCTGGGCAGGGCACGGAGCCGCTGGGTGTAGACCTAACGATTCACGCTTTGACTAAGTACCCCAGTGGTGGTGGTGATGTGTTGATGGGAAGCATCATCACGCGTAGTGATGCTTTGGCACGCACCATCAAATTAAGCCACATGCGTCTTGGTACCGGTGTAGGCGCCAACGATGTAGAAACTTTGTTGCGTTCCCTGTCTACGCTAGAAATGCGCTACGCAACGCAAGACCATCACGCGCGAGAACTCGCCAAATGGTGTGAAAGCCAATCCGTATTTGCACAAGTGTTGCATCCAGTACTGCCAAGTTCCCCTGGACACATCCATTGGCAAAAACTGTGTGTGAGTCAGCAATACCCACAAGGCCGCGCCGCTGGTATTTTTAGCGTGGTGGTGGATGCTCGGTTTTCTACTGCGCAAGTAGATGCTTTTTGTGATGCCTTGCGCATCTTCAAAATTGGCTATAGCTGGGGCGGCCCCATAAGTTTGGTGGTGCCTTATCAAAAACAAAATATACGCACCCTACCCGCACCACATTTAAAGCCTGGAACGGTTGTTCGGTTCTGTATTGGATTCGAAGACGTGGTTGATTTACAGGCGGATATCAAGCAGGCTATTCACGCTGCCTTGGTGTGATGGCTCATTAAGTGCTGCTAGTACTTGCGATCAATCCAAGCGCTAATAAACGCATTGTTTCTTCGTTTCGATTGATCGCTTCGCATGCCTTGTGGCTTTCAAACCGTGCAAAGTTGCGGCGCATAGAACTTGCGTAGTTTGGGTCGTAATGCGTTTCCAATAATGCATGGACGACTGGTTCAAATTGACCAAGCTGAACTTGTGATTTCCATTCCTCGACGACAGCTTTGCCACGAATCGCTAACAGAGCATCTAGTCGCCGACAAAATAATTCTGGGTCAGTGACAAAGAAGTTGTAATCTTCCATGAGCAACGCAACCCGCTCTTGTAGTGGGAGTAGTAGTTCGTGGCAAGGACTGTTTCGCATAGCCAGCATCACAGGTTCTGGGATCGAAAGGTTGCCTACCTTTCGGCTCTCTGACTCTGTGAATACGACGCGCGTTGGGTCAAATTGTTTCAAAGTTTGCCAGACCAACATATCGAAATGCTTCTGACTCGGTTGGGGTTGCCCAGGGATATGACCCAAAACAGAACTGCGGTGTTGTGCCAAGTCTTCTAAGTCCAGTACTTGAGCACCTTCCATCTTGAGTGCTTGCAACAACCTGGTTTTACCTGAGCCTGTTGGGCCTGAAATAACTTGGTATTGAAAGCTTGACGCAATATGTGCAATGTCTTCTAGCATTGCGGCACGAAAAGCTTTGTATCCACCTTCAATCAGATTTATCTTGAATCCAATTTGGCCCAAGACCATAGCTAAAGATCCGCTGCGCTTGCCACCTCGCCAACAATAAATCAGCGGCTGCCAGTTTCTGGGTAAATCCAATACATGGGTTTGTATATGTTTTGAAATATTGGCAGCCACCAAGGCAGCCCCATGTTTTTGTGCTTCAAATCCGCCCAGCTGCTTGTACATAGTGCCGATAATGATGCGCTCTTCGTTGTTGAGAGATGGCCAGTTCACCGAATTCGGTAAGTGGTCAAGCGCATATTCGTCTTCGCTGCGCGCGTCGATGATCGCATCGAACCCGCCCGGTTGGCCAAGGGTGATACGCATGCGATGGATGGCCTCAATAGCCGATAAAAGATGGACGCTCACGTTTACTGGTTCAGGTGTTTTTTAATTTCAGGAAGCACATTAGCTAGCATTTTGGGGTGTGCTTCTTCGCGTGGATGGATGCGGTCATTCTGAAAGTTATTAGCCGCATCGGGCACATCTGCAATGCCTTTGAGAAGGAAAGGCACCAAACCTGTTTTGTATTTCTTTGACAAATTAGCAAACATCACAGCAAACTTAGCGCCATAGTCTGGACCGTAGTTAGGTGGTATCTGCATTCCCACCAAAACAACTTTCGCATTGACAGCTCGACACGCTTCGATCATGGCCTCCAAATTATTTTGGGTGCTGTCTAAATCGAGACCTCTTAGCGCGTCATTGGCGCCTAGCTCAATCACTACCATCACGGGACGCACTTGGTTCAATAAAGCTGGCAATCGAGAACGACCACCGGCCGTTGTATCGCCACTGATACTGGCATTGACGACTTGCACATCACCGCGTTCTTTTTGTAATTGCGCAGCCATCAATGCAACCCAACCCCTACCGCGCTGGATTCCGTATTCCGCGCTGAGTGAGTCACCCAAGACCAAGATGCTTGCTACAGGAACGGTTCCGGGGGCAGGTGCCGACCCAGGCGGTGGCACTTGGTTCATAGAATTTTGTCCGCGAGGTGGGCGAGGGCGTGTGGTGGTAACTTCGCCCTCTAAACCAGCACCGGAAGATGAAATCACTTGTCTTTGCGCAAAGGCCGATGCTTGCAATAGCCCAGCGACAGCCGTGCATATTCCGCCCAAGGTAAAGTGACGCCTTAACATTGCCATGTCCTCTATGAACTTAATTTCTGTTTCGCATGTGTATAAATCGGTGACAGACGCCACCGGCACACTCGACATTCTCCGCGATATCGACTTCTCCGTTCCCGCCCAGCAGTCTTTGGCCATTGTTGGCGCCTCGGGTTCTGGCAAAAGTACTTTGTTGTCCATCATGGCGGGCTTAGACACTCCTAGCCAAGGTACCGTCGTGCTTGCTGGGCAAGATATGTTTGCCTTAGATGAAGATGACCGTGCTGCCTTGCGTGCCAAGCAAATTGGCTTTGTATTTCAAAGTTTTCAATTGCTGGGCAATATGACCGCATTAGAGAACGTGATGTTGCCTCTCGAGTTATCTGGAACGGGTAATGCTAGAGAGCTTGCCACCGAGATGTTGACGCGTGTGGGTTTGGCAACAAGGTTAGGCCATTACCCCAAAGTGTTATCTGGCGGTGAACAACAGCGCGTGGCCTTAGCGCGTGCTTTTGTTGTCAAGCCTCAAGTTTTGTTAGCAGATGAACCCACGGGTAGTTTGGACCATGCTAGTGGTGAGCGCATCATGGATTTGATGTTTGAATTGAACCAAGAATCAGGAACGACCTTGGTTTTGGTGACGCATGACCCGAAGTTGGCTGCGCGTTGCGATCTTTTTATGACGATTGAGGCAGGGCAGAGGGTTTAAGTGGCTAGCCGATAATCTGGCCATGTCTTCTACCCCTAAAGTTCTTTTTGGTTTTCACGCAGTCGGTGTGCGTTTGAAAACCTCTCCTGCATCTGTTATTGAAATTTATTACGAACCCACGCGTCGCGATGCGCGCATGCGCCAATTTTTAGAGCGCGTAAAAGAAGCTGGTGTGCGTTTGATAGAAGCTGATGCTTTGCGCATTGCCAAATTGGCGGGTAGCCATGGACACCAAGGTGTGGCCGCCCGTGTCAACGAAATCAAGATGGTGCACTCACTAGATGATTTGCTCGATGCACTGAAAGACAAAGACGCCCCGCTTATTTTGGTTCTCGATGGCGTGACAGACCCCCATAACCTAGGCGCATGTTTGCGTGTGGCGGATGGTGCAGGGGCGCATGCAGTGATCGCACCTAAAGACCATGCGGTAGGTGTGAATGCCACCGTAGCCAAAGTAGCAAGCGGCGCAGCAGAGACTGTGCCGTACTTCATGGTGACCAATTTAGCCCGTACGCTGAATGAATTAAAAGAACGCAATATCTGGATCATTGGAACCAGTGACGATGCACCTAAAACATTGTTTGATGTCGATCTCAAAGGGCCCACTGCTTTGGTTTTAGGTGCAGAGGGTGACGGTATGCGTCAATTGACGCGTAAAACCTGTGACGAACTGGTCAGCATACCCATGCAAGGTGCCGTCGAGAGTTTGAATGTATCGGTTGCGAGTGGTGTGTGTTTGTATGAGGCACGAAGACAACGCATGCTGGTGAAGGTCTGACACCAACTCAGTGGTTAGTCATCAAATAATTTTTAATATACCAAGTACGGCGCCAATACTAAGAAGCAACAGCAAATGTGTTTGGGTGCGCCAAACAATCACTGTCGTCACTGCAGCCAAAACCCACATCGGCCAATCTTCTGAATAGTTATCGTGGTTACCAGTCAGTAACCAGCCCGTGGCTACCAATAAACTCATCACCAAGGGCGCCAAACCAGCTTTGAAAGCGCGAATACCCTTTAGATCTCGATTCTTATGCGCCCATTGGGTAGAGAAAAATGTCAATGTGGCGGAGGGAACAATGATGCCCACCATAGTCACCAAAACACCTAAAAGTGCCAGCATGACTGCATACAAAACTGTGGGTTCTGGCGACATGCTTGCAGCAGCGTTCATACCGACGTTCCAGCCCATCAAAGCAACAAACATCACATTAGGACCTGGCGCACCTTGTGCGATTGCTACAGACGATGTGAACTGGTAATGCGTTAGCCAATGTTGCTCGTCGACCAAATAGCGGTGGATATCAGGCGCAGTTGTGATAGCACCACCCACGGCCAAAAGCGAAAGAGAGACAAAGTGCAGAAACAGCGAAACCCAGTCTTGGAAGCTCAGCGTGATACTCATGCGCTCTCATCTCTACTGATGCAACGCCAAGCCCATATGCTTGCAATCGGGCCGAGTGTCAGCAAAACCCAAGACAGGGGTAGTCGCATAACAGCAACCGCTAAAAATGTGACGATTGCCAACACAGCGCAAGTTAAATATCCCATGGGGTTTGTTTCCATAGCCGGCAACATTTTGATGCCTGTTGCCATGATCAAACCCGCCGAGACAGCCCCCATGCCGCGCAGAGCGCCTTGCATCGCTTGGGTGTCTCCAACACCCGCAATAGCGCTAGCGATGACAAGAACCAAAATAGTGGGTACCAATAACAAACCAGCCAAAGCGGAGAGGGCGCCGCGCCATCCAAAATGTTTGCCACCGATCATCAATGCGAGATTGATCACATTGGGGCCAGGCAGTATTTGTGCAATAGACCAGTCTTCAACGAACTCTTCTAGTGTGAGCCACTTCTTTTTTTCAACCAATTCGCGTTGCACCACGGCTAAAACACCGCCAAAACCTTGAAGAGCTAGCCAGTTGAAGGAGAAGAAAAGATCTGTTTTACTTGTGGGTGCATTGCGCACCGCTGGCACTTCACTCATGGGCGCCACTCATTGTCGGGTTTCAATTTCTTTGGCAATCGTTTTACCAAGCTCTACGCCCCATTGGTCATATGCATGAATACCCCAAATCGCCGCTTGGCAAAACACTTTGTGTTCATACAGAGCAATCAGTGCGCCAAGCGTTCTCGGTGTGAGGGCATCCATCCAAACGGTGCTGCTTGGAATATTGCCAGGGTAGCTGCGATGCGGTGCCAAACGGTGTGCCTCTTCAGAAGACAAACCACTTTGTAGAAGCACTTTTAGTGTTTCGTCTTCAGTTCGCCCCATTGCTAAAGCTTGGGCTTGGGCTTGCATATTGAGCATCACCACGCGGTGGTGTTCGGCAGCCAAGGGTAGCGGCGTATGTTCTTCACGAGATCCAATAAAGTCAATGGGGACCAAGTGTGTCCCTTGGTGTATCAATTGGAAATAGGCGTGTTGCCCGTCAATGCCAAGACTGCCCCAAACCAAAGGTGCGGTTTTGATAGCGACTTTAGAGCCATCGATATGCGTGCATTTTCCATTGGACTCCATTTCCATTTGCTGTAGAAAGCTGGCAAATTTATTAAGTGCTGCAGCGTAGGGGGCAATGAGGTGGGTCGATGCACCTAAAAAATTAGTGTTCCATACGTCCATGAGTGCCATAACCAATGGCATATTTTTATCAGGCGGAGCGTTTAAAAAGTGCTCGTCCATCGCGCGTGCACCTGCTAACAATTCTTGGAATCCAAATGAGCCAATGGCAATTGCTAAAGGAAGACCAATAGCCGACCAGATCGAATAGCGGCCGCCCACCCAGTCCCAAAACTCAAACATATGGTCAGGCTTAAATCCGTGGGTTGCCGCGATGGCTGGACTGGCGGTCACAGCAACCAGATGTTGATGGAGTTGTGCATCAGGACAGCCTCCATCCAATAACCACCGCTTAGCCGATGCCAGCAAGGTCATGGTCTCTTGTGTGGTGAATGTTTTACTTTGCACCACAAAGGCCGTACGCGACGGGTCTAAGTTTTGTAAGGTGGTGAACAAACTCCATGCATCCACATTCGATACATAGTGCACTTTGACCGGGTGACCGTCCAGTGGTTGCGTTTGGTTGACCAACGCACCCGTGGTCATACGAGGGCCTAAATCGGAGCCGCCAATGCCTAAGTTCACAACGTCGGTGATTGGCGTTTGTTTAAAACCCAGTAGTGCACCTGAGCGGACTTTTTCTGCAAAAAGGCAGACACGCAATAACTCGGCGGCAACTTGTGAAGAAATAGCCTCCCCCCAAGGAGGATTGGGTACATGGCTACCACGCAATGCCACGTGTAAAACAGAACGGTTCTCTGTTTGGTTGATGGCCTCACCATGGAGCATAGCGAGGGCTTGTTCTTTGACATGTGACTCATCAGCCAAGGCCAAGAGTTGCGCCATCACATCTTTATTGACTCTCTGGTGTGAGTAGTCAAGCGTGATGCCTACGGCAGAAATTTGCATACGGGCTTGACGATCTTTGTCACCAAGCAGATCTCGTAAATGATGGGATTGGGCGCCCGGCAACGCTGCAAGTACTGTCCAAGCTTTGCGCTGTTGCGGTGGAATAAACGTTGGCATCTGGGTATTTTAGGCGGGCAACTTGTTGGTCTGTAGCTTCTAGTTTTCCTCAAACCAGCAAAGATCTT
>CAIRQX010000085.1 GCA_903880855.1 uncultured Burkholderiales bacterium | reverse complement strand
GAACTCAGCGTTCTCGCTTAAAAAACCATACCCAGGGTGGATCGCTTCGGCACCCGTTTGCTTGGCAGCGGCGATGATTTTGTCGGCCACCAAATAGGACTCACGCGAAGATGATGGTCCGATGCAAACGGCTTCATCGGCCATCGCCACGTGGCGTGCTTCTTTGTCGGCTTCAGAATAAACGGCAACTGTCTGTATGCCCATTTTGCGGGCCGTAGTCATGACACGGCAGGCGATTTCGCCACGGTTTGCGATCAGTATTTTTTTAAACATATTTCTCTCCTAGGCTTACAGCGGAATGTTTCCGTGTTTGCGCCATGGGTTATCAATCTTTTTGTCTTTGAGCATGACCAAGGAGCGGCAAATGCGCTTACGGGTTTCATGAGGTTGGATCACGTCGTCAATAAAACCGCGCGCACCAGCCACAAATGGGTTGGCGAAGCGCGCTTTGTATTCGGCTTCTTTGGCAGCAATTTTTACGGGATCGCCCTTGTCTTCGCGGAAGATGATCTCCACAGCACCTTTGGCTCCCATCACCGCAATCTCGGCATTGGGCCATGCAAAGTTGACGTCACCACGCAGATGTTTGGAAGCCATCACGTCATAGGCACCACCATAGGCTTTGCGGGTGATCACCGTGATTTTGGGCACCGTGCATTCGGCATAGGCATAGAGCAACTTGGCGCCATGCTTGATGATGCCGCCGTATTCTTGGCTGGTTCCGGGCATGAAACCAGGCACGTCCACAAAGGTGATCACAGGCACATTGAAGGCATCACAAAAACGCACAAAGCGTGCGGCCTTGATAGAGCTCTTGATGTCTAAGCACCCTGCCAAGACCAAAGGTTGGTTGGCGACGATGCCGACAGTTTGTCCGTCCATACGGGCAAAGCCGATCAAGATGTTTTGCGCGTAGTCGGGTTGCAGTTCGAAGAAGTCGCCATCGTCTACGGTTTTGACGATCAGCTCTTTCATGTCGTAAGGCTTGTTGGGATTTTCTGGCACCAAGGTGTCTAGGCTGGTGTCCATGCGCTCGGTCGGATCACCGCTTTTTCGCACTGGCGCTTTTTCGCGGTTGTTCGCTGGCAAGTAGTTATAAAGCCGACGCAACATCAACAAAGCTTCGACATCGTTGTTAAACGCCATATCGGCCACACCGCTCTTGGTGGTGTGGGTGATGGCACCACCGAGTTCTTCAGCGCTGACTTCTTCGTGCGTCACTGTCTTGACGACTTCGGGGCCAGTGACAAACATGTAAGAGCTGTCTTTCACCATGAAGATGAAATCAGTCAAAGCTGGCGAATACACCGCACCACCAGCTGACGGGCCCATGATCAAACTGATTTGCGGTACCACACCGCTGGCCATCACGTTGCGTTGGAAAACATCGGCATATCCGCCGAGCGACGCCACACCTTCTTGAATGCGGGCACCACCAGAGTCGTTCAATCCGATGACAGGCGCGCCGACCTTCATGGCTTGGTCCATGATTTTGCAAATCTTCTCGGCGTGCGTTTCAGACAATGCGCCGCCGTAAACGGTGAAGTCTTGGCTATACACAAACACCAAGCGACCGTTGATCATGCCGTAGCCAGTGACCACACCGTCGCCTGGAATTTTTTGGTCAGACATACCGAAGTCGGTGCAACGGTGCTCGACGAACATGTCCCACTCTTCGAAAGTGCCTTCGTCTAACAAGACCTCCAGGCGCTCGCGTGCCGTGAGCTTGCCTTTGGCGTGTTGCGCGTCAATGCGCTTTTGTCCTCCGCCCATTCGGGCGGCAGCGCGCTTTTCTTCTAGTTGTTCAAGAATGTCTTGCATAGTTTTTTTACTCCCGTCTAAATTTTTTAAGTCCTGATTGATCTCAGGATGAATGTCTGTGGGGCTTTTTCATAGCGAATCGCCTAACCCGTTTGCGCTTTCACCATTGGCAATGGCAAGTAGTTGTCTGGCCGCCGTGGAGGGCGCCAATTGCCCTGAAATAACTTGTGCACATATATCCGCCAACTGAGCCTGAACTTTTGGCTGCGCATGAAAGTTATGTTTGAGCCCGGCTTCTATACGTTCCCACATCCAAGACAGCGCTTGGTTTTGTCGGCGCGACGCAAAGCGCCCGTTGGCAATTTGGAGTTTTTGAAATTCGCTGGCGGCATTCCAAAATGCATCCAAGCCTTGGCCCAGCAACGCGCTGAGTTGCACCACTTGGGGATGCCAAGAAGCGGAGTCATGGTGTTGGTTTTGCGGATTGCCATGCAAACCCAGCAAACGCAAAGCACTGGTAATTTGCGCTTCAGCGCGGGTAGCAGCAGCACCGTCAATATCGGCCTTGTTGATAACGACTAAATCGGCCAACTCCATCACGCCTTTTTTGATAGCTTGTAAGTCATCACCTGCATTGGGTAACTGCATCAAACAAAACATGTCGGTCATATTGGCTACTGCGGTCTCAGACTGACCCACGCCAACGGTCTCGACAATCACCACGTCGTAGCCGGCTGCTTCGCAGACCAACATGCATTCGCGGGTTTTTTCTGAGACACCGCCTAAGGTTCCACTGGCAGGACTTGGACGGATATAGGCTTGCGGATGCACAGACAAATGCTCCATGCGGGTTTTGTCGCCCAAGATAGATCCGCCCGAAACACTAGAAGAAGGGTCGACAGCCAACACCGCCACTCGGTGGCCTTTGCTAATAAGAAAAAGGCCCAAGGCTTCGATGAAGGTGGACTTACCCACGCCTGGCACACCGCTGATACCCAAACGAAACGACTTGCCACTGTGCGGCAACACCGATGTCAACAAGGCATCGGCCAACACGCGGTGATCGTTGCGGGTGGACTCCAGCAAAGTAATCGCCTTGGCCATGGCGCGGCGTTGCTCGACGGGGTCACCGTGGCGCAGGGCTTGCAACAGTTGAGCGGGGTCTTGCACAGGCATCAGAGAACTTCAAACATGCGGACGTCGCAATCCATTAACCAGCAAGCGACTTTTGAATGTGCGACAGCACATCTCTGGCACTCACTGGAATGGGCGTGCCCGGTCCATAAATACCTTTGACACCCGCTTGGTAGAGAAAGTCGTAGTCTTGTCGTGGAATCACACCACCCACAAAAACAATGATGTCGTCAGCGCCTTGCTTTTTGAGTTCGGCAATGATGGCGGGCACCAAGGTTTTGTGGCCTGCTGCCAATGTGGATACCCCAACCGCATGCACGTCGTTTTCAATCGCTTGACGCGCGCATTCCTCTGGGGTTTGGAAGAGCGGACCCATGTCGACGTCGAAACCTAAGTCTGCAAACGCGGTGGCCACGACTTTGGCGCCACGGTCATGGCCGTCTTGGCCGAGTTTGGAGATCATCACACGCGGGCGGCGACCTTCTTTGTCGGCAAACGCAGCGATGTCGGCTTTGAGTTGGTTCCAATATTCCATCGTGTCTCCGTCGTTGTTGCCGTGGTCGTAGGCAGCGGCGTAAACGCCGGTCACTTTTTGGGTATCGGCGCGGTGACGGCCGAATACGACTTCTAGTGCATCGCTTACTTCGCCGACGGTTGCGCGCAAGCGCATGGCTTTGATCGATAAGTCGAGTAAGTTGCCACCGTGTCCGGCAGCAAACGTCAGTGCTTCGAGTGCGGCTTTCACAGCTGCGTTATCGCGCGTGGCTTTGATTTTTTGTAAACGAGCAATTTGTCCATCACGCACCGCGACGTTGTCGATATCGCGCGCGTCGATCGCATCTTCGGTGGCGAGCTTGTATTTATTCACGCCAACAATCACGTCTTGGCCCGAGTCAATGCGTGCTTGTTTTTGTGCGGCAGCGGCTTCGATCTTGAGCTTGGCCCATCCGCTGTCGACCGCTTTGGTCATGCCCCCCATGGCTTCGACTTCTTCGATGATGGCCCAGGCTTTATCAGCCATTTCTTGGGTGAGCGACTCCATCATGTAACTGCCAGCCCAAGGGTCGATCACATTGGTGATGTGGGTTTCTTCTTGGATGATGAGTTGCGTATTGCGGGCGATGCGCGATGAAAACTCCGTAGGCAACGCAATCGCTTCGTCAAAGCTGTTAGTGTGCAAAGACTGCGTGCCACCAAAGACGGCGGCCATGGCTTCGACCGTGGTGCGCACAATGTTGTTGTACGGGTCTTGCTCAGTCAAACTCCAGCCACTGGTTTGGCAGTGGGTGCGCAACATCAGGCTCTTGGGGTTCTTGGCGTTAAAGCCCTTCATGATACGGCACCACAGCAAACGGGCAGCGCGCATTTTGGCGATCTCTAAATAGAAGTTCATGCCAATCGCCCAGAAGAACGACAGGCGACCGGCGAAGGCGTCTACATCTAAGCCGCTGTCGATAGCGGTCTTCACATACTCTTTGCCATCGGCCAAGGTGAAGGCCAACTCCAATGCTTGGTTAGCGCCCGCCTCTTGCATGTGATAACCCGATATCGAGATCGAGTTGAACTTGGGCATGTGCGCGGCGGTGTAGCCAATGATGTCGCCAATGATGCGCATGCTCGGTTCGGGCGGATAGATATAGGTGTTGCGCACCATGAATTCTTTGAGAATGTCGTTTTGGATCGTGCCACTTAATTGCGCTTGCGACACGCCCTGCTCTTCCGCTGCCACCACATAGCCTGCGAGTACGGGCAACACAGCGCCATTCATCGTCATCGAGACCGAGACTTTGTCTAGAGGAATTTGGTCGAACAAGATCTTCATGTCTTCGACCGAATCGATCGCCACGCCCGCTTTCCCAACGTCACCCGTTACACGGGGATGGTCGGAGTCGTAGCCGCGGTGGGTGGCTAAGTCGAATGCGACCGACACACCCTGACCGCCAGCGGTTAATGCTTTGCGATAGAAAGCGTTGGATTCTTCGGCGGTGGAGAAACCAGCGTACTGGCGAATCGTCCAAGGACGCACAGCGTACATCGTGGCTTGCGGGCCACGCAAAAACGGCTCAAACCCAGGCAAGGTGTTGGCGTGGGGCAAGGCCTTGGTGTCGTCTGCGGTGTAAAGCGGTTTGACGCTAATACCGTCAGGAGTTTGCCAATTGAGCGCGGCTAAATCGCCATTAGGCGCAGATTTGGCGGCGGCGCGAAGCCATGCTTCGTAGTCGGCAGATGGAGTTTGCGGTGCTTGGGCCATGGAATTGGGTCTTAAAGATGAAAGGATTTCCCGATGGAGAGCATTCTATCATTCATAATTATGAATTCAAAATACTGTTTTGATATAGAATTCGGCCATGTCTGCCCTGTCCCTAGCCCCGCGCGCGCTGTATGAAGAAGTCGCTGAACTGTTACGTCAGCGCATTTTTGCGCGCGAACTAGCGCCCGGCAGCTGGATCGACGAAATGCGCTTGGCCGAGGAATACGGCATCAGCCGCACACCTTTGCGTGAAGCGCTCAAAGTGTTGGCCACCGAAGGTTTGGTGACGATGAAGATGCGCCGTGGCGCTTATGTCACCGAAGTCAACGACAAAGACCAACACGACGTCTACCACCTGCTCTCTTTATTAGAGTCCGACGCGGCTGGTGTGGTGGCAGCCCAGGCAAGTGACGCTGAGTTGGCTGAACTCAACAGCATTCACCAAGAGTTGGTGGCGGCTGTTGGTAATACCGATAAGTTTTTCGCGATCAACGAACGCTTTCATATGCGCTTGCTCGAGATCGCCAACAACCGTTGGCGAGACCAAATGGTGGCGGACTTACGCAAGGTGATGAAACTCAATCGACACAACTCGCTGCTCAAAAGCGGGCGAATTGAGGAGTCTTTGCGGGAGCACCAGTCTTTGCTCGATGCGCTGCTTGCGCGTGATGTGTCGGCTAGCGTAAAGCGTATGCAGGCGCATTTCGCAAATGGCTTGGAAGCTGCGAGCTAAAGCCTCGGCTAATTATTGAAGCCAATATTTGTTGCTAACTCTCCACCAGCACGTATCGCCACAGCGCAGTATTTAAATTCTGGAATTTTGCCAACTGGGTCCAGCGCAGGATTCGTCATCAGATTCGCCGCAGCTTCGTAATACGCAAAAGGCATAAAAACAGCGCCTTGCGGCGTTCCGTCATCACGTCGTACGTGCAAAGTAACTTGCCCTCTACGTGATGCAACAGTGATGACGTCGCCAGCATGCAAGTTCAACTTTTCAAGATCAGCACCGCACATCGAAGCACTCGCCTTGGGCTCTATGGCATCTAACACGCTTGCGCGACGTGTCATGCTTCCGGTGTGCCAATGTTCTAGTTGACGTCCAGTGATCAAAACGAACGGATAGTCACTGTCAGGGCGCTCGTTGGCAGGGATGATGTCGGCAGGCACCAAATGCACACGGCCGTCATCCGTGTCGAAATGCTTGGTAAAGACAATAGGTTCACCCGGATCATCTTCAGTGAGACATGGGTAGGTCACACTAGATTCACGCTGCAAACGCTCCCATGTAATGCCGCTGATGGAGGCATGCATGGCTTGGCGCATTTCTTCGTACACCGCTGCCACACCGCAATGCTCGCCTGGGTAGTTCCAATCCAGTCCCATGCCTTTGGCAATTTGTTGAATGATCCAAAGATCTGGTTTTGCTTGGCCTGGTGGATCGATCGCTTGTTTGCCGAGTTGCACCATGCGATCGGTGTTGCTGACGGTTCCTGTTTTTTCCGGCCATGCCGTTGCGGGTAAAACCACATCAGCCAACCATGCCGTCTCGGTCATGAAGATATCTTGCACCACCATGTGCTCTAAAGAAGCCATGGCGTGCCGTGCGTGGTTAAGGTCTGGGTCGCTCATGGCTGGGTTTTCACCCATGATGTACATGCCGCGGATCTTGTGCGGATCGCTGTCATCTGCCAAAGCTTTGCGCATGATTTCTACCACTGTGTAGCCAGGTGTGTTGTCGAGTGGTGTATTCCAAAATTTCTCAAACCATGTGTGGGCAGCATGGTTGTTGACTCTTTGGTAATTGGGAAACATCATGGGAATCAAACCCGCATCGCTCGCACCTTGGACATTGTTTTGTCCACGCAAGGGATGCAAACCAGAACCGGGCTTACCGATTTGCCCAGTCACCGTGACCAATGCAATAAGGCATCGCGCATTGTCTGTTCCATGCACGTGCTGGCTAATGCCCATGCCCCACAAAATCATGGCGCTCCTAGTGGTTGCAAATTCACGCGCGACTTCGCGCAAGGTGGCAGCAGGAATTCCGCAAATAGGCGCCATGGCTTCTGGGCTATAGCCTTTGACGTTTTCTTTCAAGGCGTCAAAGTTATTGGCGCGGTCGCGAATGAAGTCCTCGTTGACCAAGCCCTCTTCAATGACGGTGTAAATCAGGGCGTTGAGCATCGCCACATCGGTATCGGGTTTGAATTGCAAGGTGCGCCATGCGTGTTTAGCTATATCGGTGATGCGCGGATCCGCCAACACAATCTTGGTGCCTTTCTTGGCAGCGTTCTTCATCCAGGTTGCGGCGACGGGGTGGTTGTTGGTGGGGTTGGAGCCAATCACCAAAATCAAGCCTGCGTGTTCAACATCATTGACTTGGTTGCTCACTGCGCCAGAGCCCACACCTTCCAATAATGCGGCCACGCTGGAGGCGTGGCACAAGCGGGTGCAGTGGTCTACGTTGTTACATCCAAAACCCGTACGGACTAATTTTTGAAATAAGTAAGCTTCTTCATTGCTGCCCTTGGCTGAACCAAAACCAGCCAGCGATTTATTGCCAAATGAATCGCGCAATTGCTTGAGCTTGGCTGCACTGAGAGCCAAAGCTTCTTCCCATGTAGCCTCCCTAAATACAGAAGACCAATCGGCCGCATCACGATTCAACTGGTTGATGGACTCTGGATCTTTGGGAACACCTGGTTTACGAATCAACGGCACTGTCAGCCGTTGTGGATGGTGGATGTAATCAAAGCCAAATCGACCTTTGACACACAAACGGTTGTGATTGGCTGGGCCGTCGCGTCCATCGACGCTGATGATTTTGTTGTCTTTGACGTTGTAGGTCAGCAAGCAACCCACGCCACAAAACGGACACACCGAGTCCACTTTTTTATCAACGGCTTGTGAACCAACTTGTGTTTTTGGCATCAATGCACCTGTGGGGCAAGCTTGAACGCATTCTCCGCAGGCGACACAAGTGCTGGCACCCAAGGGGTCTTGCAAATCAAAAACGATGGCACTGTGGCTGCCACGGTGTGCGAAGCCAATCACATCATTGACTTGTTCTTCACGGCAGGCGCGCACGCATCGGTTGCACTGGATGCATGTATCGAGGTTGGCCAGCATTGCTGGATGAGTTGCATCTGCGATAGGCTGCTCGCGACGCAGTGCTTTGAGTTCTGGGCGAACAGTGACTTCTAAATGATCAGCCCATTCACTTAGCTCACCGTGTTGACCTACAGTCTTTGCTGAAGATGCACTAGAAGCAGGATTGGCATCGTTCCATTTGTAGCCTTTATCAGGCATATCAGAGAGCAACATCTCCACCACCATTTTTTGGCTTTTGATTGCGCGCGCACTGTTTGCTGAAACTTCCATGCCTGCTGTGACATTACGACAGCAACTTGGGGCAAGCGTTCTTTCACCTTGTATCTCCACGACACACGCACGGCAATTGCCATCGGGGCGCATTCCGTCTTTGTAGCAAAGGTGAGGAATAGCAACACCATGACGTTGCGCAGCCTTGAGAATAGTTTCGCCCTCATACGCATAGACGGCTTTACCATCCAACTGAAACGATATGGTCTGAGGCAACAACTCTTCTTTTTTGCTAGGCGCGTTCATTCAAACGATCTCCAGCGGAAAATATTTCTGCACAGACCGCACTGGATTAGGAGCGGCTTGCCCCAAACCACAAATAGACGCATCTGCCATCACTTGGTTCAAGTCCTCCAAGGTTTGGTTGTCCCACACCTTGGCTTGCATCAGTTGCGCGGCTTTGGTAGTGCCCACACGACACGGCGTGCATTGCCCACAGCTTTCATGTGCGAAGAAGCGCATCATGTTCAGCGCAGCGTCTCTGGCAGCATCTTGATGGCCCAAAACAATGATGGCCGCTGAACCAATAAAACAACCATAGGGCTGAAGCGTATCGAAATCAAGCGGTATGTCTTTCATACTGGCTGGCAAGATACCGCCAGAAGCGCCGCCCGGTAAATAGGCATAAAAGGTGTGCCCCTCTTGCATACCACCGCAATACTCGTTGATCAATTCTTCGATGGTGATACCAGCAGGTGCGAGTTTCACGCCTGGGTTTTTGACACGGCCACTCACACTGAAACTGCGCAGACCTTTTCTGCCATGCCTGCCAAAACCTGAAAACCAATCCGCACCTTTTTGCAAAATGTCTCTAACCCAATACAAAGTTTCAAAATTGTGCTCTAGCGTGGGTCGACCAAACAAACCTACTTGCGCAATATAGGGTGGGCGCATACGCGGCTCGCCACGCTTGCCTTCGATGCTTTCAATCATGGCGGACTCTTCGCCGCAAATATAGGCGCCCGCGCCGCGCCGCAACTCGATCAAGGGCAAGGGACACGGTGGATTGGCTTTTAAGCGGGCTAATTCCGTCTCTAGCAATTGGCGACACCCGTGGTATTCGTCGCGAAGGTAAATGTAAATAGCATCGATGCCAACGACTTGTGCCGCGATCAACATGCCTTCTATGAAACGATGGGGGTCGCGTTCTAAATAGGTTCTGTCTTTGAAAGTGCCAGGCTCGCCTTCGTCAATGTTGACTGCCATCAATCTTGGGGCGGCTTGTTCGCGCACAATGCGCCACTTTCTGCCTGCAGGAAAACCTGCGCCGCCAAGACCACGTAGCCCTGAGCTTTCCATAGTTTGGATGATTTGCTCAGCTTCTATCGTGTTGTTATGTATCTGTTTTAGAAGTTCATAACCACCATCGGCAACATAGGCATCCTTGTCTTCGTAATCTGGAAGTGCTTGCCATTTTTGGTCAGCTGCAATAGCAGAAAGCACAGACTCTGTTGTTGCATGCACCAAGGCATTTTGATGGACTACCGCAATAGGTGATTGCTCACAACGACCTACACAGGGTGCAGCAATGACTTTGATATCTTTACTACCCACTAGTTGCGGAAGTTTATCGATCAACTGTTTCGCACCAGCCAATTCACAACTCAGCCCATCGCACACTCTAATGGTGAGGTTTGCCGCAGTTTCGCCATCGCGGATCACTTCAAAGTGATGATAAAAAGTTGCTACCTCATAGACCTCTGCCATGGGGATGTTCATCACTTTGGCCAAAGCGACTAAGTGGCGTTTATGCAAACCGCGGTAGGCGTCGTTGAGAAGATGCAAGTATTCAATTAAAAGATCGCGTCGAAGCGCATCCTCACCAACAAGATCTCGTACCTCTTGTAGTGATACATCATCTGCCTGCCTACCTTTTAATGTGGCAATCACTTAAGCACCGCCACTTCCACACAACAGTCGTAAAAAACGGGTGCACGGCCGATATCCGTCAAGTTTTGGCTGGTCAATTCGTTCACATTGGTGCCATTGAGTCCTAGCTTTCGCCACCAAATGCCCAAGCCATTCACGACACCTGGCCGTGCGCGGTTATTGAGTTGTGCTTTGCAGTGGTAAGTGCCCCGTTGGTTAAATACGCGAATGACATCGCCGTCTTGAATGTCACGTACTTGCGCGTCTTCTGGGTGCATTTCCAACACAGGTTCGGTCTCTATATCGCGCAAACTTTGTAGGTTGACAAAACTGGAGTTGAGAAAGTTACGTGCAGGCGGCGAAATCATGGCCAATGGAAATTCGGAATTGGCTTGTGGGACTTCGTAGTTGGCGATGTAGTCTGGCAAACCGTCTTGTCCCATGTCTGCTAAGCGTTGGCTAAAGAACTCACACTTGCCTGAAGGGCTGGGAAATTTGCCTTCGGCGAATGGTGCATCAGGTAAAGCTTGTCCATTGGAAGATTTGAGGTGTGTAAAACCTTGTGCAAACAGTTCCTCCGTATTTTGCGTTGCAGCAAAAGCAGAGCGACACATGGTCTCGTCATCTTCCTCAAAGCATGGTTCTGTAAATCCCATTCTCTTCGCCAAAGCGCGAAAAATATCCGTATTGGTTTTGCACTCGCCCATTGGTGCAATCGCTGGGCGATTTAACAAAATATCGGTATGGCCATAACTGGCATGGATATCCCAATGCTCGAGTTGCGTGGTGGCAGGCAAGATGTAGTCGGCGTAATCGGCGGTATCGGTTTGAAAATGCTCGAGCACCACGGTGAACAAATCTTCACGCGCAAAACCTTGGATGACTTGCCCTGACTGAGGCGCTACAGCCACTGGGTTGCTGTTGTAGACCACCAAGGCTTGGATATGTGGACCAAATGCATCTGAGGCAGGTTGCAACAAGGCATTGCCAATCGTGCTCATATTAATGGTGCGTGGCTTTCGCCCCGCCAATAAATCTGGACGCTGTAATTCGGCGCGTTGTACTGGAAAGTTTCCAGAGTTCGCTAACAACACACCACCTGCGCGGTGTCGCCAAGCACCTGTGAGTGCAGGCAAACATGCAATGGCACGCACTGCGTTACCTCCGCCCTTCACGCGTTGCATGCCGTAGTTCATTCGAATGGCTGCGGGTTTGGTCGTTGCCCAATCTCGTGCTAGCGATTCAATCTGCTCTACCTTGATGCCACAAACCTGCGCAGCACGCTCTGGCGTCCATTGCAATGCTCTGGTCCGTAATGCATCCCAACCCAAAGTGTGTTGCGCTATGTAGTCGTGGTCTAGCCAATCATTTTGTATCAGCACATGCATCAAGGCCAAGGCTAAAGCAGCATCGGTACCGGGTCGTAACGCAATGTGCTCATGGCATTTTTCTGCGGTTTCGCTTTTGCGTGGGTCAATACAAATAAGTTTCGCACCATTGCGTTTGGCCTCTTGGGCGATACGCCAAAAATGCAAATTACTACCAATCGAATTACTACCCCAGATGATGATGAGTTTTGACTCAGCAAAAAACTCCACCCGCATACCCAACTTGGCGCCGAAGGTGTAGGCCAGCGCTTCGCTTCCGGCTGAAGAACAAATGGTTCGATCTAGCAATGATGCACCCAGCTTATGAAAAAACCGCATGGCCATCGCCTCACCCTGCACTTGCCCCATAGTGCCTGCGTAGCTGTAGGGCAATATGGCTTGCGGATCTTTTGCGGCTATTGCGCCGAGGCGTTTGGCAATGTCGTTCAGCGCTTCATCCCATGAGACAGGTGCAAACTGGTCTGAACCTTTGGGCCCAATACGCTTTAAAGGATGGAGGATGCGATCAGGGTGATAGGTGCGTTCGGTGTAACGCGAGACCTTGGTACACAACACGCCATCTGTCATCGGGTGATTAGGGTTACCCTGCACGCGGATGGCTTTGCCGTTTTCGACTGTAGTCACCAGCGAGCATGTATCAGGGCAATCGTGCGGGCATGCGCCTATGACAGTGTGCATATAGTGCTCCTTCAAGTTGAACCGTGTCGTTTACTCATCACCAAACCAACACCAGAGAGTATCAGCACACCCCCCATCACATGGTGCAAACCAATGCCTTCTCCAAGGACTACCCACGCCATCACACTGGCATACAAAGGGCCCAGATAGAGCGTCATGGCTACACGGCTGGCACCAATGGTTTTTTGCACCCAACCGTACAACCAATAAGCACCTAAGCCAGGGAAAAGTGCCGCTAGCGCAATGAGCATGAATGCATCATGGCCTAGTGCGGGTGTCTCTGCTTGCAGAAATTCCCATAACGCGAATGGCACCATCACCAAAACGCCTCCAGCGCAAATACACGCCAACTGAGCGCCAGCGCTCAAGGTACTGCGCCAATGCTTTTGTAATAAAGAATATGCAGCCCAAGCCAATGACGCCGCAAGTATCCATAAATCTCCGGGCACCAGCTCAACTTGTGCAAGACGCGCCCATTCTCCTTGCACTACGACATGCACAACACCTAATATGGCTATGAACACACCAAGCACTTGGCGTTTAGAAAAAGGCTCTCGCAACCAAAGCACCGAACACACTGCAATCATCACGGGCGACGAGGCGTAGATCAGAGAGATGTTCACCATCTTGGTACTGATACCAGCTTGGTAAACGCCAGCACCGCACACCCACATACCCAAAGCACCTAACAAGATGTATCGCCAAACCTGTGTGCGCAAAATATCCCAATGCGCTTTTAACTCAGCGCGGGCCAGCCACGCTAAAAAAATACCCACCAACGCCCAACGACATATCGCCAATACATGCGGCGTTATCACTCCAGGCGCCTTGCGCGCAACGATATGGTTCACTGTCCAAAAGAAAGGGATCGCCCAAATCATGAGTTTGGCGAGTTGGATTTGGGAATTGGGGATCTCGGGAGATCCCTTGGTAGTGTCAGGTTGCAATGGTGTCAACTTCCAAATCCACAAAAGCTCGCTTTGCCCTTTTCCAGACCTCGCGTGGTGGCAAAGGCTTGAGCCTGTGATCACTCCAAACTTGACGCCATAAACGGGCACCGCGTTGACCGTGATACAGGCCGAGCATGTGACGGGCGATGGCGTACCAAGGACATCCGTCTTCTTGGTGGGCGCGCTCCATGTAGTCGACCATGGCCTCTTCTATTGATTCACGACTGCGTTGCGTTGCGTTGGATTTCCAATACAACGCATCCCACTGCGTCATCAACCACGGGTTGTAGTAAGCCTCGCGACCCAACATCACGCCGTCTGCATGTTGCAAATGTTGTGCGATATCGTCTTCGGTTTTGATGCCGCCGTTGACGACGATGGTTAACTCTGGGAAATCTTTTTTGAGCTGATAGGCCAAATCAAAGCGCAATGGTGGGACTTCGCGGTTTTCTTTAGGACTTAAGCCTTGCAACCAAGCGTTGCGTGCATGGACGATAAATACGTCGCAACCTGCGCTGCTCACAGTACCGACAAAGTCGCGCACAAAGTCGTAGCTTTCGATCTTGTCAATTCCAATGCGGTGCTTGACCGTTACTGGAATACTCACAGCATCGCGCATGGCTTTGACGCCATCTGCAACAGTTTGGGGCTCGTTCATCAAGCATGCGCCAAAGGCACCGCGTTGCACGCGGTCGCTAGGGCAGCCGCAGTTCAGATTGATTTCGTCATAGCCAAATTGCTCGCCGAGTTTGGCGGCGAAGGCTAAGTCTTCAGGCTCACTGCCGCCAAGTTGTAAGGCGACTGGGTGTTCTTCTTCGTTAAACCGTAAATGCCTTTTGACATCACCATGGCGCAATGCGCCGGTGGTGACCATCTCCGTGTAGAGACGTGTGTGCTTGCTTAAAAGACGATGGAAGTACCGACAGTGCCTGTCGGTCCAGTCCATCATCGGGGCAACGGAAAGCAACCACTTGGAATCCATGCAGAGCATTAGCCCATGTGCAAACCACCGTTACACGAGAAGTCTGCACCGGTCGTGAAACCAGATTGGTCGCCTGCCAACCAACCCACGATAGAGCCAATCTCGTCTGGTGTACCGAGTCGTTTCACAGGAATAGTCGCCACGATTTTGTCCAAGATGTCTTGGCGAATCGCGCGCACCATATCGGTCCCGATATAGCCAGGTGAAACGGTATTCACAGTCACACCTTTGCTAGCTAACTCTTGCGCCAAAGCCATGGTGAAGCCATGCATACCGGCTTTGGCAGCAGAGTAGTTGGTTTGACCAGACTGTCCTTTGTTGCCATTGACAGAAGAAATTTGGATGATGCGTCCCCAACCTTTTTCGACCATGTCTGGCACGACTTGTTTGGTGACGTTGAACATGGAGTTCAAGTTGGTGTCAATCACTGCGTCCCAATCGTCGCGCGTCATTTTTAAGAACACGCGGTCTTTGGTGATACCGGCGTTGTTCACCAGTACGTCAATCGGGCCATGGTCGTTTTTGGCTTTGGTGAACGCATCAACGGTGGAGTCCCAATCGGCCACATTACCTACCGAGGTATAGAAGGTAAAGCCCAAAGCTTTTTGTTCGTCGATCCATTTTTTGAAATCACGCGTGGGACCGCATCCTGCAATGACGGTGTATCCGTCGTTATGCAGCCGTTGGCAAATTGCGGTTCCGATACCACCCATGCCTCCTGTGACGTACGCTACTTTTTTGCTCATGAGTTGTCTCCTGTTATGGTGGTTGTATTACTAAAGTGAAATCAAAAATTTGTCAGATAAGGTTTACAAGCGGTTTGTGCATCAACGTTCTAGTGCTAGAGACACGCCCATGCCGCCGCCGATACACAAGGCCGCCAATCCCTTTTTTGCGTCACGGCGTTGCATCTCATGCAACAAGGTCACCAAAATGCGGCAGCCTGATGCACCAATTGGGTGACCAATCGCAATGGCACCACCATTGACGTTAACCTTTGCAGGATCAATGCCAAGTTCTTTATTGACTGCACAAGCTTGTGCAGCAAAGGCCTCGTTCAACTCAAACAAGTCAACATCAGCAGCATTCCATCCAGCGCGTTGCAAAGCTTTGCGCGAAGCGGGGACGGGACCCATACCCATTGTCGCGGGGTCAAGCCCGCTTGTACCAAATGCGGCAATGCGCGCTAGAGGCTTTAGTCCTAGTGCAGCGGCTTTTTTGGCGGTCATCACAACAACTGCAGCGGCACCATCATTGATACCTGACGCATTGCCTGCAGTGACGGAGCCTGCTTTGTCAAATGCAGGACGTAACCCAGCAAGCGCTTCAGCCGTGGTTTTTTTATTAATGAATTCGTCGGTATTAAAAATAATCGGATCGCCCTTGCGTTGGGGAATAGAGACCGACACGATTTCGTCTTTGAACTTACCTGCATCTTGCGCAGCAGATGCTTTTTGTTGACTGCCAAAGGCCAAAGCATCTTGCATATCGCGGCTGATGGCATGCGCTTTGGCTACGTTTTCAGCGGTGATGCCCATGTGGTACTGGTTGTAAACATCCCATAGACCATCCACGATCATGGAATCCACCATATTCCAGTTACCCATACGCTGGCCATCGCGCGAGCCCATCACAACATGGGGCGAAGCACTCATATTTTCTTGACCACCGGCCACCACGATTTCGCTGTCACCCCAAGCAACGGCTTGTGCGGCCAGCATCACAGCCTTCAATCCTGAGCCACAAACAGCGTTAATAGTGAGACCAGGAACTTCTTTAGGCACACCGGAGTGCATCAATGCTTGGCGTGCAGGGTTTTGTCCAGAACCTGCTGCTAAGACTTGGCCCATGATGACCTCGCCGACCATCGCTGGGTCGATCTTGGCGCGTGCCAAAGCTTCGCGAATCACGATCGACCCCAATTCGGTCGCTGACACTTTGGCCAACGAACCACCAAACTTACCTACCGCAGTCCGCGCAGCTGAAACAATAACGATGTCTTCCATGGGTTCCCCGTGTATAAAAAAGTTGATTTTAAAAATTAGTTGCTAGCGCGTGCTTTCACATACCGACCTGGCGCATTTTCAATGGCTTTGTGTTTGACATTGCCATACGTCTTAGGAGCAGCAATCTGTTTGCCTGCGTGGGACTTTAACCAAGCGGACCAATCAGGCCACCAGCTACCCACATGCTCAGATGCGGTGTCTTGCCATGCTTTTGCAGACTTAGGGAATTTGCCTGCAGGGCCTGTCCAGTAACTGCGCTTCTTAGCAGCAGGCGGATTGATCACACCAGCTATATGCCCAGAAGCGCCCATGACAAAACGTTTTTTGCCTGGAAATATTTGGGTACTGGCGTAAGACCCACCAATGGGCACGATATGGTCTTCCCGCGATCCATAGATATACATGGGCATATTGACTTTGCGCAGATCTAATTTTTCACCACAGACTTCTGTCTTGCCGGGTTTGATCAAGTTGTTTTCTAAATAGGTATTGCGCAAATACCAGGCATACATGGGGCCGGGCAAATTGGTGGCATCGCTATTCCAGTAGAGCAAGTCGAATGGCGGTGGCGTTTCACCTTTGAGGTAGTTGCCAACCACGTAGTTCCAAACTAAATCGTTGGGGCGCAGAAAACTGAAGGTGGAGGCCATGTCTTGGCCCTTCATCAAGCCACCATTCGCAAACTGTGCTTCGCGGTATTGGACAAACGCTTCGTCAATAAAAACGTCCAACACACCTGTATCTTGGAAATCTACCAAGGTGGTCAGCAAGGTCGCACTCGCCACAGGGTGTTCGTCGCGTGCGGCCAATACACCCAAAGCTGTTGACAAAATAGTGCCGCCGACACAAAAGCCCAAGGCATTGATTTGTTCAGAGCCAGCGATCTCTTTCACCACATGGATAGCTTTGATGGCGACATGTGAAATCAGGTCATCCCACGTGGTGTAAGACATAGAAGCATCTGGATTGCGCCAACTCACCACAAAGGTTCTATGCCCTTCGCTCACCGCATAGCGAATGAAAGAATTGGTGGGCTGTAAATCTAAGATGTAGAACTTGTTGATGCAAGGTGGGATCAACAAAAATGGACGCTCATAGACTTTGCCAGTCAATGGCTTGTATTCTAGAAGTTGGAAGTAGTCGTTCTCAAACACCACTTTGCCTTCAGACGTGGCCACGTTTTTACCGACCTCGAACACACTTTCGTCGGTCATTGACACATGACCCTGCTGCATATCTTTCAACAAGTTTTGCATGCCTTTGGCGATGCTCTCGCCTTGGGTCTCGATGGCTTTCTTCTGCGCCTCTGCGTTGAAGGCTAAAAAGTTACTGGGCGCAACCGCTGCTGCCCACTGCTCGACTGCAAACTGGATACGCGCTTTGGTCTTGGGGTCTGTTTGCGCTGCATCGGTAAGTGCCATCAAGGTGCGGGTATTGAGCAAATAGCTGGCGGCTGCAAAAGCGGCCATGGGATCGGTAGCCCAAGCTTCGGCTGAAAATCTGCGGTCTTTGACTTGTGGCTTACCTTGGAGGCTCTGATTCCACAGTTCAGTGGCCTCGCTGATATATTGGTTTTGTAGCTCTGCGACTTTTTCAGGGTCAAAGCTTAACTGGGGAGCAACGCCATCTGCTTTACCGATATGGCTAAATGCTGCTAAGGCCTTGCCCCAACTTTCCTGCGCTACCGACCAAAATTGGTTGGGACTTTGATCCATGGTGAAATTCCGTTACTTGATAATGGGGGCTGTTGGATGTCTCCAGTATGTCAGCGAAACCCCCTCATTTTGCTGACAAAAGTCAAACACAAGCGAAAACCCCTAGATGTACATAGTTCTGATTGCGTGGCTGTATGTGGCGTTCATGATGGCCATCGCGGAAGCTACCAGCCCCGTAGGAAGTGTATTGGGTGCTTTTTTCACCTTCGTTCTGTATGGGCTGCTCCCTATGGCTATCGTCGGATATGTAATGGGAGCCCCAGCCAGACGCAAAGCAAGGCAGGCTGCTGAGCAAAGAGCCTTTGAACAATCAAGCAGTGCGCCAAATACAAGCAGCGAAGCGTCCGGTGACACCATCGCGCCTGTAAGAAAAGAACCTTGACGCTTGTTGCACGGTACACCACGTATCGCTGCTGTCGTTTCCTGCCATCGATTGAACGCCTAAAGAATGCAGACGCTCCCGCGCAAGCGCTGGCAAATCTGCCAAGTACTTTTTTGGGGTGTGTGGATGCGCTTTAAAGCAACTTACTGCAGTTTCGTCGGCTTGTAAAAAAGCCTGACGCACTTCAGCACCCACTTCAAAGGCGCTGGGGCCAATGCAAGGCCCTAACCACACCAGCAAGTCGCTTGGGAGCGCACCACTTTGTGCACACAGAGTTTTAACGGTGTTTTCAATCACCCCATGCGCCAATCCTCGCCAACCAGCATGGGCCGCAGCGACTATTGTGCCTAGAGAGTCTGTGAACAAAATAGGCAAGCAATCAGCCACCATGATGGTGCATGCCAAATGGGTCTGATGGGTCAGGCAAGCATCAGCAATAGCGCCATCTGGCGTGTCAGGTTGTAGATGCAAAACATCCACGCCGTGCACTTGCTTTAAAAATACTGGACGCGCACCATAAAGTTGCTGCTTCAAAAGGTTTCTGTTCTGCGCCACATGTTGCGGGTCATCTTGAACATGGTCCCCTAGATTCAAGCTGTCGTAGGGAGGGAGAGAAACGCCACCCAACCGTGTAGTGCAAATGGCTTGAACGCCAGTTGGAAGTTGCCAGTCTTTTATCTGCATAGCGGGCAAGGATACCGCCACCAGATAGCGACAAGAAATCCATATCATTTGACAGCGTTTTATAGCTTGTAGGCATTAGACTAGACAGGTTTGATACCTCAACCCGTCTCTTAATCCCTCTCCTCTCAACACCACCATGCAATACCTTTTCACGCCCCCAGCCGTTGTCAGCGTTCCAGTTATCGGAAAAACAGAACAGTTCCCCGTCCACCGTATTTATTGCGTGGGCCGTAATTACGAAGAACATGCCAAAGAAATGGGCTTTACTGGACGTGAACCCCCTTTCTTTTTTCTAAAGCCAGCGGACGCATTGGTTTTTGCTCCAAGTGGACAAACCGTCAACATGCCCTACCCCAGTTTGACTAAAAACTTCCACCACGAAATCGAATTGGTAGTCGCCATTGGAAAAGGCGGCAAAAACATTTCTGCAGCCAATGCCATGCAACACATCTACGGTTATGCCGTTGGCCTAGATATGACACGCCGTGATCTGCAAAACGAAATGAAAAAACAAGGCCGCCCTTGGTGTATCGGAAAAGGTTTTGACCATAGCGCACCCATGGGTCCCATCACACCGGTTGCGCAAGCTGGCGATGTTGAAAATGCAGAAATCTATGTGCAAGTCAATGGGCAAGATCGCCAACGCAGCCATGTCAGCAAATTGATCTGGAATATCGCTGAGACCATCGAACACTTATCCGCCGCTTGGGAATTGCAACCTGGTGACTTGATATTCACCGGAACGCCTGAAGGCGTTGCAGCTGTGGTGACTGGCGATACCTTGGTAGGTGCTGTCGCTGGCTTGGGTGAGATCAAAGTACACGTGAGCTAAAGCGACTGCCCATGTTGCACCGCGCGCAGATCAAACATTGCAAGGCCTGTGGCGCTGCGGTGGAATACCGCTTGCCAGACGATGGCGACACACGGCAACGCGCGGTGTGCCCAGCTTGCGAAGCGGTGCACTACGAAAATCCCCTGAACGTTGTAGGTACCGTGCCGGTGTGGGGCGACAAAGTCTTGCTATGCAAACGCAATATCGAGCCGCGCCTAGGTAAATGGACTTTGCCTGCAGGGTTCATGGAACTTGGCGAAACACTGGCGCAAGGCGCTGCACGCGAAACAGTGGAAGAAGCGGGCGCACAGTTTGAAATGCAAGAACTTTTCAGCATCATGAATGTGGTGCGTGTCGGCCAAGTGCATTTTTTCTACCGCGCCCGACTCACCAGTGACATATTTGACCCAGGGCATGAAACCATGGAAGCACGCTTGTTTAGCGAGCAAGACATTCCTTGGGATGAGATTGCTTTTCGCACTGTCAAGCAAACATTGCAGTGCTTTTTTGCAGATATGAAGTCAAAGAACTTTGTCTTGCATCAAGTCGATATCGAGTAAACCCTTAATTAACCGACCGCTTGGTCGGATTACTATGCGTGAGTTTCCCTTCCCCACTGGAGTTTTTCATGAAAAAAGTATTTAAACACGCCGCCATTGCAGTCGCATTAGCAAGCGTCATTGGTTCTGCGCAAGCAGAAGCCATTATTTTGAAAGTGCACCACTTTTTAGGCCCCACATCTATTCAGCACACCAAGATGCTTCGCACTTGGTGCGACAACATTGCGAAAGACTCCAAAGACCGTCTGCAATGTCAGATCTACCCAGCGATGCAACTTGGCGGCACCCCTCCCCAGTTGTATGACCAAGCACGTGATGGCGTAGCTGACGTCGTTTGGACTTTGCCTGGTTATTCTTCCGGTCGATTCCCCAAAATGGAAGTGTTCGAATTGCCTTTCATGATGACCACCCCTGAGGCAACTAGCCGAGCAACATGGGACTATTACGAGAAATTTGCCAAAGACGAATTCAAAGACGTCAAGGTTTTGGCCATGCACGTCCACGGCCCCGGCAACATCTTTACAGCGAAAAAGCAAATCAAAAACATGGCCGACATCAAAGGCTTGAAGTTGCGTGGTCCAACCCGCTTGACCACCAAGTTGCTCGCCAGCATGGGCGCTACACCCGTTGGGATGCCTGTTCCAGCAGTTCCTGATGCTTTGTCTAAGGGCACGATTGACGGCGCTGTGATTCCTTACGAAGTCGCGCAAACATTGAAAATTGAAGAACTGGCCCGCTACACCGCTGAGACCGATCGTGGCGAAAACGCGCTCTACACCACCGTCTTCGTGGTGCCTATGAATAAAGCCAAGTATGAGTCTTTGCCAGCTGACTTGAAGAAAGTTATTGACAAAAACTCAGGCCGCGAACTCTCGGCATTTTTAGGTAAAACCCAAGGCGACAACGACGTTCCTGGTAAAGCCAAAATGATTGCTGGTGGTCACACCATCACCATCATTCCTAAAAGTGAGTTGGATGTATGGAAACGTGCATCTGCTAGCTTGAGCATCGAATGGATCAGTGATATGGACAAGAAGGGCGTAGATGGCGCAAACTTAGTCCATGAAGCACAAGGCTTTATTGCCAAGTACACCAAGTAATCCAAATGCAAGCACTTAAGTGCTTGCTCACTTTTATTACAAATAAAAAGGGAGGCATAGCCTCCCTTTTTTTATATGCGATGAGCAAAACCAACCTACCTATGTCGGGCCCACTAGCTGGTAATGGTTGCTAGGTAATAACAGAAACCAACCAAAGACAAACACCAGGGAAGAACAGTATCAATAAAGTTCTAATGGTGTCACTGACCAAGAATGGCATCACGCCACGATAGCTTTCAGCAATTGGAATATCTTTGGCCATTCCATTGACCACATACACATTCAGACCAACGGGCGGCGCTAGCAAACCAAACTCCACCACCATCAACACCAAAATGCCAAACCAGATGGCGACCGACTCTTTAGGCAATCCGAAATCCATGCCCATCACAATGGGGAAAAAGATAGGAATCGTCAACAAGATCATCGACAACTCATCCATCACGGCGCCCAAAACAACATAGAACAACAATATGCCAGCCATGATCATCAAAGGTGGCCATCCAAGACCTGTGACCATTTCAGTCAGTTGCACAGAGGCTTGCGAAAGAGCCAAAGCTCCGTTCATTAAATCTGCACCGATAAAGATCAAAAAAATCATGGCAGAACTGTCTGCTGTTGCATAAAAGCACTGTTTGAATTTATCCCAATTGATTTCACCCTTCAGCAAGGATGCAACAAACGTGCTGGCAGCTCCCACTGCAGCACCCTCAGTAGGTGTGAACATTCCACTGTAAATACCACCAAACACAATGATAAAAATGGCCATGATGGGAGCCACGCCTTTGAATGACTGCCATGTCAAACGAGAAAAATCGTCATCTACTTCTGGGGCATGGCCAGGCACTAATCGCACATAAATAGCAATCGCTGCCATATAACCCAACATAGCAATGATGCCTGGCACCATGGCTGCAGCAAATAGTTTGGCAATGTTTTGTTCCGTCAAGATGGCATAAATGACTAAAGGAACTGAGGGAGGGATCAAAATACCCAAAGTTCCGGAAGCCGCTAAAGTACCAGTAGCTAGACGGCCTGAATAGCCATGGCGCTTGAGTTCGGGCAAAGCTACTCCGGTAATGGTTGCAGCAGTAGCAACTGAGGATCCACAAATGGCACCAAATGCAGCACAAGCCAATACTGCCGCCATCGCAAGACCGCCTTTGAAACGACCCATCACGCTCGCAGCGAAATCAAACAATGCCTTGCTGATACCGCCCTGTGTGGCGAAGTGCCCCATCAAAATAAACAATGGAATGACCGACAAGTCATAACTTGCAAAACGCGCGAAGGCTTGGTTGTTTAAGAAACTAGCAAAAGGCAACCATCCTGTTTGCACAATATATCCATAAGCCCCAGCAACGAACATGGAGATAGCAATAGGAACGCGCACGGCCATCAAGACCAACATGATGCCGAAAATGACACCCACTATTTGAACGCTGGTCATGCTGCTTCTCCTAATTGATCATCAAAACCAAAGAAGACTTGGCCAAACGCAATCAAACAGGTCAAGGCAAAAGGAGGTGTCATGCATGCGTAGACAACCCATTCAGGAAAACCCAAGATCATGGTGCCGGAGTTAGAAACATACGAACTCAATCCGCCGATTCCAGTGCGCCATGCAAGGACACCAAAACAAAAGGCTAGCAACAAAGCACCTAAGCGGTCCATCACTGCATTGGTTTTGGGGGAACAACTGGCGGTAAAGAAATCCACGATGATGTTGCCGCGCTTGGCCTGACACCAAGGCATGAACATCGCAATAGCCGCACCAGTAGCAGCGCCAGAGAGTTCGAAGTCACCGGTTATAGCGCTTCCTAATAACTCGCGCCCCACAATGCTTGCGCATGTCATAACGGTGATAAAGGTGAGCAAAATTCCCGCAAGAACAGCGGAAATTCTTGCTAGCAAAACCAAAATACGCATAAGGTGCCTCTTATTTGTGGGCCAACCCACAAGTATACAAACAAGAGTCAGCGAATCACTTCTGGCTCATTGTTCCTTTGAACTTTCCACCGCGTTCAATCTCAATCTCGTGGTATTCAAGTTTTCCAGAGACTTTGCCTGTGCTGTGTATCAGTAAATGTGAGCGGCAGCTGATATCTTCATTGAGCTCACCGTGCACATCAATTTCGCGCGCCCGAACCACGCCAGTTACTTTGCCTTTTTGACCGATCAATAGATCGTCTGCAATTAATTCACCTGATACGACGCCATTGATGATGGCTTTGCCTGGCGCAGAGATAGAACCCTTGAAGGTGACGCCGTCGCCGATCACTAGGTTGTTACTGGTTGGGCTGTTATCTGCCATGATTTTCCTTTTTGTAAGAAACGATGGATAAAAGATCAGTGATTATCGAGTGCAAAACGAATCGCTTGGGTAGACATGTCTTCAAGCCATGCAAAGTCCATGTGCTGATGCGCTTCGCAAATAAACCACGGTTCGCGTGAATCAGGCTCAAGCATAACCCCAAGATCGATCAATTTCCAAGCGAAGGTTCGATAGAGGTCACTATTGGTGACACGCCAGTCGCGGTAATTTTGGGGAACTGTGGGAGTGAAGTGGATGCCAAACATTGCAGGCGGTCCTGCAAAAGCGTGTTCAACCCCTGCATGGGTGAAGACTCGGCCTAGTAATGCTTGTATGCGATCACCCGTCTCATCAATCGTTTTGAGTGCAAGCGTGTTGGTCAATATATCCAGGGTTGCATGGGCGGCACTGAGTCCCACCAAGTTAGCGGTATAGGTTCCGCCGTGCACCACACCACCTGCGTGAGAACCCACTTTGTCCATCACCGCAGCACGACCGCCAAAAGCAGCCACAGGGTAACCATTGCCCATAGCTTTGGCGTAACTGGTTAAGTCCGCGTAAATACCATAAAGCGATTGGGCACCACCTTTGGCAACCCTAAAGCCAGTTTTGACTTCATCAATGATAAGCAGCGTGCCGTACTCGGTACACAAATCGCGCAAGCGCTGAAGCCATGCTGGTGTTGCAGAAATACTGCCAGCGTTACCAATGATTGGCTCTAACACCACGCAGGCTAATTGCTCGTGCTTGGTTGCAAAGAGTTCTTCTAGCCCTTCAAAATCATTGAGCCTGAAGATATCTAACAATGCGCGCGCACGTTCGGGCACACCTACCCCAAACGGAATGACGCGAGGTGCAAGCTTGCTATTGGGATCCCATGCTTCGATGTCGGCCTTCCACATCATTTCATCAAACAGCCCATGGAAAGAACCTTCCACAATCGCCACGCGATCGCGTTGAGTAAAGCCGCGTGCCGTGCGTATCGCACCCATGACTGCCTCTGTACCGGAATTGGCAAAGCGCACTTTGTCGATTTGCGGGCACAGCGCTTTGATTTGCTTAACCACTTCAATGTCTAGGGCGGTAGAAAAACCCGTCAGGGTGCCGCGCTGGGTAATTTGCTCCACGACTGCTTGGTCAACCCGCACATCGCGGTAGCCCAAGATGATGGGGCCGTAACCTAAACGGAAGTCGACATAGGTTTTACCATCACAGTCAGTAAAGCCACAGCCTTTAGCGTTCTCAACAAAAACAGTCTGGTCATCGCCCCAATAGCGGTAGTTTTCTGCCACGCCTTGCGGCATGTGCAGATGTGCCTCGGACATCAATTGCTGCTGTTTGTTACTTGCCATATTGCGTATTTTGCAAGAACTTGCTGAATGTATTAAATAGCTTGACCAAGCGGGGGGCGCAATAAAAGGCCCACACGTTCTTCTAGCAAGCGAACCACATGCAATTCCCCCGCCTCGGCACCATAGGTTTGCATAGCTTCTTCGAACAAAGATTTAGCCAAGCCGCCCATTTTTAAATCGTAGCCTTGCGATTGGGCAACTTCGTTGATCAGCGTGAGATCTTTCACGCACAGAGCCAATGAAAAACTTGGGTCATAGTGGCCCGCAAAAATCGATGGCACGTCGTGCTGCGCTACCCAACTGTTACCAGCACTCGATTTGATAGCTTCCCAGACAGTGTCCAAAGGAATTCCCGCCTTTGCACCCAACATCAATCCTTCACCAATCGTTGCAGCACTGACAAACCACAGCAAATTGGTGAGTAATTTGATGGTGGCACCGTTTCCAGGCTCGCCAACAAAGAATATCTTTTCGCCTATGACTTCAAACAAGGGCTTGTGTTTGTCAAAACACGCTTGCTTGCCCCCCACAAAAATAGACAGCCGGCCAAGGGCTGCGAAGTCTACGGCATTGGTGACTGGCGCCTCCAAGAAATCAACACCTTTAGCCTGCGTTAACTGCGTGAGTTCTTTGACCAAATCAACAGCACTGGTCGATGTGTCAATGATGGTCGCGCCCCCATTCACATGTGCAATCAGGCCTTGATCACCCAGCATCACCTCACGCACTTGCTTGGGGCCTGGTAAGGAGCACATGACCACATCCGCATTCTTTGCACCGCTTGCCAAACTATCAGCCCAATGCGCACCTAGCGCAATCAAGTTATCAGCTTTGTTGCGCGAAACGTCAAATACGGTGGTGGGATAACCGGCTCGGATGAGGTTAGCGGCCATGGGATTTCCCATATTGCCGACACCTACAAATAACAAACGTGGCTTAGAAGACATACACATTCTTTCTTTTTTCTAGGACACTTTTATTCAAATCCATAAATTGGCATTTGTGTATGTCGATTAGGCCTTGCTGAAACGCAAAAATAATTTGTTGTCACGTATTTCTGGAACATAGGTGAAGCCATAGGTAGCCAACATATTTTTAGCTTCTTCAAAGCTATACGTTCTGTATTTCACCGTTTGCGCCATCAAGGTTTTCTGGCCATCCGATAGGAAGTAATGCTTGGTAAATCCAATATCCGTAGGATCTATTTTTTGAGAATATTTCATCCCGTTTGAAATAACAGTCTCGTAGTCGTGGTGCGGGCCTTGGATACCTAACAATAAAGTGCCATGGGGCGCGATATGCTGCGCCATTTTCTCTAGGCCTTGCACATTAGCGGCATGGTCAGGAATATGGCTCACCAAGAAAGGTTCTTTGTCGCCATCTATGACGAAGTACCAAACACCGCCATAAGAGAAAGCTAAGTCATGTGCGGTTGGCAAATTCAAATTGCAAACGTCTTGCTGCGATAGGGAAACATTATGAAAAGACTTGAGGCGCTCTTGAGCGATAGCCAACATGGGCGCAGTCAAATCGATACCAGAGATTTGTAGGGTAGATTTGCGTCGCGCAAGCTCCTCCAAAATCAAACCCGTACCGCATCCAATTTCTAGAACTTTTTCGACGCTGTCTTGTAAAACTAAGCTATCAACAATTTTGGCGTAATCGTAATAGCCTGATGTCATGATCACATCGTAATAACTTGCCATGTTCGAATAATCGCCCATATTCTGTCGAACCTTTTTATAAAATGAAAAAGGGTTAGTAACTTACGTTGCTACTAACCCTCGTATTCATTGGTCGGCGTGGCGGGATTCGAACTCGCGACCCCTTGCACCCCATGCAAGTGCGCTACCAGGCTGCGCTACACGCCGAAGAAAGAAGAAATTATAGCGCGCTAGGGCCTTGATTCGAAGAGCAAATCACGGATCTGCGTGAGCTCTTGGCGCAAGATGCTTACGCTTTCATTGCTCGGTTGAAACACCAAAATACTTTTACTCGCTTCTAACGCAGCAGGCATATCGAAGGATTGGTTCACGCCATTGGCATCGAACTCAAGTTCACCTTCTTCAGCACGGCGTTTATCGCGATCGCCTTGCACCAACTCTTGCAGTTTGTTGCGTGCACCGCTGATGGTGAATCCTTGGTCGTACAAGAGGTCGCGTATGCGGCGAATCATCAGCACTTCATGGTGCTGGTAATAACGTCGATTACCACGTCGCTTCATGGGACGTAGTTGCGTGAATTCCTGCTCCCAATACCGCAACACATGCGGTTTGACGCCGCATAGGTCGCTCACCTCACCGATGGTGAAGTAGCGCTTGGCGGGAATAGAGGGAAGGAGGGATTTCTCCATGAAAATCATTGGCTTGTAAACGGGACCGCAGAGGTTACACGAAGTTTGTCCTCTTGGGGAGGATTTACAGCCTCCAAACCATAAAAACCACAGAAAAAACTACTTTTTTTGACAAGTAGCAACGGCGAAATACGCCTAATAAGGCTTAAGCCTGAAGTTGCTCTTTTAATTTATGGCTGGCGTGGAAAGTCACCGCGCGGCGGGCTTCGATAGGAATGGCCTCACCGGTGCGTGGGTTGCGACCGGGACGCGGTGCTTTGGTACGGATTTGGAAATTACCGAAACCAGAAATTTTGACGTCCACCCCATCGACCAAACTTTGCGCAATGAGATCGAAAAAAGCATCAATCATGTCTTTAGATTCGCGCTTGTTCAAACCAATTTGCTCAAACAATAAATCGGCAAGCTGCGCTTTGGTTAACGCAGGGGTTTCTAAGCTTTCAAATGAGATTTCCATGGAATGACTCTAGTAGGAAGGCTTTAAGAACGCAAGCGGGCACTGAACTGTTGTGCCAATTGCGCCACAACAGCTTGCACCGCTTGATCGATTTGTGCGTCGTTCAAGGTGGCTTCGTGGCTATTCAAGGTCAAGCGAATGGCGAGGCTTTTTTCATCCGCCGCCATAGATGCATTCGCAGTTTTTGTGCGATACACATCGAACAAGACGGCATGGCGTAACCAACCTTGGGTGCTGGCAGCATGCACTGCAGCTATCACTTGGTCATGTGCGATGTGTTCTTTGACGATCACCGCAATATCACGCTCCACATTGGGGAACCGTTCAACTGCTAGCGCAACAGGCACTGCACGTTCAGTAACTGCATCTAAGTTCAACTCAAACATCACCGGGGCACTGGACAAATCCCAGCTTTGTCGCCATTTGGGATGCAACTCACCGACATAGCCAATCGCTTGACCATGGAGCAAAACTTTGGCGCAACGGCCTGGGTGCATGGCTGGATGTGTGTCTACTTCAAAAGTTGGTACAGCGGGTGCGAGAAGTGCTTGCACATCAGCTTTGACGTCATAGAAATCTGCCGCTTGGTCTTGGACATCCCATTGCACCGGCGCCGCATTTCCAAAGGACATGCCTGCCACGCGCATCGGTTGATCGAAACCTTTGACGGTGGTGTCGCTGTCAGGTACGCTGGCATTTTTTGAAAACACGCGACCGATTTCAAACACACGCACACCATGCGCTTTGCGATCGGCGTTGAATTTCACGACTTGCAGCAACGAGCCGATCAAGGATGAACGCATCACGCTCATTTGGCTGGCGATAGGGTTGAGCAATGCAACGGGGTTGGCGTTGTCAGCTAGTTCGGTTTCCCAACGCGCATCGACGAAGCTGAAGTTGATGGTTTCTTGGTAACCCAGAGCTGCCAGTTGACGTCTCACAGCATGCGGACTGCGTTGGCTTTCCGCGCGAATTTTTGCGGTGATGGGGGCTTTGGGTGGCGTCGTGGGTAGGTTGTTGTAGCCCACCATGCGTGCTACTTCTTCGATCAGGTCTTCTTCTATTTTTAGATCGAAACGGAATGACGGTGGTGTGACCGTGACCAAGCCATCACCCTCTTCCACTGGCAAACCTAAGCCGCGCAAAGCATCTGCGATGCGCTGCTGCGTCAAAGGCATACCAATCACTTTGACCGCGCGTGCAACACGCAATGTGACGGACTCGGTCTTGGGCATGTTGACCTGTTGGTCATCGATAGGCCCAACCGTTGTCTGTGGCGTTCCACAAATATCGACCACTAACTGGGTAATGCGCTCGATGTGCTCCACCGTCAATTGCGGGTCTACACCGCGCTCGAATCGATGGCCTGCATCGGTGCTGAAGTTAAAGCGACGTGAACGCCCTGCGATAGACGTAGGCCACCAAAAAGCGGCTTCTATATAAATATTACTGGTGCTGTCGCTCACCGCAGTCGATTGTCCACCCATGATGCCAGCGAGCGACTCGACCTCTTTGCTGTCAGCTATTACGCCAACCTTCTCATCTACCGTCACGGTGTTGCCGTTTAGCAGAGCAAGTTGCTCACCCGCTTTGCCCCAACGTACTTGCAAACCCCCATGGATTTTGTCGAGATCAAAAATGTGTGAGGGGCGGCCCAACTCAAACATCACGTAGTTAGAAATATCGACCAACGGGCTCACGCTACGTTGCCCACAACGCGCTAGGCGATCGACCATCCACGCAGGAGTCGTGGCTTTGGGATTGACACCACGCACAATGCGGCCAGAAAAACGTCCGCACAAATCTGTCGATTCGATCTTGACGGGCAAGGTGTCTTTATGCGTAGTTTGTATTTTTGGAAATGCTGGCGTTTGGAGAGGTACGCCCGTCAAGGCAGACAACTCACGCGCAATGCCAAACACGCTCAAGCAATGCGCCAGATTGGGTGTGAGCTTCAAGGTAAACAAGGTGTCGTCTAAACGCAAATGCTCGCGGATGTTTTGTCCAAGCGGTGCATCATTCGCAAGCTCTAACAAACCACCGTGGTCATCAGCGATTTTTAATTCTTTGGCTGAGCACAGCATGCCTTCACTCTCAACACCACGCAGTTTGCCCACTTTGATTTTGAAAGGCTTACCGTCTTCACCAGGTGGTAACTCGGCACCCACCATAGCGCAAGGCACTTTGATACCGACGCGTGCGTTGGGTGCGCCACAGACGATATTGAGCAAACTGCCCTGCCCCACATCGACTTTGCACACACGTAAACGGTCTGCGTCAGGATGTTGCACGGCTTCTTTGATTTCGCCCACCACGATGCCAGTGAACGGAGGCGCTACAGGTTGGAGTTCTTCGACTTCCAAGCCTGCCATCGTCAAGGTGTCAGCCAAGGCTTGGGTAGAAATGGGAGGGTTGCAAAATTCGCGCAACCAAGATTCTGGAAATTGCATCAGCGGTTCTCGTGTCGGTATGGGTTGAGGTGCGCCGTATTACTGGAACTGGCTCAGAAAACGAATGTCGCCATCAAAGAACAAACGTAAATCGTTCACACCGTAGCGCAGCATGGTGAGTCGGTCTGGACCCATACCAAATGCGAACCCGATGTAGCGCTCTGGGTCTAAACCCATATTGCGCACGACGTTGGGATGCACTTGGCCAGAGCCTGCGACTTCTAACCAACGGCCCGCCAAGGGGCCGCTAGGGAACTGAATGTCTATTTCCGCACTCGGTTCGGTGAAGGGAAAAAAGCTGGGGCGGAAACGCAAGACCAAATCGTCGGTTTCAAAGAATGTGCGGCAAAAGTCGGTGAAAACGACTTTGAGGTCTTTGAAGCTCACATCTTCACCAATCCACAAACCTTCGCATTGGTGGAACATAGGTGAATGGGTAGCGTCGCTGTCCACACGGTAGGTGCGCCCCGGTGCGATGACGCGAATTTCAGGCATGCGGGTGTCGCCACCAGCATTCAACAAAGCTTGATGACGTTTGACGTGTTGCACCGCATGGCGAATTTGCATGGGACTGGTGTGGGTGCGCAAGAGGTAGCCACCTTCTACGTAGAAGGTGTCGTGCATCGAACGGGCTGGATGGTCTTCAGGCGTATTGAGCGCAGTGAAGTTGAACCAGTCGGTTTCAATTTCTGGGCCTTGCGCAACTTCAAAGCCCATCGAGCCAAAAATAGATTCGATGCGTTCTAGCGTTATGGACACGGGGTGCAAACCACCCTGCGCGCGGGTACGCCCTGGCAGCGTAACGTCCAACACTTCGGATTTGAGTTGAATGTCTAATTCGGCGTCGGCCAAAGCTTGGCGACGCGCTTGCAATGCGGCTTCAATCGCTTGTTTGGCGACGTTGATCACCGCGCCTTGCGATTTTTTTTCTTCCACGCTCAAAGCGCCCAAGCCCTTCATCAACTCGGTGATGCGGCCTGATTTGCCCAAAAATTGGGCTTTGGCATTTTCTAGATCAGCAGGCGTAGTGCTTTGTGCAAACAAAGCTTGGGCACTGGCAACCAAAGAGTCCAACTCGTTCATAGACATGCGTGGGTTAGAAAAACAAAAAAGGGATTGAAGCTTTATATAGCCTCAACCCCTGTGCTGTTGGCGTTGAGCCAGCGGCGATCAAGCGGCCAATTTGGCTTTGACTTGTTCGACGATGTGGCCAAAAGCCACCATATCGTGCACCGCCAAATCGGCCAGCATTTTGCGGTCGATTTCGATCTGGGCTTTTTTCAGGCCGTTGGCGAATTGGCTGTATGTCAGACCACATTGGCGGGCTGCGGCGTTGATACGCGCAATCCACAACTGGCGAAACACGCGCTTCTTTGTACGGCGGTCACGGTAGGCGTATTGGCCTGCCTTCATCACCGCCTGTTTGGCGACACGGAATACGTTACCGCGGCGACCGCGGAAACCTTTGGCTAGGGCCAGAACTTTTTTGTGACGGGCTCTTGCCGTCACACCACGTTTTACGCGAGGCATATTGTTTCTCCTTGTTCGTCAGTGATTAAAGGCCAGCTTTGGGCAGCATTTGCGCCATGTGACCCATATTGGTCTCATGCACAGCTACGGCACCACGGAGATGGCGTTTGTTTTTGGTGGTCTTCTTGGTCAGGATGTGACGCTTGAAGGCTTGGCCGCGTTTCACGGTGCCACCAGGACGAACACGGAAGCGCTTTTTCGCGCTGCTTTTGGTCTTCATTTTGGGCATTTCAATGCTCCTTTTATTTGTGCTCGTGAGGCGCCTGCAAACCTGTTTGCAGTCTTGTTAGCCCCGAGACACTGATCGCTTACCTTCTCAAACACGGCTGGCTGGCCGCGTTGCCAAATTCAGGCAGCTGCTACCGAGGTAACTTCTGCCACGGGTTTGGCGGTGCCACCCGGTTTTTTTCTACCAGGCGCGATCATCATGACCATCTGGCGTCCTTCGAGTTTGGGGAACTGTTCGACAACGATCAGGTCCGCCAACTCATCACGTATGCGCTGCAACAGCGCCATACCGATTTCTTGGTGCGTGATCTCGCGGCCTCTGAAGCGCAACGTGATCTTGCATTTATCTCCGTCATCCAAGAAGCGCTTGATGTTGCGCATCTTGATGTTGTAGTCACCATCATCAGTGCCGGGGCGAAACTTAATTTCTTTGACCTCGATCACTTTTTGTTTGGACTTCGCTTCCGCTGCCTTTTTCTGCTCTTGGTACTTGAACTTGCCGTAGTCCATCAAACGACAGACGGGGGGCACTGCTGTTGCAGCTATTTCAACCAGATCCACATCGATTTCACCGGCCATGCGCAAGGCTTCTGCCAAGCTCACGATACCTAGAGGCTCGTTGTCGGGACCGGAGAGACGGACTTCCGGGGCCATGATTTCCCGGTTCAGGCGATGTTTGCGTTCCTCGCGCTGGCGGCGATCGCGAAATTCAGTAGAGATGGTGACTATCCTTAAAAAAAACAAAACAGCCTGAAGTTGTGCGACGCACAACTCATGGCAGTTTCGGTATGAAATCAGCTTTTGAGAGCGATGTCCGAGGCGATCTTTTCAAAGAAGGCTTGTAGAGGCATCACACCAAGGTCTTGGTTACCTCGGGCGCGCACTGCAACGGCGCCGGCTGCCTTTTCTTTGTCGCCTACGACCAAGATATAGGGCAGCTTCTGCATTGAATGCTCACGTATTTTATACGTAATTTTCTCATTTCGGAGGTCCAAAGACACCCTAAGCCCTTGATTTTTCAGCATTTTCACAACTTCTTGGGCGAAATCGGCCTGCGCGTCGGTGATATTGAGCACCGCCACCTGAACGGGCGCAAGCCAAGTTGGCAAGGCACCAGCGTGCTGCTCGACCAAAATTCCGATAAAACGCTCCAAACTGCCCACAATCGCGCGGTGCAGCATGATGGGGCGGTGACGGGCACCGTCTTCGCCCACGTATTCGGCGTCGAGGCGCTCTGGCATGTTCGGGTCGACCTGGATGGTGCCGCACTGCCATTCGCGACCAATCGCGTCTTTCAGCGTGTATTCGATCTTGGGGCCGTAGAAAGCGCCCTCCCCTGGCAAGTACTCAAAATCGCAGCCAGAGGCACGCAAGCCATCTGCCAAAGCTGCTTCGGCCCGGTCCCAGCTTTCATCGCTACCGATGCGTTTTTCTGGTCTTGTCGATAGCCGGTACAAGATATCCGTGAAACCGAAATCGCGATAAACCTTTTGCAGCAAGGTGGTGAAAGCGATGACTTCAGCTTGGATTTGCTCCTCGGTACAAAAGATATGTCCGTCGTCCTGCGTGAACGCGCGCACCCGCATGATGCCGTGCAAACTGCCCGAGGGCTCGTTGCGGTGGCATTGCCCAAATTCGCCAAAACGCAGCGGTAAATCGCGGTAACTCTTGATACCTTGGTTGAAGATGATGATGTGGCCGGGGCAGTTCATCGGCTTCAAGGCGAAGTCGCGTTTCTCGCTTTCAGTCACAAACATGTTTTCGCGGTATTTGTCCCAGTGGCCGGTTTTCTCCCATAGGCCTTGGTCCAAGATTTGGGGGGCTTTTACCTCTTGATAGCCGTTGTCGCGGTAAACGCGGCGCATATATTGCTCGACCTCTTGCCACACCGTCCAGCCCTTGGGGTGCCAAAAAACGGTGCCAGGCGAATGCTCGTCGATATGGAACAAATCAAGTTCGCGACCGAGTTTGCGGTGATCACGCTTTTCGGCTTCTTCTAAACGGGTGAGGTATTGCTGTAAGTCGTCTTTGCTCGCCCAAGCGGTACCGTAAATGCGTTGCAGCATTTCGTTGCGGTGGTCGCCGCGCCAGTAGGCGCCAGCCACTTTCATCAGTTTGAAGTGCTTGAGCTTGCCAGTGCTCGGTACGTGGGGGCCACGGCAGAGGTCTTCAAAGGCGCCCTCGCGGTACAGGCTGACGTCTTCATTGGCAGGAATGCTGGCAATGATCTCGGCCTTGTAGTGCTCGCCCATGTTTTTGAAATAGGCAACCGCGTCATCACGCGGCAAAACGCGGCGCACCACGGGCTCGTCTTTGTTGGCGAGCTCGGTCATGCGCTTTTCGATGGCTATCAAGTCTTCAGGCGTGAAACTGCGGCTGAAAGAAAAGTCATAAAAAAAGCCGTTTTCGATCACTGGGCCAATAGTGACTTGCGCCTCTGGAAAAAGTTCTTTGACCGCATACGCCAACAAATGCGCGGTGGAATGGCGAATAACTTCTAGGCCGTCGGCGTCTTTGCCCGTGATGATGGCCAATTGCGCGTTGCGCTCGATCGTGAAACTGGTGTCAACCACATTACCGTCGACCTTGCCAGCCAAAGCCGCTTTGGCCAAACCAGCACCAATCGACATGGCTACCTCGGCCACGGTGACGGGGCCAGGAAATTCACGTTGCGAACCGTCGGGAAGTGTGATCTGAACCATGTGCCTGAATGAAAAAAGCGCGGCTGGGGCCGCGCTCGGTTGATATGTAGAAACGCTGATCGGTCATTTTACGCGCCTCGGGTTTGTGGCTTTGCTAGCGAGACTTGCTTTTCTTGTTAGCAGTGGGTGCACTTCTATGGCGGAGGGGGATGGGCTTGGGCATCTGTTTCCGCTAATGTCCCCCGATTCAGGCTGCGCCTGAATCTCCTCCTTTACTTCGCTACAACAGATACCCAACCCCTAAAGGCTCATACGGCTTGGGTGCCTTGTGTAGCGAAGTAAAGGAGGAGAGAGGCGCTGACAGCGCCTCTCGGGGGACATGAGCGTAACAAGGTGCCCAAGTCGTATGGGCCGTGCAACGGAATAGAAAGTTAGTGGAACTGCTCTTCCTCAGTAGACCCAGACAAAGCCTTAACCGAAGACGAACCACCTTGAATCACAGTGGTCACATCATCAAAGTACCCAGCGCCCACTTCTTGTTGGTGGGACACAAAGGTGTAACCCTTTTCGCGCGCAGCAAATTCCGGCTCCTGCACCATGTTGACGTAATGCTTCATGCCTTCGCCGTTGGCGTATGCGTGGGCGAATTGGAAAGTGTTGTACCAATTGATATGAATGCCAGCCAAAGTGATGAACTGGTACTTGTAGCCCAGCGCTGACAAATCGTCTTGGAATGTCGCAATTTGCTTGTCGTTCAAGTTCTTCTTCCAGTTGAAAGAGGGCGAGCAGTTGTAGGACAGCAATTTACCTGGGCTGGAAGCGTGCACAGCTTGCGCAAATTCGCGGGCAAAGCCGATGTCTGGCACACCGGTTTCGCACCACACCAAGTCGGCGTAAGGCGCATAGGCAACGCCTCGGCTGATGGCTTG
>CAIRQX010000084.1 GCA_903880855.1 uncultured Burkholderiales bacterium | reverse complement strand
GTCTTTGATGAACGCACCCGCTTATGTGAAAAATCCCAAACTGATTGCTTGGGTGGCTGAGATGGCCGCCTTGTGCAAACCAGACACCGTCTATTGGTGCGATGGCAGTGAAGAGGAATACCAGCGCCTGTGCCAGCAATTGGTAGACGCCGGTACTTTCAAAAAGCTCAACCCAGCCAAGCGCCCAGGCTCTTACCTCGCATGGTCTGACCCCAGCGACGTAGCACGCGTAGAAGACCGCACCTATATCTGTTCTGAGAAAAAAGAAGACGCCGGCCCCACCAACAACTGGATGGCGCCCGCCGAGATGCGCGCCACCTTGCATCCTTTGTTCGACGGAAGCATGAAAGGCCGCACCATGTATGTGGTGCCTTTCAGCATGGGCCCCATGGGCTCACACATTGCGCATGTTGGCATTGAACTCTCTGACAGTGCCTATGTCGCAGTCAACCAACGCATCATGACCCGTATGGGCAAAGCGGTGTATGACGTGATCGGCACCGACGGCGCTTTTGTACCTTGCGTGCATACCGTAGGGGCACCTTTGGCTTCTGGTCAAGCCGATGTGAAATGGCCTTGCAACAAAACCAAATACATCGTGCACTACCCAGAAAAACGTGAGATCTGGTCTTACGGTTCTGGCTACGGTGGCAATGCATTGTTGGGCAAAAAGTGTTTTGCCTTGCGCATCGCCTCGAATATGGGACGCGACCAAGGGTGGTTGGCCGAGCACATGCTCATTTTGGGTGTGACGAATCCTCAAGGCAAAAAATACCATGTGGCAGCGGCTTTCCCCAGCGCTTGCGGCAAAACCAATTTCTCCATGTTGGTGCCACCAGAAGGCTTCAGTGGCTGGAAAGTCACCACCATCGGCGACGATATCGCTTGGATCAAACCGCACTCTGACGGCAAGCTCTACGCCATCAACCCAGAAGCCGGTTACTTTGGTGTCGCACCCGGCACCAACTTCCACACCAACCCCAACTGCATGGCCAGTTTGGACAAGAACGTGATCTTCACCAACGTTGCGCTCAAAGACGACGGCGATGTTTGGTGGGAGGGCATGGAAAAAGACACGGGCAAATTACCCGACCATTTGATCGACTGGCAAGGTAAAGATTGGACCCCCGCGATTGCCAAAGAAACCGGCGCCAAAGCAGCCCACGCCAATGCGCGCTTCACCGTAGCAGCCACCAACAACCCAGCGCTCGACGCGCAGTGGGACGACGCCAACGGCGTAGCGATTGACGCGTTTATTTTTGGCGGCCGCCGCTCGACCACCGTGCCACTCGTGACCGAAGCGCGCAACTGGACCGAAGGCGTCTACATGGCTGCCACCATGGGCTCAGAGACCACCGCTGCAGCGGCCGGTCAACAAGGCATCGTGCGCCGCGACCCATTCGCTATGTTGCCTTTTATGGGCTACAACATGAGCGACTACTTCCAGCATTGGCTCAATATGGGCCAAACGCTCAAAGCATCTGGCACCAAAGTACCTTCTATCTATTGCGTGAACTGGTTCCGCAAAGGCGAAGACGGCAAATTTGTTTGGCCAGGCTATGGTGAAAACATGCGCGTCTTGAAGTGGATGATCGACCGCATCGAAGGCACGGCCAAAGGCAAAGAAAACGTATTTGGTATCAGCCCTAGCTATGAAGAAATCACATGGACAGGTTTGAGCTTCACGCCTGAGCAGTTCAAAACCGTCACCCATATCGACAAAGCCGCATGGGTGGAAGAGTTGAAGTTGCACGAAGAGTTATTCAAACAACTCGCGTATCACCTGCCCGCTGAGATGACTGCTACGAAAGCCGCTTTGGCAGTTCGACTAGACGCTTAATTTTTATGAAAATCTATGCGCTGTTTTTGACGGCACTAATCAGCTTTTTTTCTTCTGCGTCTTTTTCGCAAGGCGTGATCAAGATTGGCGAGATCAATAGTTACAAAGCGCAGCCTGCTTTTTTAGAGCCCTATAAAAAAGGCATGGAATTGGCCGTTGAGGAAATCAACGCAGCCGGTGGCGTCAACGGAAAAAAACTGCAGCTCATCACGCGGGACGATAACGCGTCACCTGGTGACGCTGTGCGTGCCGCAGAAGAGTTGCTCAGCCGTGAAAAAGTCGACGTGCTATCGGGCGCTTTTTTATCGCACATTGGTTTGGCTTTAGGCGACTTCGCCAAACAACGCAAAGTGTTTTTCTTGGCGGGCGAACCACTCACCGACAAAATGGTGTGGCAAAACGGCAACAAATACACCTTCCGTTTACGCGCCTCCACCTATATGCAAGTGGCGATGCTCGTACCCGAAGCAGCCAAGCTCAAGAAAAAACGCTGGGCAGTGGTCTATCCCAATTACGAATATGGCCAATCGGCTGCGGCTACTTTCAAACAATTGTTAAAAGCCGCGCAACCTGATGTGGAGTTTGTGGCAGAGCAAGCCCCAGCGTTAGGCAAAGTAGATGGTGGTTCTGTTGCGCAAGCTCTGGCAGATGCAAAACCCGATGCCATCTTCAATGTCTTGTTTGCAACCGATCTCGCTAAGTTTGTACGCGAAGGCAATACGCGCGGTTTGTTCCAAGGGCGTGAGGTGGTGAGCCTATTGACCGGAGAGCCCGAATACCTGGAGCCCTTGAAAGACGAAACACCGAACGGTTGGATCGTCACAGGCTACCCTTGGTATGGCATACAAACGCCTGAGCACAAAGCATTTTTCTTGGCGTACCACCGCAAGTACAACGACCATCCACGACTAGGTTCGGTCGTGGGTTACAGCATGATCCAAGCCTTAGCAGCAGGCATTACCAAAGCACAAAGCACTGATAGTGAAAAACTGGTCAGCGCCTTCCGTGGTTTGCGTTTCAGCACGCCCTATGGTCCCGCGATGTTCAGGCCCCAAGACCACCAATCGACTATGGGGGCTTTTTTAGGTCGCACAAAAAATGAAGGCGGCAAAGGCATCATGGTCGACTATCGCTATATCGATGGCGCCAGCGTGCAGCCTAGTGATGCCGATGTGAAAAAATTGCGTCCACTAGACTAAGGTCTTCGTTTCGGATGCTGGCCATGGGCTGAATCATCAGCATCAGCATCCGCGCCAACACATACAAGGTACCCCCTCTTGGAGATATCCGCCTTTCTGGTTCAAGCTATCAATGGCTTGGCTTCTGCTTCCTCTTTGTTTTTAGTGGCGGCAGGTTTGTCTTTGATTTTTGGTGTGACGCGCGTGGTGAACTTTGCGCATGGCTCATTTTTCATGTTGGGCGTGTATGTGGCCTATTCTTTGGTTGCACATGCGATGCCGTGGCTTTCACCCTATGCGCCAAACACTGCTGTGTTTTTTTTGCTTTTGTTTTGCACAGGGCTTGTAACGGGCGCGATAGGTGCTGCGTTTGAAGTCACCATATTGCGGCGCATTTACCAAGCGCCAGAATTGTTTCAACTACTGGCTACTTTTGCTTTTGCCTTGATCGTGCAAGATGCGGCGCTTTGGCTCTGGGGGTCAGAAGATTTGTTGGGGCCGCGCGCTCCGGGTTTAACTGGCGCGGTAAACATCCTCGGTCGTTTGATTCCGAGTTACGACTTGTTTTTAATTGGTGTTGGGCCCTTGGTGTTATGGGCTTTGTGGCATCTGTTGCAACGTACCCGTTTTGGTGTGCTGGTGCGTGCCGCGACCCAAGACCGTGAAATGTTAGGCGCCTTAGGCGTTAACCCACGTTACTTGTTTACTAGCGTATTTGCTTTAGGTTGTGCATTAGCCGGTTGGGGCGGCGCTTTGCAATTGCCGCGCGAACCCGCGCATGTAGGCTTAGATATGGTCACTATCAGTGATGCATTTGTAGTGGTGGTTGTCGGCGGTATGGGATCCATACCCGGAGCGTTTATTGCTGCTTTGTTGATTGCCGAAGTAAAAGCTTTGTGTGTCGCCATCGGCACGGTGGAGTTGGGCGGCTTGTCCATCGCTTTTTCCAAACTCACGCTAGTCGCTGAATTTGTCGTGATGGCTTTGGTTTTAATGGTGCGTCCATGGGGCTTATTGGGTAAACCGCTCAGCGTATCGCGTACCGCTGTGATGCAAGCAGAGTCTTCTGTTCAAACAGCCACTGCAAATGGTTTAGCTTGGATGGCTTGGATAACCGTGATGTCTCTTGCCGTGATGTGGCCCATGCTGATGACGAATATGTCGTATGGCGTGGTGCTGGGAATTGATGTGCTGATCGCTGTCTTGTTTGCTGCAAGTTTACATTTCATCATGGGGCCGGCGGGCTTGCATTCATTTGGGCATGCGGCTTACTTTGGTATTGGCGCCTATGCCGCTGCGTTGTTGGTATTGCGCGAAGGGCTGCCCACCGAGCAAGTACTTTGGATGGCGCCGCTGATCAGTGCAGCATGCGCAATTCCACTGGCTTGGTTTGCCGTGCGTTTGTCTGGCGTGTATTTGGCTATGCTGACATTGGCCTTTGCACAAATTGTCTGGTCGGTCTGTTTCCAATGGGATGACTTAACGGGTGGCAGCAATGGACTCAATGGTGTGTGGCCTGACGCAACCTGGCAAGACAAAAATAGTTTTTATTGGTTAGCACTTGCATTGACCGTGACTGGCGTTTTGGTCTTGCAACACATCTTGCGCGCTCCACTGGGGTATGCCATGCGTGCAAGCCGTGACGCGCCCATGCGTGCACAAGCGATGGGCTTGAATATCGCTTGGGTTCAGTGGTGGGGCTTCGTCATCTCCGCTGGCTTTGCCGGATTAGCTGGCGCTTTATTTGCATTTTCTAAAGGCAGTATCTCGCCAGATGTGATGGGTATTCCTAAATCGGTTGATGCTTTGGTCATGGTGTTATTGGGCGGCATTCATGCCACTGCAGGTCCTATCGTGGGCGCGTTTTCTTTCACGGTGCTGCAAGACACACTGGCGCGCAGCACAGACTATTGGCGTGCGGTGCTGGGCGGCGTGATGTTGTTACTCGTACTGGTGTTTCCACATGGCATTGCCGGCACATGGAAGTTGATGGGGCGCAAAGCATGACGGCGCAAGCACTTTTACAAGTGCGTCATCTGCACAAATCATTTGGCAGCCAAATGGCTGTTAACAATGTGTCGTTCGATGTTGGCGCCGGAGAATTATTGGCAGTGATTGGTCCCAACGGTGCTGGCAAAAGCACCACATTCAATTTGGTCAATGGACAACTGTCACCTGACAGCGGCAGCGTGAGCTTGAATGGTCAATCGCTTATCGGGCGCAAGCCCCATGACTTGTGGCGCCAAGGTGTGAGTCGTACGTTTCAAATGGCTGAAGTCTTTCGATCAATGTCAGTGATTGAAAACGTACAAATGGCCATGCTCTCTGCGCAAGGCCTGCAGTTTTCACCTTGGCGTCGGACTCGCCAACACCGTGCTGATGCAGCACAAACTTTGTTAGAGAAAGTAGGCCTTGCGGATATGTCGCAACACATCAGCGACACCTTGGCCTATGGCGATATCAAACGCCTTGAACTCGCCATGGCTTTGGTCAATCAACCGCGGCTGTTGTTAATGGACGAACCCACTGCAGGCATGTCGCCTTCTGAGCGTCATGCCTTGATGGGCTTGGTGCAGTTTTTAGCCAAAGAACGTGATGTGGCGGTGATGTTTACCGAGCACAGTATGGACATGGTGTTTT
>CAIRQX010000083.1 GCA_903880855.1 uncultured Burkholderiales bacterium | reverse complement strand
ATCCTTTGATTGGAGAAGATTTACGCTATATCCATTCCAGCTCAGTGCAGGATGATAAGAAGCAATACCTCGATAAGCTTGGCAGTGGCCATTACATCTACCACGGCTTAGATATCTTGCAGCGCGAATTTCGCGTGATGGGCGATGTTGTCTTGGTCAACGGCGATCTTCGTATTAACGTGGAAGTTGCCGGAACCAAGAAAATCGTCATGAGCCGCTATTTGCAAGTGTGGGCTAAGAGAGCACCAGGCTGGCAAATGGTTTCTTGGTCTTCTGTACCTATTCCTCAGTAATTTTTACCAAGCCTTCTAGCCATTTCTTTAGATGTAAGCGCCTCACGATATTTTTGAATCCAAATTTCGGGGTTTAAGCTTCCTGAAACAAATTCATCAATATTTCTTTTCATGGACGAAGAAACTGAAGAGTCGCAATCAATGATTGACTTTTGATAGTCATCAACTGTCTGTTGTAGATCATCGTGTGAAACTAATTCATTTAGAAAACCCACCCTGAGCATTTCATTTGCGTCCATTGTTTTGCTAAGCATAAAAATTTTCTTTGCTGCTACAGGACCAACACGCTGAACGAACCTTCTAATGCCGTCGGGATAGTAATGGAGGCCAAATTTGGCTGCTGGTATGAACATTCGACTTCCATGAACGCCAATCCTGAAATCACAACAAGTCGCTAAATCTACGCCACCACCATAGGCACTGCCGTTGAGTGCACAAATAGTTGGCAGATTAAATTTTTCAATTCGACTCAAAAGCATTTGAAAGCTATCGTCCATTCTGGTCAATATGGCATCTATCGTGTAACCTGAGGAGAATGTTTTGTTACCAGTTCCTGTGATCACAAGAAATTTAATGGAATGATCACTTTCAACCGCGTCGAGATGTTGATTTATCTTGGGGATATCATCTGGATCGATTCTGTTGTGATGCTCAGGTCGATTCAAAGTAATAGTGGCCTTTGTGCCTTCTTTAGCGAATAATGGAAATTGGTCTAACATCACTCGGGCTTAATTTTTTGATCACGAACAACTTTTGTGAATTCTTTTATCTCTTTCGACACTAGCGCATCCAGCGAACTAGGAGAGCCCGCAATAATTCGTCCAGAAAGACCTTCTATCTTTGCTTTCATACTGGGATCTTCAAGAGCAGTAACAGTCGCTTTATAAAGCTTTTGAACGATTGCTTCTGGGGTGGCTTTGGGTACAAACATTCCAACCCAAGTATCGGATTCATAGTTTGGAACACCAGACTCTGCGATGGTTGGTACATCTGGGAGTAGGGGGCTACGTTGAGATGAGGTGATAGCAAGAGCCTTTAATTTTCCGCTTTTTATATGAGGTATTGTTCCGCTGAGTGTGCTAATCATGGCTGGTACTTGATTGCCAATAATGTCTGACATTGCTGCGCCAGAGCCTTTGTAAGGAATATGCGTCAATGGGTGATTGCTCATCGATTGCAAAAGACCGCCAGCAAAATGTCCGGGAGAACCTACGCCACCAGAGGCAAACTGTTGGTAAAGAGGATCCTTCTGACCAATAGCAAACCACTCTTGTAAGTTACGTGCAGGAACATTCGGATTAACGACCAAAACTTGTACTAAATTTGCTATCAGCACAATTCCACGTAAATCTCTCTCCGTGTTGAATGGGAGAGTTGGCATTAATGCTTGATTAATGCTGTGCGATGACACAGTAAATAAAACTGTGTATCCATCAGGCGCAGATTTAGCAACGTAATCAGTTGCAATGGCTCCGCCAGCGCCTGGTTTGTTTTCCACAAGTACTGTTTGGCCTAGGACTTCTCCCAGTTTGGTGTTCAGCGCTCGCGCCACCGCATCAGATCCTCCTCCTGCTGAGAAAGTTACGATCAATCGAATTGGTTGTTTAGCGGGGTAATCCTGAGATACAGCCGCCCCACTTATAGCTATTGATAGTGCAAATAGAACACTTTTAAAACGAAATAGAAAAGTCATTTTTGTCTCCTTGTTTTAGATTAATTCTTTAGAGTCTTTACAACACCGCGGCTCTCTAAGGCATCAATTTCTTGATACGACCAACCAAATTCCTTAAGAATTTCCGACGTGTGTTCGCCTAATAGAGGGGGTGCACGCCTAACACTATTTCCCTTGTTAAGGTCAAACTGAATAGGACTGCCCACTAGTTTAAGTGGCCCTAAAACTGGATGGTTAACTTCTTCGACTAATTTGCAATGAAGAATTTGCTCATCTGAAAAAACCTCAGCCAAATTATTGATGGGGCCAGCTGGCACACCTGATTTATTGAATAAATCTGTCCAATGCTGCCTGTCAAACAAAGAAAGTCTTTTCTCAATTATTTTTCTAAGTTCGTCCCTATTAACAGCACGAGAGGCATTATCAATAAAACGCGCATCTGAAACCAATTCTTTTAGATCCAAAATATTACAAAGCGTAGTCCACATATTAGGTGTGTTTGCAGCAATATTAAGGGGACCATCTTTTGTTTGAAAGACGCCACAAGGAGAGACAACTGGGTGGTTATTTCCTGCTAAGCCTGGCATCTCGCCTAAGCTCAAATATCGTTGCCCTTGCACACTTAGGAGACCAACTAAACTCGCCATCAATGATGTGTCAATCCTATGCCCAACACCGGTTTTTTCGCGCTGTGCTAGTGCAGATAAAACACCAATCGCAGCCCACATACCAGTAGTTTGATCGCCGATTGCAACTCCAACTCTAAGAGGGCCCGACTCAGGGGTGCCCGTCACGCTCATTAACCCGGAATATCCTTGGGCAATTTGGTCGAATCCTGGTTGATCAGAATTAGGCCCATCTCTTCCAAAACCAGTGATGCTCATATAAATTAATCGTGGATTAATTTCAGCCAGTATTTCGTAGTTCAAACCCATAGCATCCATGGAGCCAGGCTTAAAGTTCTCTACGACTACATCACATTCTTTCACAAGTGTCTTGATTAACTCAAGCCCCTCGGATGATCTGAAATCGATTGCAATAGCTCGTTTATTTCGATTTCCAGATAAGTAGTAAACACTTTCGGTGCGATCAAATGGCCCCCATTGGCGCATCATGTCACCGTCAATAGGTTCGACTTTGATTACGTCCGCCCCGAGGTCGCCCAAAATCATCGTACAAAACGGGCCTGATAAAGCGCGGGTCAAGTCAAGGACTTTGATTCCTTCTAATGGGGAAGACACGGCCATATGTATTTAATCCTTTGGCGGGCTCTTTGCCCTAATTTGAGTGCCTGCATAAAAAACAGGTGCTTTTATTGAAATTGAAGCTTTGGCTTAGCTTAACCCTTTGGCTGACCCATGCTTGTCCTCTAAATGACAACAACTTACAGTACATATCTTTTGCAAATTAAGTTTCTTGATATTTATCAAAAGCGTTTTAGTTGAGAGGTTAATCGGCGCCACTCTCATGGTTAACTCTTAGTAGACATTATTTGTTTTTGAAAATAGTTCTTATCGGGACTTTAACTATTTCGCTTTTTACTTTATAAATACATAATGATCTTATTAACCCACGGTTTTTAGTTGATCGAATTTGCATGGATACTGAATTTATTTATTTCTTATACGCCAAATAAAACCTTTTTTAATCTTGTGAGCAATCATGACACTTCAATTCAAGCCTATCCATCCCATCTTCGCGGCCGAAGCTGACGAGATCGATTTGCGTAATGTATTTGACGAAACAATGCTGAAAGACATACGCAAGGCCTTGGACCATTACGCTGTAATAGTATTTCGTGATCAAAAGATGAGCAATGATGAGCATCTTGAATTTACGCAGCGCCTAGATAGTAAATTGCACACTCAAACGTCTCTTTCAGTTATGACTAAAAATCGCTTTGGTAATGAAGCCCTGTCAGATGTTGCCAATGTTGATGAAAATGGCCAACTCATGGCTGCCGACGATAGGCGAAGAATGGGGAATGTTGGTAACCGTTTGTGGCATACGGATGCATCTTTTGTTGATCCTCCTGGACGCTATTCACTGCTGCTTGGTAAAGTGATTCCTCCTGTGCGGGCAGACACTGAATTTGTTGATATGCGCGCGGCCTATGACAGCCTAGATTCCGTGGTGCGAGAAAGTCTCGAAGGCCTTCAAGTACATCACTCAATTATTCACTCGAGGCAACTTCTTGGTTTTGAATTTTCCCAGACAGAAAAAGATCGTCTCAAGGGTGCTGTTCACCCACTTGTGCGAACAGTTGCATCTTCAGGGCGACGTTCGCTTTACTTAGCTTCTCATGCCTCTCACATCATTGATTGGCAATTGCCTGAAGGACGTTTGCTTTTAAGAGATCTGATAGAACACGCTACTGGAGAGCAGTTCATTTATCGCCATATATGGCAGCCCAATGATCTCGTGATTTGGGATAACCGTGCAACTATGCATCGCGCAAGACCTTTCGCAGATATGACATATCGTAGAGAACTACGCCGCACCACAACGCTTGACATTGCTTTAACCGCCTAAATTTCATTCAATCTATTTCATTCGTAATACATATGCCTAAGTTATTTTTCCCTCGATTCGTTCTCTCAGTTCTTATTTCCCTAAGTGCTCTAATAACCACTGTTTCATCCGCAGATACTTATCCTTCTCAGCCCATTAAGTTAATTGTTCCGTGGCCTCCTGGGGGCTTAACCGATACGATTGGAAGGCTAGTTGCACTTGCTCTTGGCGAGCGATTAGGACAGACTATTTTTGTTGATAACCGCGCAGGAGCCAGTGGCAACATCGGTACAGCACAATTTGTACGAACAAAGCCTGACGGCTATACATTGCTTTTAGCGTCAAGTACACCTAATTCGGCAAACCCTCACCTATTTGCGCAGATTGGCTTTGACCCAATCAAAGACTTTGCTCCCATTTCGATCATCGCCACTGCGCCTAACGTATTGCTAGTTCCAGCTAATTCACCGTTCCAAAATACACAGCAACTGCTTGCTGCTGCCAAAGCAAAACCTAATAGCATTACTTATGGCTCGGCAGGATCGGCTTCTTCTGGGCATCTAGCCGGTGCAACCATGTCGGCAATGACGAAAGTTGAGTTGTTACATGTTCCCTACAAAGGGGCGGGGCCGGCTCTAGTTGACTTGATGTCTGGGCAAATAAATATCATGATGGACCCGAGTGCACTGGTTCACATTCGTAGTGGAAAATTACGGGCACTTGCTGTGCCAGCTAAGCGTCGATTACCTGCACTGCCTGATGTTCCTACCTTCGAAGAAGCAACGGGAATACCAAATGTCTATGCTTCTGCATGGTATGGATTGATGGCGCCTGCTGGGACACCACGCGAGATAGTTGAACGCCTTAATCGCGAAATGACTAAGCTATTACAAGATCCCGAAATTCGAAATAAATTTATAAACTATGGTGCAGATATTAGTACTGGAACTTCAGACGAATTTGCTCGGTTCATCGTCAGTGAACTTGATCGGTACGGGAATATCATCAAAATCTCTGGCGCAAAGATCGAATAATATTTGTAAAGTTGCGATTTCATAACCATTGAAGCTTGCATCGCCCACCATATAAATCAGAGACTTAGCCAGTTCCTAAGCTGATACTGACATTAGTTTTGCGTTGCGCTATTCTCTTTGACACGCAGATTGATCAAATCTTTAGCTGTTAATTCAATATTCTTTCCATCAATTGAAACAACAATTCCAGTGTTTGTTTTGATGGCTAGATCTTGAGCAGATATTGCAGCACGTTCCATTGCAGCAAAAGAACCTGCTAAATCGGGATCTGACGATGTTCGAATGTCTTTTGTATTCATTTGTTTCCCCAGTCTATCAGTTTGGGCTTTAGGCCTGAATTGTCATAAAACGCCCATGAGTTAACAACTTTGATGTAACGCTCACGGAAGTTTTCTAACCCGACTTTAAAGTGACAACCCTGCCCAATACAGGGCAGAGTCAGCAGGACTAAAAAACAGAAGATCAGAGATTTTGGTTAGCCTTCAAAAGGCGCGTTCAGACCTTTTGAAAATTGTTGGAAGTGAATACACACCAATCGTTATTGCTGGGAAAGAAATTGATCCATCTCAAGCGGCTAGAGAGGTTTCTAGTGGTTATGGTGTTAATGATTGGATTCCAGGGCCAATTCATGATTCATCACCAATACCCCTCAACGACCTAGAGGTTGTCCAACTTTATGAAATAAATCGTCAAATATCAAGCCTTGATGATGTTGAGCTCGGTGACGAACTTCCTCAGCTAGATGGATTACCTAGTGAAGAACTATTTTGTGAATGGATAGATGAATTCGTCGAATTAAAAAAATCTGATTTGAACTACCGAAGAGATCTTTGGTTTATTCCAAATAACGAAGTTACAACTCTGGACGATCTTTACTCCGAAGTAAGTGATCAAGTTAGTTTTATTGAAAAAATGGAAGGGGCGCCATGGAAACTTGCTGTAATTCAAGCCGGAATGGAGCTTGGCGCTACCGCAGATGTATGGAAACTTCTATGTGACAACATAGCCACTGTTAGAAAGCAGGCGCAAGATGCCGCTAAAGCAATTTTTGAACACGGGCCTAAGTTATCTGATTTAACTCCCTTGGAAGATCAGTTTCAAATCTTGGTAAAAATTGAACAAAACTTTAGGACCAAGGGAGGTATATCTTGGTGTCCGACGTCAGCGTGTGTGAGACAAATAGGGGTACTTGATTAAAGGAGTGTTTTGGTTCATCTTTCAACCTAAGGAGTGAAGATGAAATTGAAATTGAAATCTAATCAACCCAAGGCAACTGCAGAGCAGGTGGTCAAAGACAAGCGCGCTCGAAGTCTTGCGACTCGTCGATGATGAGCAAGTCCAAGCTCGGTGTAAATGTTTCGCAGGCGTCAACATAGTCTTGCGTCATGCGTTCAAAGACGTCCGCCGCTGCAAAGTCTAACGCCACGCCTTGGCGCTCGGCCCAGTCGCGGCAGACTTGGTGAAAGGTGGTGACTTCCACCGACGCAGGTGCGAGTTTGGCCAGATGGTCGGCCAGCGGGCGGTTAAAGCACACATAGCACGCGCGTTGTTTGTGTTGCGCGGCGGTTTGCAGCAGGTTGAGGGCCAACTGCGTTTTGCCAGAACCTGCCGTGGCTTCGATGACAAAAAGGTTGCTGGTGTGCGATATTTTGGTAACCCAGTCTGCCAAGCCACTGGCCAACTGCGTGCTGGTTTGCACGACTTGGCCGATGTGGGTAGAGACATCGGGCACCACCGCAAAGCGGTTCGAGAAAAAGTCCACCACCAGTTGCCGCACAGTAGCCGCAGTCTCAGTCCCCGGAAATGTGCCCAGCACGCGCTGGCAAAGCGTGGGCATGTCAGTCGCATCGACCACACGATCGCGCGGATACGCCAAAACAGCGCTGCGAATGGCATGGTCTGGCAAGACGAGCAGGGTGCCCACATGCACCTTGGGCAAGTCGCCGTGATTCATGCGTTCTTTGAGAGAACTGTGCTGCCGACGAATTTGGTGGCCAATGTCTTTGTCTTTGTTAATTCCCCCATAGGTTTTGACAAGCGACTGCGTCGTCTCCTCGATAGCACCAGCTTTCACCTCGATGAGCAAGATATGCCCCAGCGGCGAGATAACTACCAAGTCCAATTCTCCAAAGTGCTGATTACCTTGGTGCATGGAAGACCAAGGCAAGTTGTGAAAGACGTCAAAGTTAGCGGGCAGGCCGTCGCCCAGGATTTGTAGGATGTCCCGCTCGCGGTAGTCGCCGGCGGTTAGGGGGTTGTGGAGGGGGGTGCTGGGGTGGATTCGGGCCATTGGGGCATTCTGGCATGCGATTCCAAAACAAATCTGTACAATAACTCTGTACAGAAAAAGGATGTAGCCATGACCATAGAAACCACTTACAGCCAAGCACGTGAACAGCTCAAAACGCTGATGGACCGTGCAGTGGATGACCGCGAGGTGATCTTAGTGCGCCGCCGTACGGGCGGCGATGTAGCCATGATTGCGGCAGATGAGTTGGAAAGTCTTGTCGAGACGGCCCACCTGTTGCGCTCAAGTAAAAACGCGCAGCGTCTGCTCACTGCTCTGACACGCGCACGTACTGAATCTGTGAAGCCAACTACTGTTGCCGACCTACAAAAACAAGTGGGGTTCGATGCGTGAGGGTGATCGGGTTGCAGTGTGTCATCCAGAATTTCTTGAGGACCTCCAACATTGGGTTGAAACAGATCGACGCACAGCCAAGCGACTGCTTGAGTTGGTTCGAGCCATTCTGAAAGATCCGTTTGATGGCATCGGTAAACCTGAGCCTTTGAAATATTTGGGCCCAGATGTTTGGTCTCGTCGCATCACACAGGAGCATCGTTGCGTCTACCTTGTAAAGGTCGATCGCGTCGAGTTCTTGCAGGGCCGGTATCACTACTGATTGTCGATTCGAATCTTGACAGACTCTGTGGTGACAGCCGATTTAGGAAGGCCACGCGCTCTAGCGACGTGGCCCAGTGAATTATAAGAAAAGTACTTTAAAAGTAATAATTTATGACTATAAATATGGGTTTAGGCTTTGACGACGATGTGTCGATCCAATCGACATGTTGTCAGAACGTGTCGATATTTTTGGGTTTTATCGACGTGAGGTGGGTAAAAGTGATTTTTTAGCTTTAATAGCTTGCATTCATATTAAAGAATTCTTTAAAATGATCCGATTACATTAAAGATATCTTTAATATGAACCGTATAACAGGCGCTTACGAAAAATCCACCACTCTTGGGGAGGTGGTCAATGCGTTCGTGCCATTTCCACTTCCGCCCACAAGTCCTGAACTTGATGCTGCGGTTTTTGCCGAGCCAGTCAGAAGAGCTCAGATGGCACTGGCACGTCTGTCTGGGGTGTCAGAGTTGGTTCCGTCGATGGATTGGTTGCTCTACAGCGCTATCCGCAAAGAGGCGCTTTTGACTTCTCAAATAGAAGGGACGCAAGCCACCATCACGGATTTATTTGACGACGAGGCTGGGCTTGAAGTAAGCAATACCAACGATGTCGAGGAGGTGACGAACTACATCGCGGCTTACAAATTCGTACGGGATAACCTTAGAGATTCCAAGGGGCTACCTATTAGTACAAGGTTACTTTGCGAAGCCCACAAACTTTTGATGAATGGTGTTCGAGGCGAAGGCAAGCAACCCGGTGAACTACGCCGTTCACAAAACTGGATAGGGGGAACGCGACCAGGTAATGCTGTGTTTGTGCCTCCACCGGCAGACAAAGTTCAAGGGTTGCTCGGTGACTTAGAAAAGTTCATCCATAGCCAAATACCTTTTGGCCAAGAGACGCATAGCGAGCCGAGTCCTTTGCTGCCTGCCTTGGTTGTGACGGCAATGGTGCATGCACAGTTTGAGACCATCCACCCGTTCTTAGACGGCAACGGGCGTATTGGACGGTTGTTGATAGCCGCCTTGTTTGAAGAGTTGGGTGTTTTGCCTGAACCGCTGATGTATGTGAGCGGATTTTTAAAGCAACATCAGTCGGAGTACTACCGATTACTTTCAGGCGTTAGAAAAGAAGGCGACTGGGAGTCTTGGATCCAATTTTTCCTGGAAGCTGTGGAAGTCGCTGCCACAGATGCGGAAAAAAGCATTGTTCAGATTGCAAATTTAGTAGCGGCGCATCGGGCCAAACTACTGAATTCAGTGCAAGCAAATACTATGGCCGTTCGGCTCTTAGATCTACTCCCGATGATGCCAAGATTTACGGTTGAAAGGGTTAGTCAGTCGTTACAAACGTCCTACCCGACTGCAAATGCAGCCGTGAAAACATTAGAAGCATTAGGCTTGATAAGCGAAACAACAGGACAAAAAAAGAACCGAAGTTTTAGCTACGCTGGCTATATTGAGATTTTGTCTAGGTGATTGGGGTTGGTCATATTTAGCTTTAACCTCATTTAGTAAATCTGAGGTCGATTTATTCCCATCTACATATGCTTGAATCGCAGGCTTAAGACTTTCGCTAGGCCCAAGCTTTTCAATGCGTAGGGTTGCAAGCATATTGGCAACGTTTTTCTGACGAACAGCGTGGCTAAGTACTGGATTTTGCATGGAAATAATCGTTGGAGTTCGGGCAAATTTTAACTTGAAGAGACCTATTTGTCACTTAGTTTCTCCCTAGCAATAGTTGACGGCTGCGCATTGCTACCATCCCTCACCATGCACCGCATATTCGTCTACGGAACTCTATTGCCCGGCCTGAGTCGCCATTACGCGTTGAAAGGTTCTCGCTCCCTCGAGCGCGGAACTATCACAGGCCTGCTCTACGACTTAGGCCCTTACCCAGCTGTTGTCCACGGCGCCGGCAAAGTTTGGGGCGAGGTGTTTGAGGTGGACGCCACAGTATTAGCTGAGCTAGACGCGATTGAAGCCTTCTACCCAGACGAACCTGCAGACAAAAGCGAGTACATCCGTGAGGAGGTAGTCGTCCAAATGGATGACGCGGAATTAACTCTATCTGCTTGGTTTTACCGCTTCAACCGAAGCATTGCCGGCAAGCGCCTGATTGAGCACGGCGATTATTTGAAATTTCTAGACGAAACCGGGTTTGTTCCGCAATAAGCTCACAGCTTGCGGTTTCGGTCTTAAATCTACTTTGCTTGTATGAGTTGCCGACGATAGTCATCCACCAAGTCGCTTAGGTATTCCCAATAGCTATCTGAATTTACCGTTTCGTTCACTGTTTTGTTGGGAAGAAAGCGGTTCATCTCGTTGCGAAACTCTTTGGCAATCGACAGATCATTTTTGAGTGATGCTGATCGTTCAGAAAATGCTTCGAGAAAAGCACCAGTCTCAATGCGGT
>CAIRQX010000082.1 GCA_903880855.1 uncultured Burkholderiales bacterium | reverse complement strand
CCCGTGATAAACACCAACAAGGCTCGGCTAAAGCTTTGCAATTGCAACATCAACAAGGTGAAGGTAATAAACAGCATGACGGGCAAGCCGGCAGAGATAGAGCTAGAGCCTTTTGAGCTTTCTTCTACTGCGCCAGCGACTTCGATGCGATACATGGCGCTATCCGTAGTCGCCCATTTGGCTTCCAAAGCTTTGAGCTGGGGCAAGAGTTCTTTGGTAACCGTCGCACCTTGCAGGCCTTCGATGATGTCGCATTGCACGGTAATGGCGTATTCACGGCCTTCTCGCCACATCACACCAGGTTCCCACGTGAACACGGGCTTGATGATTTGCGTGGCAGGAATCATGCGGCCCGTACCAGTGGGCAAATAGGCGTTGGTCAGGTCGGTGATGGCGTCGCGCTCTGAGATGGGTTGGCGCAAAACGATGTCGATGAGTTTGTTGTCTTCACGGAATTGCTCGACGGTAGAACCCACCAACAAGGTACGCATAGCCTGCGCGATCGATTGGCTGGTGACGCCTAAAGCGCGGGCTTTGGCTTGGTCGACGTCCAAGCGGATCACTTTGACGTTTTCGTTCCAGTTGTCGTTGGTGCCACGGGTCGATGGACTGGCGCGCATCGCGGCTTTGACTTCGTCGGCGTGGGCGCGAAGAAGCGCAGGGTCAGGGCCCATCACGCGAAACTGCACGGGGTATGGGACAGGCGGACCATTGGGCAAAAGTTTGACGCGGGCACGCGCTTCAGGGAACTCTTGCGCCAGCATGGCGGGCAAAGCAAGGCGCAAGGATTCACGGCGCTTTAAATCGGCGGGGACAACGATGATTTGAGAGACGTTAGTCTGTGGAAACACTTGGTCCAAAGGCAAATAGAAACGCGGCACACCAGAACCGATCCAAGTGCTGACGGTTTGCACGCCCTCTTCTTTAAGCAAACGTGCTTCAACCGCTTGGGTAATTTTTTCGTTGGCTTTGAAAGGCGTACCTTCAGGAAACCACAAATCGACCAAGATTTCAGGGCGGCTGGAGTCTGGAAAAAACTGCTGTTGCACTTTGCCCATGCCCACCAAGCCTAAAACAAACAAGAGCACAGTGATACCAATCGCCTTCCAGCGGTATTCCACGCACCACGTCACGGCTTTGCGAAATTGCACATAGAAAGGGCTGTTAAAAAGTTCCAACTCACCATCGTGTGTGTGAGCGGGTTTGTCGCGCAAGAAAAGCGTTCCCAAATACGGCACGAAATACACCGAGACCCACCAACTCAAAAGCAAGGCGATAACGGTCACCGCAAAGATGGCATAGGTGTACTCGCCTACCGTGGACTTGGCCATACCAATCGGTAAAAAACCGGCGGCGGTGATCAAGGTGCCGGTGAGCATGGGCATCGCGGTGACTTCATAAGCGAAGGTGGCAGCACGAATACGATCGTACCCCTCTTCCATTTTGCGCACCATCATCTCCACCGCAATGATGGCGTCGTCCACCAACAAACCTAGCGCAATGATGAGCGAGCCTAGTGAAATTTTGTGCAGGCCAATGCCCCAGTAGTCCATGGCTAAAAACGTCATCGCCAGCACCAAGGGAATAGTGATTGCCACCACAAGACCTGGGCGCACGTCTACATACCAACCGAAACGGCCGCCTTTGTGAAGCCCAAGTGCCACAAAGCTCACCACCAACACAATCAGCACCGCTTCAATCAGGACGCGGACAAATTCACCCACCGAACGCGAGACCGCTTTGGGCTGGTCTTGTACCTGTACCAAGCTCACGCCAGCAGGCAAGGTTTTTTCTATTCGGGTGGCGGCGGTTTGAAGCGCTTTGCCCAGTTGAATAATGTCGCCGCCCTTGGCCATCGACACACCTAAACCAATGACTTCTTTGCCTTGGTGGTGCACTTTGACGCTGGGTGGATCGACATAGCCACGGGTGACGTTCGCAATATCACCCAACTTGAACTGTTGGCCCGAGCTGCCGCGAATCGGCATGGCTTTGAGTTCGACTTCGGTATCAAACTGTCCCCCGATACGAATTTGAAATACGTCAACAGGCGACTGCATGGTGCCGGCGTTTTCAACTGCGTTTTCTTGGCCGAGTTGCGCCAATACTGCGGGTATATCAAGCCCTAGTTGCGCAAGTTTTTTTTGCGGAATTTCAACGAAGATTTTTTCGTCTTGCACGCCAAACTGTTCAACCTTGGCCACAAAGGGAACGCGCAAAAGTTGCTGGCGCACGTCGTCGGCAAAACGTTTGACTTCGGCTGGCGTGAAACCCGGAGCATCGAGCGCATAGATCACGCCAAACACATCACCAAATTCGTCATTGAAAAAAGGCCCCTGAACCCCAGCAGGCAAGGTGTAGCGAATGTCACTAATTTTTTTGCGTACCGTGTACCAAACATTGGGTACATCCGCAGGCTTGGAATAGTCTTTGATCTGAAAAATGATTTGCGATTCGCCGGGCTTGGAGTAGCTGCGGATCTTGTCGGCGAAAGGCACTTCTTGCAAAGTGCGCTCAAGTTTGTCGGTGACTTGCTCGGCCACTTGTTGAGCCGTAGCGCCAGGCCAGTAGGTACGAACCACCATCGCACGGAAAGTGAAGGGCGGATCTTCGTCTTGGCCAAGTTGGAAATAGGCGGCGATGCCCAAGACCATCAGTACGACCATCAAGTAGCGCGTTAAGGCGGGATGTTCCAGCGCCCATTTGGAGAGGTTGAAGTCTTTCATCGTCGCCTCACTTCGGCGCTGCGAATACAGACACTTTTTGCCCTGACGTCAAAACATGCACGCCGGAGACAACTACTTGGTCTCCGTTGTTTAAACCGGTATTGACCACAGCGTCATTGCCGTCAGCCGTAGTCACTTCGATGATGCGCGGTTGAACTGTCATGTTGGCGCTATCAAGCAACCAGACCTGGGTTTTGCCGCCTTCAAATCGCAGCGCACTGGTAGGCAGTTTGACAATTTTTGAGGTGGCTAATTTGCCGCGCGGCAAGCTGACATTCACTGTGGCGCCCAATACTGCCTTGGCACCATCGGCCAAAGCGGCTTTGACCAAAAACGTACGGGTCACAGGGTCTGCGCTAGCAGAGACATCACGCACTTTGGCGTTGAGGACGGAATCGTCATTCCACAAACGCACTTGCAGTGAATCGCCTGTTGCAAAGTATTTCAGCTTGTCTTCGGGTACCGAAAACCACACGTCGCGCGGGCCGTCTATGGCTAAACGCACCACAGGTTGGCCGGCTGTGACAACTTGCCCAGCGCTGGCATCCACCGAAGTGACGATGCCGGCAGCATCGGCCAACAAGCGTGTGTAAGAAGACTGGTTGCCCTGCACCGAGTTTTGGGCTTGGGCTTGTTGCCACTGGGCTTGCGCGGCTTTGTAGATGGAGTCGCGACGTTCTAATTCGGCAGAGCTAATAAAGCCTTGGTCAAACAAGCCTTGGTAGCGCTTGAGGTCGGCGGCAGCTAAGTCGCGGTTGGTTTGGGCGGAGGCGAGTTGCGCGGTCGATGCGACAGCGGCTAGGCGATAGTCCATGGGATCGAGCTCTGCCAGCAATTGGCCAGCATTGACGCGTTGGCCGATTTCTGCGGGCCGTTGTAGCAACTTGCCGTTAACCCGAAAGCCCAAGGCGGTTTCAACGCGGGCGCGGACTTCGCCCGAAAACTCAAATTCCATGGACATGTCAGACTGGCCCACCGTCAACACCTTGACGGAGCGGACAGGCGCCTCAGTGGGTTCGGGTTTTCCACAGGCGGCTAAAAGTGCCACGCTCAGGAGTAAACCAAAAGCTAGGCCGCTTGGCTTAGGTAAATGCAACATGGGAACCCAATTAATAATGACTGACTGGTCAGTAATATAGCGTATGGGTGTTTTCCCTGCTCGCGCTATTGGCAAAAAGCGACAATGTCTGGTTACCAAAAGCCACTATGCCCCAAAACACCATCGACCATTACGAAAACTTCCCTGTCGCGTCGTGGCTATGCCCTGCTCGATTACGGCCGGCCGTGATGGCGATTTATCACTTTGCGCGCACTGCGGACGATTTGGCTGACGAGGGGGACGCGCCAGCGTCACAACGGCTTGAGGACCTCAGCGAATACCGCGCCGATTTAGCCATGTGCATGGTTGGCAGGCCTTCACCCCAATCACGCTGGAGTGCATTATTCGCAGGACTGCATGAAGCGCTTCAGGCCTACACATTGCCGACACAACCTCTGTTTGATTTGCTAGAAGCGTTTGAGCAAGATATTGTCTACACCGACAAAGGCGAGAAATACCGCACCCGAGCCGAGTTGCTGGACTACTGCCGTCGCTCTGCCAACCCCGTAGGACGATTGATGCTGCATTTGTATGGCGTGCACGATGCGCAAAGTTTGGAACAAAGCGACGCGATTTGCAGCGCTTTGCAATTGATTAATTTTTGGCAAGACCGCACGCGAGACCTCGCGCTAGGCCGCGATTACCTGCCACGCGACAGCAGCTTTGGGCAAGAGTTGCAATTTGCCCGCACTTTAATGGCGCAGGGAGCCCCGCTCGTTCACCGCGTACCTGGTCGCGCCGGATGGGAGTTGCGTGCCATGGTGCAAGGCGGCCTTTGTATTTTGGGCAAGGTGGATGTTTTGTATGCAAAGAATGCGTCCTCGCCACTTCCAAGACCTGTCATCACCAAGTGGGATATGGGGGGGATTGCTTGGAAGTGTTTGTGGATGTGATTGCCTCCATCGATAATTCCCGCAAGATGTCCCCTCAAGAATACGTTCAACAAAAAGCCGCCTCGTCTGGCAGTAGCTTTTATTACGCGTTCTTGTTTTTACCACCGCAACGCCGTAGCGCAATCACTGCGTTTTATGCGTTTTGCCGTGAAGTTGACGACGTGGTCGACGAAGTGACCGACCCAGGGGTCGCGCAAACCAAACTGGCCTGGTGGCGTAACGAAGTGCACCAGTCTTTTGCGGGCAACCCTTCTCACCCAGTGATGAAAGCTTTGCAACCGCTGTGCGCGGAGTTTGCTATTGAAGAACATAGTTTGCAGTCTGTCATCGAAGGCTGTGAAATGGACTTGAGCCAAACCCGTTATCTTGATTACCCCGCCCTGTCGCGCTATTGCCATTTGGTGGCGGGTGTGGTGGGCGAAGTATCAGCCAAGATTTTTGGGCAGACGGATCCAGAAACTACTGCCTATGCGCATACGCTGGGGCAAGCGTTTCAGCTGACCAACATCATCCGTGACGTAGGTGAAGATGCTTTGCGCGGACGGATTTACCTGCCGGTCTCTGAGTTGCAACAGTTCGATGTCAAAGCGCATGAAGTGCTCAACCGCATTCCTTCTCAACGCTTTGAGGCTTTGATGCAGTTCCAAGCGAATCGTGCCCATGGCCTTTATGAGAAAGCTTTGGATTTGCTGCCAGCACATGAATTCAAAGCCCAAAAGCCTGG
>CAIRQX010000081.1 GCA_903880855.1 uncultured Burkholderiales bacterium | reverse complement strand
TTGATTGCTATCAGTGGATTGCTACTTATGCGCCATCAGGACAACATCACTCGCTTGGTGTTGGGTCAAGAGAGCAAGATTGGTGAGAAGAAGTCGCAGACTTAGTTTTTTGGACGTTCTGGCTTTTGTCGCGTGGCGTCAGCCCGCCGGCACACGATGCTCCGCTCAAATCCTCCCCCTTTACTTCGCTACGCATCGTGCGCCGCCGGGCTGACGCCGGCGAATGAAGTGGAGTTCAAACTAATTTCGAGCAAATGCTTGGTGGTATGTGCTGCAGAGCGAAGTAAAGGGGGAGGCTTCGGCTTAGCCGAAGCCGGAGGACATGAGCGGCGCAGTGCATGCCACCCAGCATTTGCATCGCCAACCAGTATCAGTGCAAAACAGAGGTCAATCGCGAAAGTTGTTAAACGACAAAGGCAAATCGGTTATCTCTTTGCGAATCAGCGCCATAGCAGCCTGCAAGTCATCGCGTTTAGCACCGCTGATACGAACCGCGTCACCTTGAATTGCAGCTTGCACTTTGATCTTGCTGTCTTTGATCAGGCGTTGGATTTTTTTAGAGACTTCGGTCTCAATCCCATTTCGCACTTTGATGACCTGCTTGACCTTATCGCCCCCAATTTTCTGGACGTCGCCTTTATCAAGAAAGCGAATATCGACTTCGCGCTTGGTCAATTTGTTACGCAAAACATCCTCCACTTGCGTGAGCTGAAAGTCAGCGTCGCCAAACAAGGTGATTTCTTTGTCTTTGAGTTCGACGCCAGCGGAGGTGCCTTTGAAGTCGAAACGGGTGGCAATTTCTTTGGCGGTGTTGTCGACTGCGTTTTTAACTTCTGGCAGATTAGGTTCGCAGACGGTGTCAAAAGAAGGCATGGAGTTAGTCTTTCAAAATCAGGGTGAGACAATCTCGCTATGTTAGTTGAGCGAAACGTCCCCCTGCAAGCGCATAACACTTTTGGTATATCTGCCAAGGCTTTGCAATTGGTGCGTGTGCAGTCGGAGTCCGATATTGGGCCCCTGTTAGCCGACCCGCAATTGCGCAATACCCAGAAATTTGTGCTTGGTGGCGGCAGCAATATCGTGCTGACGGGTGACCTGAAAGCGCTCGTTCTCAAGGTTGAGCTCAAAGGTATGCGATTGGTGGAGGAGTCCGAAAAGGCCTGGATTGTCGAAGCCGCGGCTGGTGAAGATTGGCATGACTTTGTGCAATGGACCTTAGACAACAGTTGGCCGGGTTTGGAAAACATGGCATTGATCCCTGGTAGCGTTGGCGCCTCACCCGTACAAAATATCGGTGCTTACGGCGTTGAATTGCAAGACCGCTTCGACGCACTAGATGCGATCGACCTCGCGACTGGAAATACCTTCACCCTAGATGCTGCGCAATGCGCTTTTGGTTACCGTGACTCGATTTTCAAACACGGCCCTGGACAGCATGTTGGCGCTTCGCGCAGCATGGGGTTAGCGGGACGCGCTTTAATCACGCGCGTAAGGTTTCGGCTGGCAAAGGCTTGGAAGCCAGTTCTGGGTTATCTAGACCTAGAAAAAAAGATGGCTGAGACGGGTAAACGCCAACCTACAGCTCTGCAAATTTTTGAATGGGTCTGCGCTATTCGACGTTCCAAATTGCCAGACCCTGCCGTGATTGGAAATGCCGGAAGTTTTTTCAAAAATCCAACCGTCACCCCTGAGCAATGCGCTGACATCATTGCCAGAGATCCCAAGGTGGTGCACTACCTACTCGACGATGGCCGCATCAAACTAGCTGCTGGTTGGTTGATCGATGCCTGTGGGTGGAAAGGTAAGTCTGTCGGCAATGCCGCTGTATATGAAAAGCAGGCGTTGGTCTTGGTGAATAAAGGCGGGCGCGAGAATCCGTGCACTGGGGGCGAGGTGATGACGCTTGCCAAGGCGATTCAGACTAGCGTGTATGAGCGGTTTGGGATTTTGTTGGAGCCTGAGCCTGTTGTGGTTTAGTTGCTGGCTTTTGTAGCGTGGCGTCAGCCCGACGGCACACGATGCTCCGCGCATGTCCTCCGGATTTGGCCGAAGGCCAAATCCTCCCCCTTTACTTCGCTACGCATCCTGCGCCGCCGAGCTGACGCCGGCGAGCGAAGTGGAGTTCAAACTAATTTCGCGCAAATGCTTGGTGGTATGTACTGCAGAGCGAAGTAAAGGGGGAGGCTTCGGCTTTGCCGAAGCCGGAGGACATGAGCGGCGCAGTGCATACCACCAAGCATTTGCATCGCCAACCATCCCGAATTACAACTCCCAAGGCCAACGAAAAAAAGCTACTTAGTGCCACCCTCAAGCTTAATCATCTCAGCCCCTTCACCTAAAGACAGCAACCCAGACTGCGCATAAATACCCAGCTTGGCGCGTGTATCAGTGATATCCAAATTGCGCATAGTCAATTGCCCAATACGGTCAAGCGGAGTGAATGGCGCATCCTCTACTTTTTCCATACTCAAACGCTCAGGCGCATAAGTCAGATTGGGGCTCTCAGTATTCAAGATGGAAAAGTCATTGCCGCGACGCAACTCAAGCGTTACTTCGCCAGTGACAGCACGCGCTACCCAACGCTGTGCGGTTTCACGCAACATGATGGACTGAGGGTCGAACCAGCGACCTTGGTAGAGCAGTCGGCCCAAACGCAAACCGTTGATGCGGTATTGCTCAATCGTGTCTTCGTTGTGAATGCCTGAGATCAAGCGTTCATAGGCAATGTGCAGCAGAGCCATGCCAGGGGCTTCGTAAATTCCACGGCTCTTGGCTTCAATGATGCGGTTTTCGATTTGATCGCTCATGCCTAGGCCATGACGACCGCCAATTTCATTGGCTTTCAGGAACAAGGCGACTGGATCGGTGAAAGCAACGTCGTTTAAAGCGACAGGTTGGCCTTCTTCAAAACGCACGCTGACTGTTTCCGCTTTGACTGCGCAGTCTTCGCGCCAGAAAGGAACGCCCATGATGGGGTTAACGATTTGAATACCGCTGTTCAAGTGTTCTAAATCTTTGGCTTCATGCGTCGCTCCGAGCATATTGCTGTCGGTGGAATACGCCTTCTCCGCGCTCATCTTGTAGCCAAAACCATTCGCAGTCATGAAGGCGCTCATTTCGGCGCGCCCGCCTAGCTCGTCTATGAACAACTGGTCGAGCCACGGTTTGTAGATGCGCAGGCTGGGGTTGGTTAACAAGCCATACCGGTAGAAACGCTCGATGTCATTGCCTTTGTAAGTTGATCCGTCGCCCCAAATATGGACGTCGTCTTCTTTCATGGCCGATACGAGCATGGTGCCTGTGACGGCACGTCCTAATGGCGTGGTGTTGAAGTAAGCGATGCCGCCAGTACGGATATGGAAAGCGCCACACTGGATGGCAGCAATGCCTTCGTGTGCGAGTTGGGTGCGGCAGTCGATCAGGCGCGCTTTGGATGCGCCGTACTCCATGGCTTTGCGTGGGATTTCGTTGTAATCGGCTTCGTCTGGTTGCCCTAGATTTGCGGTATAGGCATAGGGCACGGCGCCTTTTTGCTTCATCCACAACAAAGCAGCGCTGGTGTCCAAGCCACCCGAGAAAGCGATACCGACTTTTTCACCTTTAGGCAGGTGTTGCAATATGGTGCTCATGGAGACTCCGAACTAACGCGGCTTAGCCGAAGTGACAAATATAGTGATAAGGCGCAGTGACGCGAATATCAAACTTGGAGCTGCCTGGCACGCTAAATTTTTCACCTGCTTTGGAGCTCACCCAATCTTGGCTGCCATCGAGTTTGTATTCGCATGAACCTGCTACACATTCCATCACCTCGGGAGCGCCTGTGTTGAAAGTCAATGTAGCGGGCAAGATGACCCCCACTGAGAGCTTGGTGCCATTCGCAGTGGTGATAGCGTGGCTGACGCATTTGCCGTCAAAGAAAACATTGGCTTGTGTGTGGATGGACACGCCATCAATGGTTTGGGTAGGCATAGAACAAGGCGGTTTTTGAAAACCGAATCAAAAGCTACAAAAGCGTTAGTGGAAAACGGGAATTAGAAACGCGGAGCAGATCCTGGTGGCGGTACATTGAATGTGGTCGCAGGAGGATTGGGCACAGGCGTGATTTGCAAACGAACGGTAGGACCTGGGTCGGAAGGCATTTGTACGGAATATTGCTTGCCCGCAAACTCATAAACCACGTTGTAGGCCATCGTGCGGTTTTCGTAGACGGTTTGCTGTGTGCAGTTCTGTACTTGGCGAACTTCTGGGTTGGCGGGGCCTTCAATCTTCTCGCCCAAGATGGCGCCACCAAATAGACCCAGCATGGTGGCCGCAGCGCGACCGGAACCTTGGCCTACGCTGTTACCAACAGCGCCACCAGCAATAGCGCCCATTGCTGCCCCAGCGCCTGATTTTTGCCCTTGCACAACGACTTGTTCGTTAGTGCAGACTTGGCGAGGAACGGCTACTAGTTGAATGACAGGTGTCGAAGAGATAACTTTGCCGACTTCTTGCGCTTGAGCGGTGCCAAATTGGCAAACGAAACCCAACGCAGCGAGGCTTAAAAGCTTGGTAGGTGAATAGTTAGTCATAGGAAATCCTTGGAATTGACTGATTACATAGAGTGTAATCTTTGTATGTAAGACGCTTGTGATCAACGCTTACAGACGGAAATGGGTTGACGTCGGTGACAATTCATCTATGAATTCACTGGATAGTTGGCTCGCGCACTGCGAGCGTTTGCACCCCCATACGATTGATATGGGTTTAGAGCGGGTGCAAGAAGTCGTTAAGCGACTGGGTTTGCGCTTCGAGGCCTGCGTCATCACTGTGGCGGGCACCAATGGCAAAGGGTCCACTTGTGCCATGTTGGAGGCTTGTTTGTTGCAAGCGGGTTATCGCACAGGTGTCTACACCTCGCCGCACTTGGTGCATTTTCAAGAACGTTGCCGTATCCATGGTGAAACCGTGCAGCCGGATGATTTGTTGCCACACTTCCAAAAGGTGGAGGATGCGCGTTGCCAAGGTTCTGAAATCAGCCTAACTTATTTCGAATTCACAACCTTGGCTATCTTGAGTTTGATGGCGGAAGCGAATCTAGATGTCGCCATTTTGGAAGTAGGTTTAGGAGGCCGCTTGGATGCAGTGAATGTCATCGATGCAGATTGCGCGGTGATCACCAGCATTGATTTGGACCACACCGAGTTATTGGGGCCAGATAGAGAGTCTATTGGCTTTGAAAAGGCCGGCATCATGCGTTCGGGAAAACCTGTTGTCGTCAGTGATCCAGTTCCGCCTGAGAGCGTTTTGGCGCATGCGGCTTCTATTGGCGCAGATCTTTGGCAATTTGGCAAAGACTTCAATTTCACCGGAGACAAGCAGCAGTGGGCTTGGGCGGGCAGAGGGCGCCGCTACAGCGGTTTGGCTTACCCAGCATTGCGCGGAGCCAACCAGTTAATCAATGCCAGCGGCGTCCTAGCTGCGTTGGAGGCCGTGCGCGATCGCCTCCCTGTGACCGCGCAGGCCATCCGCAACGGTTTAGCCATGGTCGAGCTACCCGGCCGCTTCCAAATTATTCCTGGCCAGCCAACTTTGGTGCTGGATGTGGCACATAACCCGCATGCGGTTGCCGCATTGAGTGAAAACTTAGACGCGATGGGCTTTTATCCCACGACCCATGCTGTGTTCGGGGCGATGGCCGATAAAGATATCTCCGCCATCATGGCGCGAGTTGGGGTCTTGGTAGACCGGTGGTATTTCTGCGATTTGCCGACGGCACGCGCCTCCAGCGCACAAGATTTACAAAAGCAATGGCAGCAAACCAATAATAGAAAAAACGTCACATCCAGCGTCTTCAAAGACCCCAAAGAAGCGTTTGAAGCGGCAGTCGCTGCGGCAGACCCCGCTGATAGAATCGTCGTCTTCGGATCGTTCTTCACGGTCGGGGGTGTTTTAAAGGACGGAATACCCCGTTTGGACGCCCCGCATTTGAGTTCCTGAGACCCCATTCATGGCCTTTTTTAAGTTTCGACTACCAGGACAAACCGCTGGGGACGCTTCCAGCAACTTCAGCAACTCGCCGGCAGAAAGCGTAGAAGTTTTACGTCGCCGTGCCCGCCATCGGTTGATCGGTGCCACGGTGTTGGTCATCATCGGCGTTGTTGGATTCCCCTTGGTTTTTGATACCCAACCTCGGCCAGTCTCTGTGGACATCGCGGTCGATATTCCTGATCGCATCAAAACCAAGCCTATGGTGTCTGCCAGTTCAGCTACCAAGCAAGCCCCGTTGGCGACAGATGCCGCCTTGAGTCCAAAGGAAGAAGTGGTGGCTTCTGCTAAGAAAGAAGAAACCCCAACGCCAGCAGTAAGTCAGGCCACAGTTGCCACTATTCCAGTTGCTCCCCCAACAACTACAAAAACTGCTGAACCAGTCAAAACTCTTGAGTCTGCATCGGTCAAAGCCGATGCCAAAACTTCTGATGCGTCCGCTTCATCTAAAACCTCGACTGCTGCTTTGGCGATGGTTACGCCAACAGCCAGCGCTGAAGTTGAAGGCCCTCGCTTTGTTGTGCAAATCGGCGCATTTGCCGAGGACGCCAAAGTCAAGGAAGTACGTCTCAAATTAGAAAAAGCTGGGTTTAAGACATACACCAATATTGCAAACACCAAAGATGGCCCGCGCACGAGGGTGCGCGTTGGCCCTTTTGTTAGCAAAGACGAAGCCGAAAAAATGGCTAACAAGATCAAGCAGTTGCAATTGCAGCCGCAAGTCTTGACACTGTGATTTAGTGATGCAAGCGTTAGGGTCTGTAGACTGGATTCTGCTGGCCGTATTGGGCTTTTCGATGGTGTTGGGCCTGTGGCGTGGCATCGTGCAAGAAGTTTTGTCGCTCGCGGGCTGGGTTGCAGCCTTTTATTTGGCGCAGTATTACGCCCCCAGCATGGCGCAATGGTTGCCGATGGAAGGCAGCAGCGAAATGTTGCGTTATGCCGCGGGGTTCGTCGTGGTTTTTATGGGTGTGTTGATCGCACAAGTGCTCATCACGGGCGTGATCAAAAAAATGTTGTCGGTGGTAGGGCTTGGCCTCCTAGATAGACTGTTCGGTAGTCTGTTCGGGGCTTTGCGCGGCATTGTGGTTTTGATGGCTGCCACCGTGCTGGTGGGTATGACGCCGATGCGTGAATCTGAGGCTTGGCAACAAGCCCAAGGTGCGAAATGGTTGAAAGCGCTTTTGCATGTGTGTAAGCCGGCGTTGCCGGCAGACTTTGGAAAGTACATCACCTAATGTGTGGAATCGTCGGCGTTGCTAGCAACGCACCAGTGAACCAATTGATCTATGACGCCTTGTTGCTGTTACAGCACCGTGGCCAAGATGCTGCGGGCATCGTCACCCAGTTGGACCGTAAATTCTTCATGCACAAAGAAAAAGGCATGGTGCGCGATGTGTTTCGTACACGCAATATGCGTGCATTGCCTGGCAACAATGGCTTGGGCCAAGTGCGTTACCCCACTGCGGGCAATGCATTCAGTGAAGAAGAAGCGCAACCTTTTTATGTCAATGCGCCGTTTGGTTTGGTGTTGGTGCACAACGGAAATCTGACCAATGCCCATGCACTGAAAGCTGAACTTTTCACGCAAGACCATCGCCATATCAACACAGAGAGTGATTCAGAAGTTCTGCTGAACGTGCTGGCGCATGAATTAGAAAAAACCACACGTGGGTTAACGCTCAACCCTGCCGATGTATTCGAAGCGGTGCGTCGCGTGCACAGGCGCGTGCAGGGTTCGTATGCGGTCGTGGCCATGATTGCTGGCCACGGTTTGCTCGCATTTCGTGACCCTTTCGGTATTCGTCCTTTGTGTTTGGGCCGAGGCAAAGATGGAACCTATATGGTGGCTAGCGAGTCAGTTGCTTTGGAAGGCACAGGTCATGTACTCGAGCGCGATATCGTGCCAGGCGAGGCAGTCTATATCGACCTCAATGGAAAGTTAAGTACCAAACAATGTGCTGATGCGCCGCAACTCAAGCCTTGTATTTTTGAATTTGTATATTTGGCCCGCCCCGACTCAACAATGGATGGCATGTCTGTCTACCAAGCACGTTTGAACTTAGGCGAGACCTTGGCCAAGCGCGTGGTCTCTACCGTGCCGCCAAATGAAATCGATGTGATCATTCCAATTCCAGAATCTAGCCGGCCTAGTGCCACGCAACTTGCGCATTTGTTGGGTGTTCCTTATCGCGAGGGCTTTGTCAAAAACCGTTATGTAGGTCGCACCTTCATCATGCCGGGCCAAGGGGTGCGAAAAAAATCGGTGCGCCAAAAACTCAATGTGATCGCGAGCGAATTTAAGGGTCGTAATGTGTTGTTGGTCGATGACTCGATCGTGCGTGGCACCACAAGTCGCGAAATTGTGCAAATGGCGCGCGATGCTGGTGCGCGCAAAGTGTATTTGGCAAGTGCTGCGCCTCCTGTGCGTTTTCCCAATGTGTATGGCATTGACATGCCAACACCCCAAGAGTTGGTGGCGCATAACCGCAGCATCGAAGAGATACGTGAACTCATTGGATGCGACGCCTTGATTTACCAAGACGTCGACGCTATGAAACAAGCCGTGCGCAATGCGCAGTCGGCTGGCAGTGCGCCACTCGATGGATTCGATGCATCCTGCTTTGATGGTGTGTATGTGGCGGGTGACGTCACCGCGCAAGACATCGCCAAATTGAATGAAAACCGTGTGAGTCAAGAAGAGGGCGATGAAGACCATTCGCGCTTGGCTTTGCCCAACGCCTCGGAGTAATCGCCATGAGCCACCATCCTTTACCTGACAACTTACACCTAGACACCTTGGCCGTGCGCGCCGCTGTGGATAAAAGCCAATACGGCGAAAACTCGGAAGCTCTCTACCTCACATCGAGCTTTACGCAGCCTGATTGCGAAACGGCTGCCAGACGCTTTTCCGGGGAAGAAGATGGATTTATTTATTCCCGCTTTACTAACCCCACCACCGCGAGCATGGAAATTCGTTTGGCTGCTTTGGAAGGATCCGAGGCCTGTATCGGCACTTCCAGTGGAATGGCTGCTGTGTTGTTGTTATGTATGGCTTTACTCAAAAGTGGTGACCATGTGGTGTGCTCGCGCTCGGTGTTTGGTTCCACGATCAAATTGCTGGGTTCTGAGTTCGCCAAGTTTGGTGTGACCACCAGTTTCGTATCGCAAACCGATGCCAATGCTTGGAAACAAGCGATGCAGCCCAACACCAAGCTCTTGTTTGCTGAAACACCAACCAACCCTTTGACCGAGGTGTGCGATATCCGCGCATTGGCCGATATTGCAAATAATGCTGGCGCTATTTTGGCTGTTGATAACTGTTTTTGTACGCCTGCTTTGCAACGTCCGATTGATTTTGGCGCGGATGTGGTGGTGCACTCCGGCACCAAATATCTGGATGGTCAAGGCCGTGTAGTCGCTGGCGCTTTGTGCGCCACGCAAGCCATGGTCAAAGAAAAGTTTTTGCCTGTGATGCGCAGTGCAGGCATGAGCCTGTCGCCGTTTAATGCATGGGTGGTTCTCAAAGGACTGGAGACACTCGGCATTCGCATGGAAGCGCAATCTCAACGCGCACTTGAATTGGCAACTTGGTTAGAGTCTCATCCCAAAGTTGCGCGCGTGTATTACCCAGGACTCACAAGCCACCCACAACACGCATTGGCCATGGCTCAGCAGTCTGGTAAGGGTGGTGCAGTGTTGTCATTTGATGTGCACGGAGACACTCCAGAAGCAGGGCGTAAAAACGCGTTCCATCTGATCGACAGCACGCGCTTGATGTCGGTGACAGCCAATTTAGGCGATGTCAAAACCATCATCACACAACCGGCCAGCACATCGCACGGACGTTTGACTGAAGCGCAACGTGCAGATGCAGGCATTCAACAACATTTAGTGCGCGTGGCCGTGGGTTTAGAAAACATAGAAGATTTAAAGGCCGATCTGTCGCGTGGCCTAGACACCTTGTAAGCATGACCAAAATTCGAACCCGCTTTGCCCCGTCCCCTACGGGCTTTATTCACTTAGGCAATATTCGCTCGGCTTTGTATCCATGGGCATTTGCCCGTGCCAATGGCGGCGACTTTATTTTGCGTATTGAAGACACCGATTTAGAACGCTCTAACCAAGCTTCGGTCGATGTGATCATCGAAGGCATGGCGTGGTTAGGTTTAGACCATGACGAAGGGCCTTTCTACCAAATGCAGCGCATGGACCGTTACAAAGAAGTGCTGCAACAACTCCAAGCGTCTGGCCATGTATACCCTTGCTACATGAGCGTGCAAGAACTTGATGCCTTGCGTGAAAAGCAAATGGAAGCCAAAGAAAAGCCGCGTTATGACGGGACGTGGCGTCCAGAGTCCGGTAAAACATTGCCACCCATTCCTCAAGGCGTTCAACCCGTCTTGCGCTTTAAAAATCCACAAGCTGGATCTGTCGTTTGGGAAGACAAAGTCAAAGGCCGCATTGAAATTAGCAACGAAGAGCTTGATGACTTGGTGATTGCCCGTCCCGCGCAAAACGGTGAATCTGTAGGTGCGCCCACTTACAACTTCTGTGTAGTAGTCGACGACATCGATATGACCATCACCCATGTGGTTCGTGGCGATGACCATGTCAACAATACGCCCCGCCAAATCAATATTTTCAAAGCACTGGGCAAAGAACCACCGGTCTATGCCCACTTGCCCACCGTCTTGAACGAGCAGGGCGAGAAGATGAGCAAGCGCAATGGGGCAAAAGCTGTCACGCAATACCGCGACGAAGGTTATCTGCCAGATGCGATGGTGAACTATTTAGCCCGTTTAGGCTGGAGCCATGGCGACGAAGAAATTTTTAGCCGTGCGCAATTTTTGGAATGGTTTAACTTAGACCACTTAGGCCGAAGTGCTGCCCAATTTGACGAAGCCAAACTGCGTTGGGTCAATGCGCAGCATATGAAAGCCATGGCAGACGAAGCGTTAGCTCCTTTGGTGATTCCCTACTTGGCAAAACTCGGCGTAGTCGCTGATGATCGTTTGATTGAGTTGTGTGGGTTGCTAAAAGACCGTTGCGATACTTTAGTAGCCCTAGCCCAATGGGTTGCTTTGTTTTATGGCGATGTGCATCCCATTGCTGAAGATATCACCAAGCATGTCACAGAAGAAGTAAAGCCTGCTGTGCAAGCTTTGAGTGTTGCATTAGCTAGTTGCGAATGGAGTGTTGTAACTATTGCATCAACTATCAAAGAAGTTTTAGCAGCCACTGGCTTAAAAATGCCTGCGTTGGCCATGCCCGTGCGCGTGTTGGTCATGGGTACACCGCAAACGCCGTCACTAGACAAAGTTTTGTACCTGTGCGGTAGAGAGAAAGTGCTTTCGCGATTGGCTACTCTGTAAAAGTTGGTTATACTAGCGGGCTCGACACCCAAATGGGGGTATAGCTCAGCTGGGAGAGCGCTTGCATGGCATGCAAGAGGTCAGCGGTTCGATCCCGCTTACCTCCACCACACAAGGCGTCGGGAACGGATTAGTCCACAGGTTATGACCCTATCGTCTAGAGGCCTAGGACATCACCCTTTCACGGTGAGTACCGGGGTTCGAATCCCCGTAGGGTCGCCAAGTTTTGCAACACTTGGACAAAGTGCCACAAGCACTGCGTCAAACGTTGCAACCACGCGGAGTGGTAGTTCAGTTGGTTAGAATACCGGCCTGTCACGCCGGGGGTCGCGGGTTCGAGCCCCGTCCACTCCGCCATTAATGTAGTAAAGACGCCCCATTCGGGGCGTTTTTGTTTTTAACATACCATAAAACATACCAAAGAAAAATCACTGAAAATTTGTCTTAACCTTAACCTTAACCTTAACCTTAATATTCATATCATCTGCGTTCTATGGATTACTGCATCGAACAATAAAGTCCTCCCTGTTTTCGCACAGTATGTGGGCGGTGAGTTCGAAACTTGCATGGCTAACCATATAAATCTGCGACTTAGCCACCTTTGGGTGGCTTTCTTGTTTGATGGTTTTCTAAAATGTCCAAAGGCGGTATTGATTTGATCGTTTTGGTGCTAAAAATCCAGAAATCTTATTCGGTATTTGACACACAGGGGGTATCATGTCTTTGATGATTGTTAAGAATACCCTTAACTCTCACACCTAAAAGATTCTGGGATTTAAAGGGGCTTGTAAGCCTGTAATGGCGATCAAGAGTAATGTCAAGGTTGATTCGCTAGCCTGAGCAGCACATCTAGGCTTGAATTTTTTTAGCCCTTTATGGCAAACCTTGATTAACTTTGTTGATTAATAAACTGGGGGGATTCCTTATGGAAAACGTATCCGTTTCCAACAGCAAACTTTGTGGCGTATGGATAGATATCCTCAATCCCCTCCAACAAGACTTTAATATTGACGAAAAACGGTTATTGGCTCATCTCAGAAATCTGAGCGCTAAAGGTTTTGAAAGATTTGTTCTATTTGGCTATGGGGGTGAAGGGGCATCTTTCACTAACAATGAAAAATTGTCAGCACTTCAGCGTGTAATTTCTGAAGGCGTTGAACCTAGCAATATTTGCATAGGCGTAAATACATCAGCCATTGTTGATGCGATAACACTGATAAATAAAGCATATGAAAAAGGCGTCAAGCGCTTTCTAGTTACACCGCCTCTCTACTATCAACCTTTAGTTAACGAGTCTATTGCCGACTACTTTGAACATCTTTTGAAAAGAGTTGGCTTGGCAGATTGGCAGCTTTACATTCACCAACTAGGAGGTGCCGCCGATGCTCCAGAGGCCTCATTGGCAGAGTTGTATAGAAGTCACTCTGAAATTTTCTCCGGCATTGTTGACCAAGATATGCACGTTAACCATACGATGGATTTGGTTAAATCATTTGCTGGTCAAGTACTTGTCATTCCGACTCATGAGGCAAACATACAAATCCTTAGGCCCAATACTGTAATTTCTGTAATGGCCAACTTGATACCAAATGTCTTAAAGCATGTTTTAGAAAATCAAGGCGTATCGCAAGCAATAAAAATTGCAGGCATGAAAATTCGACAATCAGATGAACGGATTAGTGAACTACAAAAAATAATGACAAACTACCCCACTATTGCCGCTATGAAGTTATTGCTATCCCAGCACTATCGGCAGTCTGAATGGGAGCTTGTCAGACCGCCTCAGGGGAAATTAGGTAACGATGCAAAAGAGTCTCTTATAAAAAATTTCAAATCTTTTAATCTCGCAGCAAACGAGTAAAACCGGAAGGAGCAAGGGAATGAACTTTGAAAATACATGGTATTTGATTGAATGGCACGGCAGAACCAAGGTGGCTTCCTATGAAGAATTTTCTAAATTAGAAAAAAACGAATTCGTTTTAATAGAAAATTTTGCAACCCACCACGAAGCTCTAATGGAGTACCAAAGGCTGATTAAATTAGAGACTGCAGACGCCAAAGAAAAATTAAACGCTTTGAAGTCTGGCAAATAACCTAGCGGATTCAAGTTCGAGGTGCATGCTTTAGTCGGGCAACCCTCCAAAACCATCCTAAGCCTACCCCCCCACCGTACCCCGCTGTTTTAGGAATAGCTCCATACCGCAGGCATGTGCACTCTTTGTGTCTCAAACACGCTGACGTCGGACAGATTAAGGAACCTAAAAGGAGTAGTGTAATCCTGTTATTAATAATTGATTCTTGGCATGAAAAGCAGATCCAACTGTTACCTCTAAGCTTAAATTATTTAAAATTAAATTGTTCATTACTAACGTTAAGAAAATATTTTGTAGTTCATATGTCTTGACTTGAATACTGCTATTCCCATATTTGTAATCCACTTCACCCCATATAATTTTCCCATCTTCAAAGCTAATCACTCCTAGCTTTTCAGCCCAATTAGATTGAGCTGGTTGTGATGTCCAACTAGTCTTCAAGATTTTCGGAAGCTTCAAAGACTTGTTTAATTGCCCATAATTTCCAGTTAGGGATGGAACCGTACTGAAAATTAGCCCTCCATTTTGTGTGGTAACTTGATAACTTCTATCACTATTGAAATATCCATTCACAGGAATTTTTGACATAAGATTTTGGATTGCAATTTCGAATTTATTTTGCTTTAATTCATAGCTTAATTTTGCATCCAAAGTTCCACCAGTTCCAATTTGCAAGTTATTCGGATTTGTTAGAAACCCGTAAGATGAAAGTCCTTGCCGGCTCAAGCTTCCTGTCAATCGTTGACTAGTCGTCCCAACTTCTAATTGACCAAAACCTGTACCCGCCTTGAATGAATTTAAGCTAAGCAACTTTGGAATCAACACCAAGTTGATATCATTACTTTCTGTTGAGTTTCGCAACATTATTCCGAGTGCATCATATTCATATGAATTAACTTTTGCGGTAAGTGGATATATACCTGTACTCGAATTATTGAAAGCTTGTTTTGAGGTTACAGCCGCAAATAAAGAATTTTCATTTGAAGATAATATTGCTACTTCTTCACGTTCGACAACAAATTCTATGTTGCCAATCTTTGCTGTAGCGCCCAGCTTGATATCTGAATAACCAAGCACATTGGCAGAAGACCCTTGAAGTGAACGGCTTCGCCAATATGATTCAGATAGCAAGCCGCGATTTATTCCTGAGGTTGATTCATAATATATTTCTTGACAAGTTGCGTGTAATGGAAATAGCAAACTTAAAACACAATAACTACCCAAAAATAATTTTATAAATTCACTATCTTTCATTGTTTTGACAGTAGATATCGCTGATTAATTTTAATAATTCTATTTTTAAAAACTACTATCTTAGTTCCTACTTGTAATAAATCTTTATATAAGATATAGCTTTTTGAAAGTATTATCGAATAAGGAAATAACATAAATAAGAAATGCCCACTATTTCTTAACTAATTAATGGTGGTTTAATTATTATGCAAAAATTTTTATAAAAAGCAACTCTTAATTATATGGCATTCCCCCAATTTACTAACGTCTATAATTTTCAAGCATTACTTGAGTGAGACTTCTCGGCCATTCACTGACAAAATCCCATTAGAGATCGATCCTATCTTAGTTGTACCGTTCAATAAATCTCCAGTAATACTACCCTTAGTTTTTTTCAATGTAGCTGAATAGGCTCCAGAGCTAGTTAGCTTGACCACCCCAGCATCTGGTAAAACGTATTTACTACTATTGCTATCTAGACTTTCCGTAGCGTCAAATTGAAGCCAATTTCCATTTGACGTGATGCGCGCCCCGATAATATTTTTACCCCAAGTCGTTTCATCACCAGTAATTTTGACCGCTACATTGTCTGCAAGTGTTGCAGAGATACTAGTAACTAGCTGAGGGTTATTTGATGAAGATTGAGCTAAGTTCATATTGTATGTTTTGGCTTGATTCACGTCTATTGTCAATCCTATTACGGATGAATTCGCGGCCTTTACTGTCAAACTTAATCCTACTTGTGTAATCGCCTTGTATCCGCTTGTCGCTGTTAAATCGTATACCGTTACACTGAAATTTCCAGCAAATGAATCCCCTGCGTAATCTGATATCACAATTGGCGCAGAAATTATCTGTTTATTGTCGGCTTTTGATACAGTTAATGTTAGCCCGCTCAAATCAATAGTTGCGTATTGTGTCGGTGTTGCCGAGTCGTATGCTTTTGCAGTTAGTTTATCTATTTTTATGTTGGCTGCGGTAGAAGCCTCAACCAATCCTTGTCCACTAATAGAAAGATTGAACTCTGATACTTTTTGTGAGCTTGAAGTGATTTTTTTTGTGGCGCTAAGCAACATGCTTACATTACCTGAATTGTCTGAAGCCGATACTGCTCCTGAATACGTAAAAATACCTTCAACATATGAAAAATTGTATGAACTTCCAGATTTTGTAAAACTATTACCAGGCAAACAATGTTGCTTACAGTTGAATTTATCTGACAATCTTTAAGTAATCGACCTACTGCCGATAATCCATCGCTAGCAGTATTTGCAGATAATGTATCAATCCTACCTTTGGCTCCTGAAACTCTATCATTTATCAAAGTGTCGGCGCTATTGAATCCTGTTCGCATCACATCTATGAATGAATCTAATGATGCCCTTTGCATGCTAGCAATTGGATCTGATTGTGTTGGCGACGCTACAGCCGTTTTTAAAGTTGTTAAATTCAAAATTGCCATTGGCGATCCCAGTGGCAAGACAAGTCCTGTAAAACCATCTTGAATTGCTTTTTGAAGTCCCGTAGGATTTGCAGGAATAAAATTACCAGAGCTATCAAGCGACCCCTTGACCTTGTCATTGAGATCAGCAAGTACGCATGAAACGCCGCTTGGGTCTCCGCTACACGTTGGACCTTTAGTTTTTGCGCTATTTGCAACACTAGCTAAATAAGCCATCATTGTCTTCTGAGAAGTTGAATTGCTGTCGTTAGCGTTAACAATTGGTTTAACTATAAATGGGTTAAATCCAACAAGTTGTTCCATTTGGTCTTGCCCGACAGCGAGGCTTGAAGCTGATATTTGTCCAGTTGAAACAGCTGCGGCTACCGCCATTTCAGTAAAAGGGGTTATGTTTACCTCTGAGTTTGACAACAGATTTTGAATTGCAGTTCTCATGACTGTGCCAGCTTTAGGAGGAATAGTTGCTAAAGGAAATTTTCCGTCGCCCCCTGGTGTTAAAGTTTCATCGAGCATTGTTGTAGATGAATTAACTGTTACCTTTACCACTACAGGGTTAGTAGTTGACGGTAGACCTGATAAAGAATAGCTTCCATTTGCATCTGTTTTGACTGGCGATCCTAAAGCAACCAGACTTCCATTAACAACTTGGTAGGCCTGAACATCAGCCCCTATCAATGCGCCCTTTGCGACAACTCCTGAAATGCTTAACGAGCTAGCAGTGCTTGAATCCGAATTAGATCCTCCACCGCAGCCAACCAACACAAGCAAAAAACAAAAATAAAGAGTATTTTTAATCACTATTAATCCTAATTTGATATTGAATAATTCAACACTTAATTTTATAGATTTTATAGATTTTATAGATTATTACAAAACCATAAACCACTCTTTTGGAGTGCCCGTGATCTATACCTGTTAATATTAACCCTTATTAATTAATATGCTGACTACCTAAGGTATGACATTTGACGCACATTTAGACTGGCATTTAATAGAACCATGCCATTCCCCCAATTCAGTAGATATTTAATGTCCGCCTTCAGATAAAGACAGGCTTAAAACTTAGCTGTAACTAATTTAGATCAACTATGCCAAGCCTTTGATCAAAGCTCGAACTACTTGTCTTTTCTCCTTAGCTGCCTTGGATGATTGACAGAACCAGAGCGGACTGCTGTCAATATCAGGAACTCTATTGCTTTGGCGCTAATACTGTCGTTCTTACGAAGTTTGGACGTGAAGTCCCCAATCATTTGGTAAGGAACCGCAGGGTAGTGCTCTACTTTCTGTAGCTTTTGGGGTGCGGGCAGTTGCGTTGATAGATAGCCAGTCCACTGGGCTGGGTTTGCGCCTATTCTGTATTCATTGACTGTTGCATAGTCAAGCACCGTTTTGATTCTGCCCAGTAGGCGTTTGGCGGTCTCGGTCTTTACATACCAGAGCTTGCCTTTTTCAGTTTCAGTGACATGTGTCTCTTGATTTAAGACCGACAGAACATCGCGCATGGTGATGTCTGCGACCATCATGTTCCCAATGATCGGGTAGGCGTAGGCGGTTAGGGTGCTGGGCCACTGTTTGCGGTGCTTATCGCTGCTGTAGTCACTGCTGTGGGCTTCTATGTAGGCCTCTGCACATTCCTTGAACGTCTTGTTTTTGGACGCCGCAGATAACAGTGCGCTCCGTTGCGCACGCTTCTTGGCTTTGAGGTTTATGCCTTGCTTGGCTTCAATGACCAATTTCTTTGCCATTTCACGTGCTTCTGCAAGTGATACCTGTGGATACGAGCCAAGCCCTATAGGCTGACGTTCATCGCCTACCTTAACCCTCAGAATCCATGACCTAGGAATCTGTGCGCCTTCTTTGGCGGGTTTGCGCACTTGCAACAAAAGTCCAGCAACGCCACCAACAGCGTGCCAACCGACACGGCTGATTCGTCTGACTTGCATATCATTAAGGGGTTTAGCTATTTTTGGCATTCCAACCTGCATACCATTAAATGTGATATCTGATGGTATCAGGTGAAATGACTTGAAACAACTATTCTCTTGTAACCTGCATAGATACTGGATAAATGAGATGACATGGCATTGATTGAAATAATCTTATAGCAGACGTCCACTCCGCCATTAGTTCGAAAAAACGCCCATTTGGGGCGTTTTTTATTTGTATTTTCAAACGGGCGTATGAGTTTGTAGCCAATCTTTTAAAGCGGCATCGATGCGCGTTTGCCATCCACTTCCTGCAGACCTAAATGCATTCACAACGTCTGGCGATAACCTGATGGTGGTTGAAATTTTTGCATCGGCTTTTACGGAGCCTTTGGGTCGTCCAACACGGCGCGCCAAAATTTGTTCAGGTGTTGAAACGCGACCTTCGCCGCGCGATGTTTGATCAATAGAGCGAAGAAGTGCAGACTCAAATTCAGCAAGTTCTTTGTCTGTATGACCCTTATTTTTTTTCATCAAAGCGCTCCCTTAACTGCAACAGGAATTCAGGTCTTAAGTTATCGAACTTTGCCTTTGAATAAACTATCAAAAGTACAACTTCGCCACTGGTCAATCGATTGAAGTAAATCACTCTGGAACCGCCCCTTTTCCCCACACCTTGACGAGTCCAGCGAACCTTTCGTAAGCTGCCGGTGCCGGGTATGACATCGCCTGCTAGTGCGTTTTGAGAAATCCAGTCAATAAACTCTGAGCGCTCGTCGGCACTCCAAACTTTTGCTGACCACTCGATGAAAACAGGTGATTCGATAACAGTCAGCATATAAATTGTAACTACAAAAAATAAAAAATTGTTACTGCATAAAATTAAATTCCATCGAATTATAGATATAAATTAAATAAAATGTATTAATATTTAAAGATTGTGGAAGCTATTTCCGAAAATAAGTTAGTCCACCTTCCCAATCCTCTGTACCAACTTCGCCATATCCTTGGCATCCCCTGTCACATAGCGTTCAAACTCAGGTGAGTCTTGAAACATAAACGAGGTGCCAGCTGCTGCCATAGCTTGGTTAGCGCGGGCGTCTTGCGCTACAAATTTGGCGGCTTGGCGGAGTTTTTCGACAACTGGTGCGGGTGTATTAGCTGGAACAAATAAACCAGACCATTGCGCGTATGCAATCGGTACGCCCAACTCTTTCAAACTAGGAACATCGGGCAAGCTGCTCAAGCGCCCATCGCCCCAATGTGCCAATGCGCGCAATTTGCCGGCTTTGATTTGCTGCACCACGCTGGCAGGGCCTGTGGATAGCGCTTCAATTTGTCCCGCTAACAAACCCATCACAGCAGGAGCTGCGCCTGTGTATGGGACATGCAACATGAATGTTGATGTTGCCGCTTTAAGTTGTTCCATCGGTACATGCATGGTGCCATAGTTACCCGAAGAGCCAAACGAGATCTTTGCTGGGTTAGCTTTGACATACGCAACAAATTCAGCATAGGTCTTCCAAGGACTATCCGCGCGGACTACAAGTACGGTGGGGTCCGCTGTAAAACGAGCAATGGGCTTGAGCTGATCCAACTGGAACATTGGATTGCGCTGCAGCACTTTGTCTGCTTCGGGTAGAACAACAATAGAAGACAAGGCCATCAAAACCGTGTAGCCATCTGCTTTGGACTTGGCAACTTGCGCCATACCAATGCCACCGCCTGCACCACTTTTGTTTTCGATGATGACGGTTTGTTTGAGGTATCTGCCCATGGCCTCGGCAACAGGGCGACCCACAACGTCTGCTACACCACCCGGAGGAAACGGAACCACCATGGTGACGGTTTTGCTAGGGTAGTCATCTTGTGCAAAGCTTGGAGAAATAAACCATACGCTTGCCATGCAGAGAAAAGCAAATAGCAAGCATTGCTTCAAGGTCCAAAAGTTTGCCAGTTGGGTTCTTATTTGATTTTTGAGGTAAGGCATAGTTGTCTCCAAATTATTAAGTAATACGGGTTAAGTAGATCATGCTTACTTGATCAAACAAATATGTGCATGCATTAACAAGCCAATGTTTTTAGACGAACTTGTTTTCAATATGCCCGATGCCATCAATCTCCACCCGAACGACGTCACCCGTTTTTAAGTAGCGAGGTGGTTTGAGGCCCATGCCTACGCCGGCTGGAGTTCCGGTGGCGATGATATCGCCAGGAAAAAGTGTGATGCCGCGTGAGATGGTTTCAATCAAGGTAGGAATATCAAAAATCATATTCTCGGTAGGTCCGTCTTGACGCGGCTCACCATTGACAACACAGCGAACACGCGTGTGCGTGCCATCTAGTTCATCAGCAGTGACCATCCAAGGGCCCATGGGGCAGAAGGTGTCGAAAGATTTACCCATATCCCATTGTTGGTGACGCATCTGCACATCGCGTGCGGTCACATCGTTGACGATCGTGTATCCGAAAACATGTTGCATGGCGTCTGCGGCCGTGATGTTTTTGCCGCCTTTGCCAATGATGACGGCAAGTTCGGCTTCGTAGTCGATTTGTTCAGACACTTGCGCGCCAGGTAAATGCACTGCGTCAAAAGGTCCAACAACGCACTCAGGCACTTTGGTGAAAACAATAGGCCAAGCTTGTGTGTTGGTGTTGCTATCCTTGAATACCGAGGTAGATAACTCTTTGGCATGTTCGTGGTAGTTGCGACCTACGCACCAGATATTGCGTCGAGGGACAGGTATAGGGGCTTCAAGGAGTACATCTCTTACTGCAAGCTGTTGGTTAGACACAGTAGGCCACTGGCCACCTGCAACTACAGTTTCAAGCAAGCGCAATGCGCCGTGATGTGCAATAGCTGCACTGACCTCAAAGGCTTGAACATGCAAGCCGTCAGATGAAACGCGGCCGACATGGCGGGTGTTGTTATGGCGATAGGTGGCGATACGCAAGATGAACTCCTAAAAGAAAAACTAGAAAAGATTAAGAAAGATGATGCATTGAAAAATAGATTTGATAATTCGGTCAAAGTAATAGCCGATACCTTAATAAGCAGCGCCTTCTAAGGTAAGCAAAGCCAATTTGCGATCAAGCCCGCCTGCATAGCCAGTTAACGTGCCATTGCTTCCAATCACGCGATGACATGGCACCATGATGCTCAGGGGATTGCGACCAACAGCACCAGCCACAGCACGTACCGATGTGGGTGCGCCAATGTATTGGCTAATCTCGTTATAGGTAACAGTTCTACCGTAAGGGATTTTTAATAAAGCCAGCCATACCTGTTGTTGAAATACAGTGCCCGCGTGCAAATCTAGAGGCATTTCAAAACGCTTGGTTTGTTTAGCGAAATAGGCTTGCAAAGAATCTTGTGCTTGTAACAAATAAGCGTTGTTCGAGGAGGGTTTCCAACTTTTAAATGGCGGCAAATGTTTTTGCCCATCAAACCAAATCCCAGAAAGCCCCATATCCGTTGCCGACAAGATGACTGTGCCTAGAGGGCTGGTCATTTTGGTGTAGACGGTAGAAGTTGGAAAGTTCATAGTGGCATCATAAAGAGTATGAAGACATGAATGCCTGCATTTTGGGTCGCTTCTGTGTCAGTCAAATGCCACCTAAAATTAGAGGATGCAAGTTAATCCTTCTATATTCAAAGCTTACGACATACGTGGTGTCGTTCCTTCTACGCTAACTGAAGAAGTTGCCTATCACCTAGGCCACGCATTTGGCACGCATGCTGCGGCCCATGGCGAAACAGTGGTGGCGGTTGGGCGAGATGGGCGACTCAGCGGCCCTGCTTTGTCGCAAGCCTTGATTCGCGGGTTGGTAGATGTGGGCATGCAAGTCATTGATATTGGCGCAGTCACAACCCCCATGTTGTACTTTGCTGCAAGCACCTTGTGCGCCAGTGGCATCCAAGTCACAGGAAGCCACAACCCCAAAGACTACAACGGTTTCAAAATGGTATTGGGTGGTCGCGCAATATATGGCGATGAAATCCAAACCTTGCGCACCATCATGCAAAACGAAACCTGGGTGTTGAAATCTGGCGGAAGCGTCAAGCAAGTCGATGTGACCGCAGATTACCAAGCGCGCATCGTCAGCGATATTCGTTTACAACGACCCATGAAAATCGTTGTCGATTGCGGCAACGGCATTGCAGGTGCTACCGCTCCCTCCATATTCCGTGCAATTGGGTGTGAGGTGATCGAGCTATTCAGTGAAGTGGATGGTAATTTTCCTAACCACCATCCAGACCCCAGCAAACTCGACAACTTAAAAGATCTATTGCACGCTTTAAAAAATAGTGATGCTGAAATAGGTCTGGCGTTCGATGGTGATGGCGACCGTTTGGGCATCGTGACCAAAGACGGCAACATTATTTTTCCAGATCGCCAAATGGCATTGTTCGCGCAAGATGTGCTGTCGCGTGTGCCAGGTGGAACGATTGTGTTTGATGTGAAATGCTCGCAACGCTTAGCCCCTGCGATTAGAGAGGCTGGCGGTGAGCCTCTGATGTTCAAAACAGGCCATTCTTTGATCAAAGCCAAGATGAAAGAAATCAACTCGCCTTTGGGCGGAGAGATGAGCGGTCATGTCTTTTTCAAAGAGCGTTGGTTTGGTTTTGACGACGGTACCTATGCAGGTTGCCGTTTGTTAGAAATCGTGAGCAAAAGCGGTGATGCGAGTGTTGTGCTCAATGCCTTGCCTACTAGTTTTTCTACTCCTGAGCTTAATGTGGCGTGTTCAGAAGGAGAGCCACACCGTGTGAGTGCTGCGCTGCTTGAGTTGGTAGCTACTGGCAATTTGCCATCGCCTGCTTTCAGCCCTGAAGTTTGCGCTATCGATGGATTGCGTATTGACTGGATCGACGGTTTCGGTTTGATCCGCGCCTCCAACACCACGCCTGTTTTGGTGTTGCGATTTGAAGGGCATACGCCTGAAGCCTTGTCTCGCATTGAGAAAGATATGTTGGTCTTGTTGCGTACCGTCAAACCCGATGCGCAATTTCAAGAGGCTGCGCATTGAAGGTTGAGTCAGTCACTGCACCCCTTAGGGTTTTGGTGGTGAAACTCTCGTCTTTGGGCGATGTGGTTCATACCTTGCCGGCTGCTATGGATATTCAGGCTAATTTCCCGAATGCACAAATTGATTGGGTTGTCGAACCTAGTTTTGCCCCAATTGTCAAAGCGTGTTCAGCTGTCCATCGTGTGATTGCATGTGATCTACGCTATTGGCGAAAAAATATATGGGCTCCAGAAACGCGAATTCAGTGGCGTGCCTTCTTAACTGAATTACAACAACAGCGCTACGACGCCATCATCGATTTACAAGGCTTAACCAAATCTGCACTGGTGACTTGGTTAGCGCGTACTTCAGCCAAAGGTAAGCGATACGCCATGGCAAATGCAACCGATGGATCAGCTTATGAACGTCCTACACGATGGGTCGCCGATGTGGCCATCGATTTAGAGCAGCATACGCATGCCATGACGCGTGGTCGAGTCGTTTGCGCTAGCGCGCTGAAATATGAAGTGCCGTCAATATTGGGATATGGCCTCAATATTGAGCAAAGTATTCATAACGACAAAAAGACAGTGGTGTTTGTTCATGGTACCTCCCGTGCTGATAAAGAGTGGCCTTTAACAAACTGGCATGAACTAGGTATACGTTTGTCTAATGCTGGCTACCAAATCGTCTTGCCGCACGGCAACGAAGAAGAGCGCTTGCGCAGCGTCGCCATGGCAGAAATGATTCCTAAAGCCATAGTGTGGCCACGGATGACGATCGATAAATTGATGCAAGCTATGTCGTCCACTGCAGGCGTGATAGGTGTCGATAGTGGTCTAAGCCATATTGCAGTTGCCTTGAACCTGCCGCATGTACAAATTTATAACTTTGCCACGGCATGGCGCACAGGACCTGTTGGTAAAGCTAATGAAAAGATTCGCCAACAAAGTGTTGTCGACTTCCCCACTCCCACGGTAGAAGCCGTTTGGTCTCTATGGCAGGAGTGCGTGGCGTGATGCACAGTGTGTACTCTTGGTTGATGTGGGCAATACAACCCTTGTTGCGTAGCAAGTTACGTAGACGTGGATTGAAAGAGCCAGGCTACTTAGAACATATCGAGGAGAGATTTGGAACTTACGCACATCTACTCAATACTGCTAAACATGAAGAAAAAACTCCCAAAAATTGCATTTGGGTGCATGCAGTATCACTAGGCGAAACGCGTGCAGCAGAAGTTTTACTTCATGCTTTGCGTGGTGAATATCCCAACATACGGATTGTCTTAACCCATGGCACAGCTACAGGTCGAGCTTTAGGTGCATCTATGTTGAAAGAGGGTGACGCACAAGTTTGGCAGCCTTGGGATACGCCAGCCATCGTGCAGAAATTCCTTAAGCACTTTCAACCAAACTTAGCTGTAGTGCTCGAAACAGAGGTATGGCCTAACTGGGTTACGCAATGCAAACTTGAAAATATTCCTATGGTGTTGGTTAATGCCCGCATGAGTGAGAAAAGCATGCGAAGCGCACAAGGTCTCGCTTGGTTATCCGGCCCCGCATACGCTGGACTTAACGGAGTTTGGGCGCAAACACCAGATGACGCCAAGCGGTTAGAACTTCTAGGTGCTCCTGTCATGGAAGTAGTGGGTAATGTGAAATTCGATGCACAACCAAATCCTGTTTTGTTGGCGCAAGCATTGCTATGGAGTAAAAACTTTACCCGACCAGTAGTTTTATTGGCCAGCTCACGCGAGGGTGAGGAAGACTTATGGCTAGATGCATTACAAGCCTTAAAAGAAAATCCAGTCGATGGTCAAGAGCATGTGCATGCAGTCCATTGGTTGGTTGTGCCAAGACATCCGCAACGATTTGATGAAGTCGCGCAAGCAATCCAAAGCAGAGGGTGGAAACTATCGCGTCGTAGCGAATGGATAGATGGCCCTGATCAAATAGGCGAAGCGAATGTAGATACGGTCTGGCTGGGTGACTCCATGGGCGAGATGTCACTTTATTTCGGCTTGGCTGATGTTGCCTTATTGGGCGGAAGCTTTATGTCTCTTGGTGGTCAAAACTTAATTGAAGCGACTGCTTGTGGTTGCCCTGTCATCATGGGACCACATACCTTTAATTTCGCAGAGGCAGCTGAGTTGGCGCTACAGGCCGACGCTGCGATTCGTGTGGAAGACATGGCGCAAGCAGTAACCTCCGCATTGCAATTGGTCTGCTCAGGACCTGATGAAAACAGCTACGTTTCAGCTTGTCTTGCGTTCACACAAAAGAACAAAGGTGCCACCCAACGCACCGTACAAGCATTGAAACCTTATTTACAAGTAATTTAGGGCGCCAGTAATTGGTTTATGGGTTCTAAGTCTTGTGGAGTTAAGGTTCCAGTGGCTTGCCTTAATTTCAAGGTTCCTACTAGTACGTCATATCGAGCTTTAGCTAAGTCTCGTTTTGTTTGGTAGAGCTGGCTTTGTGAATTCAATACGTCAATATTAATATTCACACCAACCGAGTAGCCCAGCTTGTTGGCATCTAAAGCACTTTGGGTCGATGCCTCGGCTGCTTCGTATGCTTTTACTTGGCTTAAACCCGCAATTAAGCCTAGGTAAGCTGATCGGGTATTTTGGGCTACTGTGCGCTTGGCGTTGTCAAAATCTGCTGTGGCCTTCTGCTCTAGGGCTTTAGTTTCTCTTATACGGTATTGCGTGGTGAGGCCAGCAAAAAGTGGAACGCTGAGCGTTAGGCTTGCAGAAGGGTTAAGAACGTGGTTACTAGCCGTAGTTGTTAGCGGACTCGTGGATGTACCACCAAAGTTGCGAGTTCCACCATAAACGATTGAACCGTCTAGGGTGGGTAGGTGACCTGCAAAAGCTTTATCAACCTCTAATTTGGCAACATCAAGTGCCAACTGAGACTGACGAACAATAGGACTCATGACTTCAGATTGTGATACCCAAGTGTCCATAGGATCTTTTGGAGGATCGATCAATTTAGAGTTATCACGCAAAGGTTTAGCCCTTATGTCAGACCTGCCAACAGCTAAACCAAGAGCCAGTGTTTTGATACGCACATCATTTTCAGCAGCAATTTCTTGTGCGTGCGTTAAGTCATAGCGTGCTTGAGCATCTCGAACACCTGTGATGGTGGATGTTCCTACTTCAAAGTTACGTTTGGCAGAGGCAAGTTGCTCAGCAACAGCTTTTTTCTGAGCTTTAACGAATTCAAGACTGTCTTGACTAGAAAGTAAATCAAAATAAGTTTGCGTTACTCTAACAACGAGTTCTTGTTCTGCGGCTTCAAATTGCGCAGTGGCTTGAAGTAGTTGGCGACCCCCTTGCTTGTATGTGGCCCAAACAGCAGGACGGTAAAGGGGTTGCGTCATCGTCACGTTGGCGGAATAAACACCAAAGGTATTTTCTCCATTTGAGGCAGGTGCTTTATCGTAGGAAACAGATGCGTTTGTTCGTGAAGCAGTCGAGCCAAGTGAGATATTCGGCAATATTCCACCGAGCGTCTGATTGGCCTTAGCCAAATTAGCCTCATACTGTGCCTTAGCCGAAATAAAAGACGCGTCATATCCGCGTGCTACCTCGTACAAGTCAATCAAGCTCTGCGCTTGCACAGTCGCAGAAAACGACAACATAGCCGCTAATGCGATAGGAAGGGGACGAAATAAGTTGCTAGACATCTTCATGTGATTCTTTCAAAAATCAATAGGTGGGCACAGTGGGATCAACTTCCGAAGACCATGCATGGATACCACCAGCAATATTGGCTAAGTGCGTAAAACCTTGGCTAGACAGATAGGCTGCAACTTGCATGCTACGACTGCCATGGTGACATAGACATGCGATCGGGCGGTCTTTGTCTAGTTCAGATAACTTCTCCACAACGGATCCCATTGGCAAAGTGAGCAACTCAAATCCGTTAGCAGTAACACTTGCAGTCTGCACTTCATAAGGTTCGCGCACATCCAGAACAACGGTAGCGCCGAGTGAGGCTTTGCTGCTGATCCAGTCAGACAGTTGAGAGGGTTGAATTTGATCGATCATGTGTCAGATTTAAAAGTGAAAGCGACTTGGTTCAGTAAAGCCTAGCAAGCGGGGGGCAGAGGTGTCCCAAAGTGCGCGATGGTCCCAGGCGCTTGCACTGGTGCGGGTATACAAAGTGGCTTGCATCACAGGATCTTCTCCTACGATAGCGATCAAACGACCACCGATCTTGATTTGTTCTAGCAGTTCTTGAGGAACTGCATGAACCGATCCACCTAACACGATGGCATCAAAAGGGCCGGTATCTGCTGCGCCCGCGCTGCCATCTGCCAAACGTAAATCCACATTGTTGATACCAGCACGTTGCAAGTTCTTACGTGCATTGGCATGCAATTCAGGGTTGATCTCTAAACTCACCACGTGGTGCGAACGGTCCGCCAGTAAAGCTGTGAGATAGCCGCTACCAGTTCCAATTTCTAGAACTTTGTCTGTGGGTGTTATCGCTAAGTCATTTAATAGGCGCGCATCTATGCGAGGCGCAACCATGGCTTGCCCGTGACCTAGTGGAATGTCGGTATCTGTATAGGCTAGCGCTTGGTAGGCGGCAGGAACAAATATTTCACGCGCAACATGTTGCAGTGTGTGCAAAACAGTAGGGTCTAAAACTTGCCAAGGGCGAATTTGTTGTTCGACCATATTGAAGCGGGCTTTTTCTAAAGCGTTCATCGCGTGACTCCGGGGACTATATAGTTTGAATGCATAAAATTTTAACGGGCGCTCAATAGTGGGGGTTAGCCATGCTTGGGGGCATGCCATTTCCGGCGAATCCAATTGGCAAAATCATCTAGGTAGCAATACACCACGGGTACAACAACCAAGGTAAGCAAGGAGGAGGTGATCACTCCGCCAATCACAGCCTGACCCATAGGCGCCCGCTGCTCTGACCCCTCCGTCATAGCAAATGCCAAAGGAATCATGCCAAAAATCATGGCCAAGGTGGTCATCAAAATAGGGCGCAAACGCACTTGCGCTGCTAATAAAAGCGCCTCTTCACGGGGTAGACCTTTTTGAACGCTGCCGTCCGTTCGAACCTTGTCTTCGCGCGAACGAATGGCAAAGTCGACCAACAAAATCGCATTCTTAGTCACCAAACCCATCAGCATTACCATGCCAATGATGGAGAACATCGATAAGGCAGATCCAAACATCAGTAATGCCAAGACGACACCAATGAGCGTCAAAGGCAAGGCGGTCATTAGCGCGAGGGGCTGCAAAAAGCTTTTGAATTGACTTGCCAAGATCATGTAGATGAACACAATCGCCAACACCAAAGCAGAGACGGCATAGTCAAAAGACTCTTTCATGCTTTTTGTGGACCCGCTGAATTGGTAACGGTAACCAGGTGGCAACACCATATCTTCCATAATTTTCTTGATATCGCCAGAAACTTCTCCGGTAGAGCGGTTAAAAACGTTGGCGTTGATGGCGACTTCTCGCATCAAATTGCGACGGTTGATTTGGTTAGGCCCAGTGCCTTCAACGACATGGGCGAACTGGTTCAAGCGTGCCACACGCGGAGTTCCGTCGGTGGCGGTTCCCACGATAAATGGAAGACGTTCGATGTCTTGGATGTTGTCGCGTGCGTTCGGTGCCAAACGCACTTTGACGTTGTAAGTTTGGTCATCAGGTGCTAGCCAATTCGTGACTGTTTTTCCTTCTACCAAGATGCGTAATTGGTTGCCAATATTGCCGAGTGTGAGCCCTAGATCACTTGCCGCTTCTCTTTGCAAGGCAACTTGGACTGTGGGTTTGTTCGGTTTGACGCTGGAGTCGAGATCGACCAATCCTGGAATAGGCCGCACTTTGACCATGACTTGTTGGGCAAGGCGTTCTAGTTCGCGTAAATCAGGCCCTAGTAATGAAAACTCGATTTGCTTGGTGCCACCAACGCTATCTAGCAAACCAGCATGGGTCACGGTAATACCTGAAACACGCTGTAAGCGATTGCGCAACAGGGACGTCATTTCATCCACATTGCGTTGACGTTGGTTGCGGTCAATGAGGCGGATGTAGATACTGGCATAAATTTTTCCATTGGCATTGCCTGTATTGATGGTGGCCAATGTGTATCGCACCTCAGGAAATTCTCGAATGATTTGCTCTACTTGTTGTGCTTTGGCCTCGGTAGCTTCCAGTGATGAACCTACAGGTGTATAAAAGTTCACTGAGGTTTCAGAGAAATCGGCTTTGGGTACGAACTCTGTTCCCAGCAAGGGAACCATAAAAATACTGGTAACAAATATGGTGGCAGCCAAACCTAGGGTGGCGTGTTTATGCTTGAGAGACCAGCGCAAAGTGGTTTGGTAAAGCGCCTCTAGACGTTGCGTGCTTTGGGCAAAAAACGCCGTGATGGGGGCGATAGTGCGGTCATACCAATGGGCTTTACTACTTTGATCAGCGGCTGCCTTTCCTTGAATTTCAATCGAAGGGTCATGCCATACGGATGAAAGCATGGGGTCTAAGGTGAAACTCACAAACATCGAGATCAAGACCGCAGCCACGATGGTTAAGCCAAATTCGTGAAAGAACTTACCAATGATGCCGCCCATAAAACCGATCGGTAAAAACACGGCGACGATAGAGAAGGTGGTGGCTAAAACCGCAAGACCAATTTCTTGTGTACCCTCCATCGCAGCCTCGTAAGGGGCTTTACCCATTTGCACGTGGCGCACGATGTTCTCACGCACTACGATCGCATCGTCAATCAGCAAACCTACGCAAAGCGACAATGCCATCAAGGTCACCATATTGATGGTGAAGCCAAACATGTACATGAACAAAAATGTGCCAATGATGGCGATCGGCAAGGTCAGTCCTGTGATCACCGTGGATCGCCAAGAGTTCAAAAATAAAAATACGATCAGAATGGTGAGCAACGCGCCTTCCACCAAAGTATGTCGAACGTTTTCAACACCTACGCGAATAGGACGGGAGCCGTCTTGCACTGTCTCTAGAACGACCCCTTTGGGTAGTTCTGCCTTCAAAGCTGCTACGGCTTTGTTGAGGTTATCCACCACCTCGATCGTGTTTTCGTCTAAGGCTTTTTGGATCGTGATCAATAGAGTGCGCTGACCGTTGTAAAGCGCTAAGTTCTCAACTTCTTGCGCACCGTCTTTGATAGTTGCTAATTGGCTGAGTCGAATAGGGGTGGTGGCGCGTCTGGCAACGATGATGTCTCCAAACATTTCTGGTCGCAGCATGCGCCCTTCGACCTTGATCACTCTGTCTTGTTGAAGAGATCTTAAAGAACCCACGGGCATATCATTCGCCTCGGTCGCCACTGCATTAGAAATTTGCTCAGCAGACACTCCCAACGATTCCATAGCTTGCGGATTGAGATAAATATTGATCTCACGCAAGGTGCCGCCCACCACATTGACAGCGCCTACGCCAGATACGTTTTGCAAGCGTTTTTTGAGTATTTGATCTGTCCAGTTGGTCAACTCAACTGCCGACATAGAAGAAGTGCCGGGTAGCACTGCCAGAGACCATACAGCGCGGCTAGCGGGATCGAAACGCAAGATGCGGGGGTCTTTCACTTCTTCGCGCAATGTGGGTCGCATCAATGCGACTTTCTCGCGTACATCATCTGCCCCTTTACGCCCATCAATAGCGAGTTCAAACTCAACGACCACTAAAGACATACCTTCATAGCTGCGCGAAGTGAGCGCATTGATGCCTGCAATGGAATTGACAGCTTCTTCTACTTTTTTGGTGACTTCACTTTCAACAATTTCTGGTGAGGCACCTGGATATTCAGTGCTAATGACCACCACAGGTAAATCAATGTTGGGAAATTGGTCAATCTTCAGCCGTTGGTACGAGAACAAACCCAGCACAACAAATGCGAGCATCAACATCGTCGCAAAGACTGGATTCTTTAGGCTAACTTTGGTGAACCACATGGTGCGTCGTAATAAACTGATTTAGCGCGGCGCTGAGGCTGCAGGCGTGACGACTGCGGTCGCGGGGGATGAAGCTGTTGGACTTGCTGTCGTGAAACGAACTGCCATCCCTTCACGCATGGCCCCCACCTGACCTTTTAAAACAACTCTACCTGCTGCAAGGCCTTTGACTGCCACCCATTCTTGTGGGTCTTTGCCGGATGCATCGTGACCTCGGATACCCATCTCTACGGTTTGATGCCGCACTTGCATTGTTTCGCCAACTTTTTCAACCACCTGCACATAAGGACTAGGGTGATCGGTACGCACCGATGTCAGGGGTACTGCCATCACTTGTGAATTCACCAGGCCCAAAGTGCCTTTGGCAAATAAACCGTGTCGCAATCCGGCAGGTTTATCTAGAGTGAGATAGACCAAAACACTGCGACTGCCCGCTTGAGCACTGGGGCTCATACGGGTCACATGCGCTGTGACTAGATCAGCACGGTCTTCTATTTGAAGGCGTGCTGTCTGCCCCATTTTGATGTCCAATGAATCGCTGGGACTCAGTGGCGCTTCTACTTCGAGTTGGCGTAAATCGACTAGCTCTAAAACTTTGGCGTCAATTCCAACACGTTCACCAAGTTGTGCTGCACGCACAGCAATCACGCCGGAGAAAGGCGCACGCAAAACAGAATCGTCTAAGGATTTACGCGCAACGTCTGCGCCTGCAATAGCCGCCTTATGGCTAGCCACCGCGCCTTGGAAAGAAGCCAATGAGTTGTCTAATGCGGTTTTCGAAATGAAGCCTTGGTCGACCAAAGCCTTATTGGTGTCCCATTGGCGTTGTGCAATCTCCATTTGCGACTTGGCTGCGCTGGCCTGTTCTTGCGCTTGTTCAAAGCGGCGTTGGTACTCTAAAGGATCGATACGGGCCAATACTTGCCCTGCTGAGACAGAGTCGCCTTCACGTACTTTGATTTCTTTTACTTCGCCAGCAACACGCGCTTTGATGACAGCGTAATTCAAGGCCTTGACTGTGCCAGAGACCGCTAAGTCTTGGGTGATTTCTCTCACCTCGGCAGTAAAGACGTCATTTTGTGAAAACTCGATTTGTCCTTGGGTTTGGGCAGCATCAGAAGCAGCAAGTTGCTGAGTACGTTTGGCAGACAGTGCGCGCCAAATACCTCCTGCTAATGCAATCACAACGAGTGCAATGATGATACGTTTGGGGGTCAATTTGAGGGAGCTGATTTGCATATCACTGCTTTACATAGTCATGCCGTGGAGCAAAACGTCCACTTGCATCTCGATAAAACGTTCAGGGTTGATGGGGGTACCTGCGGTGCAGAGACCCATAGAGTTTTTCCACATCATTAAAAAAATCATCGGTGCGTAAACCGTGTGCACGGCTTGGTCAAGGTCGATCTTGCGAAACTCCCCGCAGTCAATGCCGCGTTGCAAGATGCGACGGATCAGCGCAATGCCAGGCTCAATCACCTCAGCGTGGTAGAAGTTGGCAATCTCAGGAAAATTTTGTGCTTCGCCCATGACCAATTTGGGAATACCACTCGCAGGCGTATTGCCAATGCGATCCCACCAAGAACGCATGGCATAGCGCAACATCTCGCTACTGTTTCCTTTGAAATTGTTGAACTCTTCATTCCAAGCTGGAAACAAATTGGCGATGTTTTCGCGAATGACGGCTTTGAGTAGGTCTTCTTTGGTTTCGAAATACAAAAACAAAGTGCCCTTAGACACACCAGCAAGTGCTGCCACCTCTTCAACGCGGGTGGCAGCAAACCCTTTTTCTACAAACAAAGACAGCGCGGCTTGCAATAACTCGCCTGGGCGGGCTTGCTTGCGGCGCTCACGTTTGTGGTGGGGATCAATAGCGATGAGGGGAGATGCGGACGACACGGATTAAATTAATGACTGACTGGTTAGTAATATAGCCGATTGGCTTGATTCCACCTATGTTGTGGGGCATAGCAAATTGGATGTGTTTGCTGATGCGTAGCAAAAGCCTAAAATCTTCTTTTATGTCTGATAAACACCCCTTAGTCGAAAATTTAAGCAATTACCCAGTCGTAACTTTGGGTGGCGGTTGCTTTTGGTGCACCGAAGCAGTTTTTGATCGTGTGCAAGGCGTGTTGGACGTGGAATCAGGCTATTGCAACGGCCACGTACAAAACCCTAGCTACGAACAAGTCTGCGATGGCAATACGGGGCATGTCGAGGTGGTGCAGTTGCGCTATGACCCGCTAACCATTAGCTTGCGTGAGTTGCTTGAGATATTTTTCGTCATCCACGACCCCACGACCTTGAACCGCCAGGGCAATGACGTGGGTACCCAGTACCGCAGTGGCATTTACCTAAACATTGCCGCTGACCGTGAAGTCGTTCAGAGCGTATGGGACCAAGTGAACAAGGCGACGAATGGCAAAGTGGTGACCGAAATCGCCATGCTGGATAACTACAGTGCTGCAGAGGATTACCACCAAGACTATTTCGAGAACCATCCCAATCAAGGGTACTGCGCGTTTGTGGTGGCACCCAAGGTGAAGAAGTTTTTACAGACTTTTTCTAATAAGGTTCGCACATGATGCGGCATTTAAGTGGCCTGCGTCAGTGGATCATATGGTTGCTGTTTGCACTGGTGTGTCTTCAAACTTTGACAGTGGTGCACCGTATCGTGCATAAGGAAAGTGTCGCGCAACGGGTGACACAAACACCGTTAGATCAAACCGTGGTGCATCTAAAGCCAACAAGTTCTTTGAACAGCACGTCAGATGCTTCTAAATTTTTTGCTGATCTATGGGGTGAGCATAAAAGTTTGACGGACTGCCAGTTGTTTGACCAAGCCTGCCCTGACGCCTTGCAACACGCTTTACACATAGATAGTTATATGCCTCCGCCCGCAGTATGGATGGGTGCTGTATTGCTCGAACGCTTTGCGCTGTTCGAGCGGTTTTATGCGGCCCGAGGCCCGCCTGTTCGTTCTTTGATTTGACTTTTACTTTGCGTTGAGGGCATAGAGCTCTGAACGCTGTCATTTCTTGTTGAACAGGACAGTTTTATGAAATTTCGAGATTTCCCTCATTCGCTTGCCTATGTGGCGAGCCTAACGTGTTTTGCGCACTTATCTGCGAATGCGCAAAGTGTCCAAGACCCGCATACAACGCGTTTAGATGACGTCACCATCACTGCACGCTCTTTAGAGAACACGGGTTTATTGGTGCCAGCCCAACAACTCTCGGGCGCAGCACTCGCCCAACGTCTGGGATCAACGCTGGGTGAAACCTTAGACAACTTACCGGGTATCGCTAACAGCTCTTTCGGCCCCAATGTGGGGCGACCGACCATACGCGGCATGGACGGTGACCGCATTCGCATATTGCAAAACAGCGGTGCGAATATGGATGTCTCGGGTTTGAGCTTTGACCATGCGGTACCGATTGACCCACTCACCACTGAACGCATTGAAATTTTGCGTGGTCCCGCTACTTTGCTTTATGGAGGAAGCGCTATCGGCGGCGTGGTGAATGTGATCGATAACCGCATCGCCCGCGAACGTGCATTCGATGCCAAAGGTGGCGTGATGGGTAAAGCCGAAGTGCGTGCTGGCGGTGCTGCCAACGAACGCAGCACGGGCGCCATGGTGGAGACGGGGACCGATAAGTTCGCCATCCATGTAGATGCTTTTGACAGAAGCACGCAGAATTTGAAGGTGCCTAAAAACATGTCATGTGAAAGTGGCGTGAATTCCGTAAAAGTGTGTAATTCTGCAAGCAATACCAGAGGTGGTGCTGTCGGCGGAACTTTGTTGTTTGACAGAGGTTACTTAGGTCTGTCAACTAGTGAATATAAAAGCACCTACGGAACGGTAGCGGAAGAGTATGTGACCATTGGTATGGTGCGCCGTCATCATGCGCTAGAGGGAAAGTTACGCGATGTGGGCGAATGGTTTGAAGATGTGAAGTTTCAAGGCGGCTACACACAGTATTCGCATACAGAGTACAGCAGCAACGTGGCAGGCACACTGTTTGATAACGGTGGCTTAGACATGCGACTGGAAGCAAGGCAACGTAGCGTGGTTTTAGGTAACGGATTACAGCTGGAAGGCACGATTGGTTTGCAGCGTGAACGCAACAATTTGCATGCAGTAGGTGACGAAAAATTTGTACCTACCAGCCGTACCCAAAGCACGGCTCTCTTTACCTACCAAGCTTTAAAAACACCGTGGGGTCAGTGGACGGCAGGCGCGCGCTCTGAGTCTGTGAGTGTCCAGTCTTTAGAAAGCATTGGCCCTAACAACGAAAACACAGCCCAAACCAAAACCTTCAACCCGATGAGCTTTGCCTTAGGTGTGATGCGCAACTTGCGTGAGGGTGAAGCGCAAAACGGCTGGCAACTAACGAGCAATATCACTTCCAGCCAACGCGCACCCAAAGACTATGAGCTGTTTGCCTATGGCCCCCATGCGGCCACGGGCGCCTATGAAATTGGGTCTTCCACTATGGCTTTAGAAAAAGCCACGCAACTCGATTTAGGTGGCGAATGGAAAAATGGACTACACAAATTTGGTGTGACTGCATTTACTTCGGAGTTTGCGAACTTCATTTCTTTGCAGTCTTCTGGTAGCTATAAAACTTCTGCGGGGGTAGTGGGTACGTCTACTGATTTACCTGTCTACAACTTCCAAGGCGTACGCGCCAGATTTATGGGCCTAGAGTCAAACGCCAAACTTCGTATGGTGGGAGGCCAGCAGGCGCTGCTCTCTAACGACGAACAACATGGCGCTGTTGATTTGGAATTGCGCGGTGACATCGTGCGTGCCGATGATTTAACCAATGGACGGCCCATGCCTCGCATTGCGCCTATGCGGTTGGGCGCAGATGGTTTGTGGTCAAAAAATGCATGGGGCGCACGTTTTGGTTTTATGCATGCCGGAGCACAAAATCGTATGCCGTATTACAGCAATGTCACTCCAGTCACGACGGCTGCTTACACCCTGTGGAATGCAGGGCTGAACTACCACGCACATAGCGGACCTACGCATTGGATGTTTTTCGCCAAACTTGATAACTTAACTAACAAGTTAGCCTACTCTTCTACTTCAAGCCTGACACAAACGATGTCCAGTAGTTTGGCACCACCGCTTGCTGGCAGAAGTTTGAAACTTGGACTGCAAGCCAGTTTCTAACCTAAGGTTTAAGGCGCCAAACGTTCTCTCATCCAAACAGAGGCGTTTGGCTTGGTATCTAGGCGATACCGCAACCGGTCATGCAGACGGCTTTTACGTCCTTGCCAAAACTCCCATTGGTCTGGCACCAACCGATAACCACCCCAGTGCGGTGGTCGCGGTGGTTGTAATAAAAATTGTGCGCCGTATTTCACCGCATTGGTCACTAAAACTGTGCGATTGGAAATGACTTCGCTTTGCGGACTCGCCCACGCACCGATGCGCGAATCGAGCGGGCGGCTGTTGAAGTAATCGTCGCTTTCCTTGTCACTGACTTTCTCAACGCGTCCTTCGATACGCACCACGCGTTCTAACTCCACCCAATGGAACTGCAAACTGGCAAATGGGTTGCCAGCCAATTGCTGGCCTTTACGGCTGTTGTAATTGGTGAACCAAACAATGCCACGTGCATCCAAGCCTTTGATCAACACAATTCGGGAGCTGGGGCGCATATCACTGCCCACAGTGGCTAGCGTCATGGCATTGGGCTCTGGTAGTTCAGCGGTGATAGCTTCTTGTAACCAGCCTTCAAACTGCTTGAATGGATCTGCAGCAGAGTCGGTTTCACTGAGTTCAGCGCGTTCGTAGCTTTTGCGGAGTTTGGAAATGTCTTGCATGGTGGTGATGTTAGGTCTTTTTAATTCTGCTTTAAAGTTCAAGTTATGTCATTTTCAAAAACAGATAACAGCCTACCTACTGTGGTTGTACTTGCGGCGGGTCGCTCCGAGCGTTTTAAAGCTGCGTCGGGTGGCCAGCACAAATTAGACACGATATTGCAAGGGCTTAGTGTGTTGAAGCGCACCTTGGCAAGCGTACAAGCCAGTGGTTTGCCTTTTCATGTGGTGCGTGCGGCGGACATTGCACACATAGAAAACGCTGGTATGGGTGACAGCATTGCGACGGGTGTAGCTGCTACACAAAACGCCAATGGGTGGTTGATCTTGCCAGCGGACTTACCTTTGGTACTGCCTAAAACTTTATTTGCCTTAGCCTTGGAATTGGCATCTCATGAAGTCGTGGTGCCGGTGTATGAGAACCAACGTGGTCACCCCGTAGGTTTTTCAGCGATGTGTGGTGAGGCTTTGCGCAAAGTTTCTGGCGACCAAGGTGCTGCGCGTGTGGTTGCGCAATACAAAGCGCATTTGGTGCCTGTTGACGATATTGGGTGTGTGTTGGATGTGGATACGCCAGAACAATTGGCGTTGGCAGAAAGAGTGCTTTTAGAGCGCAAATAAACGGGTTAGGGGTCTATAAGCCTAGTCAAGTGCGGTTAGGTATGCCACACACAATTTCGCTCGCAGTGATGGAATCAGAATCATGCGCAATATGCTGCGAATTCTTCGCGTGCGCTACATTCATATCGCGCGGTAAAGGTACTGCATTTTTAACCGCCAACACTTCAGCCATGATGCTGACTGCAATTTCAGCGGGTGTTTTACTACCAATGTAAATACCGATGGGCCCCCGCAAGCGCGCGAGGCTCTCATCGGTTTGCTCGAAGTGTTCTTTCATACGCTGATGCCGCGCGGTGTTGTTTCTGCGCGACCCAATCGCACCGATATAAAACGCATCGCTCTCTAGTGCTTCCAGCAAAGCTAAGTCGTCTAGTTTGGGGTCATGTGTCAGTGCTATGACGCAGCTGCGTCTATCTGGGACGAATGAACGCACAACGTCGTCTGGCATTTCCGAACTCAGGGCCACACCTGCTACAGACCATGCGCCTCGGTATTCCTCCCGTGGGTCACATACGGTCACTGCAAAGCCATTGAAGATGGCCATAGTTGCCAAGTATTCGGTCATTTGCCCAGCACCAATCAACAACATGCGGTACTCGGGACCGAAGGTGTTGACCAATTTCTCAGCATCAATTTGCAAGTCTTGTGGAGAGGTGCTGGCTTGCAAATGGCTCTCGCCTGTCGTCAATACGGTGACGCGTTGCACCAATTCGCCTTTTTCTAAGCGTTGCACCAGTTCTTCTAATTGCGCGGTCGCTGGATCGAACTCAAGCAGCAACTCCAAAGTGCCGCCACATGGCAAACCAAAACGGTGGGCTTCATCGGCAGTGATGCCGTATTTCACATGTTGTGGAGGGCCAGAAGGAATTTGGGAGAGGTCTGCTGATGCAGTGCCTCTTGAAGTTGATGTGTCGCTACTGCCAACACGCGCCGCATTTGCATACGCCTTTGTAAATCGGTCAATCAGATCGTCTTCAATACATCCACCCGACACAGACCCCACCACACTGCCGCTATCGCACAAGGCCATGATGGAGCCAACCGGACGCGGCGATGAACCCCAAGTGCGCACCACAGTGGCTAACAACGCACGGTGGCCCGACTTGCGCCAATCGCGCAAGCTTCGCAACACCATGACGTCTAAGTTATCCATGAATTAACGGGCGATGAACCACACTGCACTGGCGGCAATCACGATGGCAAATGCCCAGACCCAAGTAGGTGTTGCGCCAGTTGCCTCGGTACTTTCGCTTTTGGCATCGGATGCAGTGCTTGCTTCTGCGCCACCATGGCGAGCTTGAAGTTGTCCTTCGAATCGCGTGAAGAAGTCTTCGGCCAATGTTTTGGCAACGCCGTCGATCAAGCGCTGCCCAAGTTGCGCGATTTTTCCACCGACTTGTGAATGCACGGTGTAGTTCAGTTCCACACCACCATCTACAGGTTTGAGTTCAACTTTGGACTCGCCTTTGCCAAAACCTGCGATACCGCCTTGCGCTTCAAATTGCAGTGCGTACGAATTGGGTGGCACGATGTCCATCAAACTCACCTTGCCAGTGAACTTGGCTGCAACAGGGCCGATCTTGATGGCCACGCCTACTGCGTAGACATTGGGTTCAGCGAGTTCAAATTTATCGCAACCTGGAATACAGGCTTTCAAAATGTCAGGGTCGTTGAGCGCTTGCCAAGCCTGTTCTTGGGTGGCGTTCAAAACGCGGGAGCCTTGCATGTCCATGGGTCTGTCCTTGGTGATTTATGAGTGGTCGTGTTTAAAAAGTCAAAAACGGTTTTAGGTCACATTCTGTTTTTTTAGCAACTGCGAAATGCCCTGAGCCAAATCTTCGAGTCGGGACAAATTATGGATCGCCAGCATGGCGTCGGCATGGCGGTGCAATTCCACCGCACCTCGCGCTAACGGAGCATACGCGTCGAAGCGCAGGAGCGGATTGAGCCAGATCAAACGTCGGCTGTGGAGCTTGAGCCATTGCAAGTTCTTATTGAGTGTCTCAGGCACGCCCGTATCCAGGCCATCGCTGATCAACATCACGACAGTGCGTCTACCCACCAACAGGCGTTTATGGTCGCGTTGCAGTTCACCCAAAGCGTCGCCCAAGCGTGTACCCCCTGCAAAGTCGTCGACCGTGGCGTTGACGAGTTCGAGCATCTCGTCGCTGTCCCGCAGTTTGAAAGCAGGACGCAAATCGGTCAAATGCGTGCCAAAAGCAAATACCGCGCGCGGAGATGAGCGTGTGGCTTGATGCAAAAAAGCCAGCATCAAGCGGGCGTAACGTTCCATAGAACCCGACACATCGACCAAAACCAACAACGGAAGCGGTTGGGGTTTACGACGCAAGCGGGGTAAATACAGCAACTCACCGCCAAAGCGCTGCGTGTCACGCAAAGCGCGCGACCAATCCAGTCTTTGACCGCGTGGATGGCTGCCCACTCGCCGACCCAAGATAGTGGGTAAGTCCAGCGGAACTTGTTTTGCCAAACGCTCGACCAATTGAAACTCGCTGGCGCTCAGACTTTGAAAATCGGCATGGCGCAGGCGCTCGCTGTCGCTGGCTGTCATGGCAGCGTCTAGGTCGAGTTCTATGTCTTTTTTCTTCTCGGTGTCTGCAGCTTTGTGCACTGCGGTGAGCGCTTCTTGCACCCGAGCGCGGCGCTTAGGCGGCGGCATGGCGCCCTCAGCTTTGGGCAACATTTGCGAGAGCAATTTCTGCGCAATTTCTGGATTGCGAAAGTACGCGTCAAACAATTGCCCAAACACTTCACGGTCTTGCGCGCGGCTGACAAACACGGCTTCTAGCGCATGACGCACATCGTCTTTGCGTGCAATGCCTACTTCAAGCAACGAGGTAGTGGCCAAAGCCATGCGCGCGCTGTCCACCGGCACGCCCGCACGACGCAATGCACGGGCAAAGCCTGTCAGGTTGTCGGCCATCTTGCCGCTGCGTACGTCACCGAGTTGCATGACTTCTAACGGGGGTTACGTGGTTTCTTCGGGCGTCAACAAGTCGTTGACCAGTGGCGCCAATGCCGCCACGTCTTCGCGTTGCTTGAACAAGATGCCCGCGGTGTCGTGGATGACTTCGGGGTCCAACTCCAAGGTGTTGAGTGAGACCAAGGCTTTGGCCCATTCCACACTTTCTGCAATGCCAGGGCCGCGTTGAAACGCGCTGGCAAAAGGTTGGCTGCGCAAGCGCCCCACGAAGGTGGCAATCTGGTTGGCCAATGCTTCACCCGCTTCTGGCACTTGGGCGCGCACGATGGCGAGTTCGCGCTCGCGCTCGGGGTAATCCATCCAGTGGAAAAGGCAGCGGCGTTTCACCGCGTCGTGCAAGTCACGCGTGCGGTTGCTGGTCAAAATGGTGACTGGCATGGCCGTGGCGCGTTGGGTACCGAGTTCGGGGATGGTGACTTGGTATTCGCCTAAATATTCCAGTAGAAAAGCTTCAAAAGGCTCGTCCGCACGATCCACCTCGTCGATCAACAAGACAGCACCAGGGGCTGGCGCTTGCAAGGCCTGCAAGAGTGGTCGGCGGATCAAATATTTTTCTTGGTAGACCTCTTGCTCCACCGCATCGGTATCGGTGCGCGACTGCGCTGCACGCATGTGCAAGAGTTGCGCAGCGTGGTTCCATTCGTACAAGGCTTCGCGTTGTTCCATGCCGTCGTAGCACTGCAACCGAATGAGAGGACGCGCCAAGACTTTTGCCAAGGCTTTGGCAAGTTCGGTTTTACCGACGCCAGGCTCGCCTTCTAACAACAAAGGTCGTTGCAGCCTAAGACTCAAAAAAACGGCGGTTGCTAGACGCCGTTCTGCTTGGTAGCCCACGCCTGCTAGGGCGTGGATCACTTCGTCGATGGAATTTAACGCAGGGCTTGCGCTCATCCGATCGCCTGTTGTACCGCGCGTTGGGTTTGTACTTTGATCAAGTGGGCGCGATAGGCCGCAGAGGCGTGCAAGTCGCCATTGAGGTTGCTGGCGTCAATGCTTACGCCCTCGGTTGCTTGTGGCGTAAAGCTCTTGCTCAATGCGGCTTCAAGTCCTGCATGGCGAAACACGCCGTTGCCAGCACCCGTAACCGCTACATGCACACCGCTACCGGTATCCGCCACAAACACGCCGACCAAGGCAAAGCGCGAGGCAGGTTGTTTGAACTTGGCATAGGCCGCGCGCTTAGGGATCGGAAAGCTGATGGCCGTGATGAGTTCACCGGCTTCAAGTGCTGTGGCATACATGCCCTTGAAGAATTTGTCTGCCGCAATCGTGCGTTGGTTGGTGTGGATGGTCGCGCCCAAGGCCATCACCGCGCTGGGGTAACAAGCGGCAGGGTCGTTGTTAGCAACAGAGCCACCCATGGTGCCCATGGCACGCACTTGCTTGTCGCCAATGCCAGCGGCCAGCGCTGCAAGAGCGGGGATGTGTTTTTTGACATCGGCGTTATTCTCGACATCTTGGTGGCGCACCATGGCGCCGATGACGATGTTGTTGCCGTCTTTTTTAATGCCTTTGAGTTCAGCAATCTTGCCCAAGTCGACCAGCTGTTCTGGCTGCATCAGGCGTTGCTTCATCGAGGCCAACAGGGTTTGGCCACCGGCCAATGCTTGTCCACCCGCTTTGACGAGTTTGGCGGCGTCCGCAGTGGCAGAGGGGCGTTCGTAGGTAAATGCGTACATATCTGATTCCTTCTAATTTTGTTTAAGCGTGGGCCGCCTGAATCGCTTCCCACACACGGTGAGGAGAGGCTGGCATATCCAAATCTTTGACGCCTAAGGGAGCCAATGCGTCAAGTACAGCGTTGATGACCGCAGGGGGCGAGCCAATTGCACCTGCTTCGCCGCAACCTTTGGTGCCCAAAGGGTTGTGGGTACAAGGCGTGCAGACATGGCCAATCTTGAACTCTGGGAAGTCATCCGCACGTGGCATCGCGTAGTCCATGAACGAGCCTGTGAGCAACTGGCCGGTTTCGCGGTCGTACACGCAACGCTCCATCAAAGCTTGACCGATACCTTGGACCAAACCACCGTGGACTTGGCCTTCGACAATCATCGGGTTGATGATGGTGCCAAAGTCATCCACTGCCGTGAAGCGGTCTAACTTCACTTCGCCCGTGTTGGGGTTGACTTCCACCTCGGCGATGTAAGTGCCGGCAGGGAAGGTGAAGTTGGTCGGGTCATAGAACGCGGTTTCGTTCAAGCCAGGCTCGAGTTTGTCGAGTGGGTAGTTATGTGGCACATAGGCGGTGAGAGCCACTTGGCCGAACGGGATTTTTTTGTCCGTGCCTTTGACAGAGAACTCGCCGTTGGCGAATTCGATGTCGGTGTCGGCGGCTTCCATCAAATGGGCGGCGATTTTTTTCGCTTTCGATTCAATTTTGTCCAAGGCCTTCATGATGGCCGCGCCGCCCACAGAGATAGAACGCGAACCGTAGGTGCCCATGCCAAAAGGCACGCGGCCGGTGTCACCGTGGACGATGTCGACGTTTTCAACCGGAATGCCCAAGCGCGCTGCAACCACTTGTGCGAATGTGGTTTCGTGGCCTTGGCCGTGGCTGTGCGAACCAGTGAATACCGTCACGCTGCCAGTGGGATGGACGCGAATTTCGCCGCATTCAAACAAGCCTGCGCGCGCGCCTAATGCGCCGGCGATATTGCTAGGTGCAATGCCACAGGCTTCGATGTAGCTCGAATAACCAATGCCACGCAGCAAGCCTTTGGCAGCACTGGCGGTTTTACGCTTTTCAAAGCCCGTTACATCAGCGAGTTTTTGCGATTCGCTCATGCAGGCATGGAAGTCGCCGGTGTCGTATTGCAAAGCCACTGGGGTTTGGTAGGGGAAGGCTTTGATGAAATTGCGTTTGCGAATTTCGTCTTGGCCGATACCAGTTTCCCAAGCCGCGCGGCTGACCAAACGCTCTAGCAAGTAAGTGGCTTCTGGGCGACCAGCGCCACGGTAGGCGTCAACAGGTGCCGTGTTGGTAAACCATGCATCGACTTCGACATACACCTGCGGTGTGCTGTACTGGCCAGCCAAAAGTGTGGCGTACAGAATCGTCGGAACAGCAGTGGAGAAGGTAGACAGATAGGCGCCTAAATTGGCGTTGGTATGCACCTTCAATGCCAAGAAGTGGCCATCTTTGTCCAACGCCATCTCAGCGTGGCTCGCGTGGTCACGGCCATGGGCGTCTGACAGAAAAGCTTCTGAGCGGTCGCAGGTCCAGCGGATGTTGCGGTTGAGTTTTTTAGACGCCCAAGTCAGGCACACGTCTTCGGCGTAGAGGTAAATCTTGGCACCAAATCCGCCACCGACATCGGGTGCGATCACGCGCACTTTGTGCTCGGGTAAGCCCATCACAAAAGCGGTCATCAGCAAGCGCTCGACGTGCGGATTTTGGTTGGACACATACAAGGTGTATTCGTCGTTGGCGCGGCTGTAAGAACCAATCGCAGCACGCGGCTCCATCGGGTTGGGCACCAGACGGTTGTTGATCAAGTCGAGTTTGGTGATGTGCGCAGCTTTGGCAAATGCAGCGTCTACTTGTGCTTTGTCACCGATCGCCCATTTGTAGCAATGGTTGTCAGGAGCGACTTCGTGCAAAGCAGTGGCTTTTGCGGCGTCGCGCACGTCCACGACCGCTGGCAACACGTCGTAATTCACATGCACTAACTCAGCAGCGTTGCGCGCTTGCTCGAGTGTTTCAGCCACCACCATGGCGACGTGGTCGCCGACATAGCGCACCTTGCCTTGGGCCAAGATGGGGTGAGCGGGTTCCTTCATCGGTTGGCCGCTGGTATCGGTGATCAACCAGCCGCAAGGCAATCCATTGATGCTGTCGCCTGCGACGTCTTTGCCATCAAAAATACCGATCACGCCCGGAGCCGCCAAAGCAGCTTTTATGTCGATCGATTTGATGTGCGCATGCGCGTGGGGTGAACGCACAAAGTAAGCGTGCGTCATGTTGGCCATTTGCACGTCGTCGGTGTATTGGCCAGCGCCGGTTAAGAAGCGGTAGTCTTCTTTGCGACGCAAGGATTCCCCAATGTGGGGGAGTTTGGAAAAGTCAGATGCACCCATGGTTTGTCTCCTGAATATTTTTTGGTTTAGGACTTCATGGCAGCAGCGCCATGCTGCACTGCTTTGACGATGTTTTGGTAACCGGTGCAACGGCACAGATTGCCTTCAAGTTGTTCACGAATTTCTTGCTCGCTGGCATTGGGGTGTTTTTTGCAGAGGTCGACGGCACTCAACACCATGCCAGGGGTACAGAAACCGCATTGCAAGCCGTGGCATTCTTTAAAAGCAGCTTGCATGGGGTGCATGGTGCCATCGGGTTTGGCCAAACCCTCGATGGTGGTGATTTGCGCGTCAGCCGCTTGGGCCAGCAACATATTGCAAGACTTCACCGCGTCGCCATTAACAATGACGGTGCAAGCACCGCATTGGGCGGTGTCGCACCCTACATGGGTGCCGGTGAGGTGGAGGTGTTCACGCAGGGCTTGCACCAACAAAGTATTGGGTGCCGCCTCGACAGTGACTGACTTGCCGTTGACGGTGAGATGGGTTTGCATGGGAAATGGTCTCCTGAGACGAAAAGTATGGTTTTTTGGGGCTTGTGCAACGCAGGTTACATGCCAGAGAAAGACTCTAAAGTAGACAACTTTTTTAGGTGCTACTTGGTAAGGAAATACCCTCTAGCGCGCTTAAAAATCGCGTTCGATCAGCTCAATTTTGTAACCGTCTGGGTCTTGCACAAAGGCGATGACGGCCGTGCCACCGGCGACGGGGCCAGCTTCTCGGGTGATTTTGCCGCCCGCTTGGCGAATTTTTTCGCAAGTAGCCTTCGCATCGGATACGCCCAGGGCAATGTGGCCATAAGCCGTACCAATATCGTAGGAGGTGACGCCATAGTTGTAGGTGAGTTCAATTTCGGCTTGGTCGGGGTTGCTGGCGTAGCCGACGAAGGCGAGGTCGTATTTTTGCTCGGGCCGCTTGGTGGTACGCAGCAACTGCATACCCATGGCTTGGGTGTAGAAATCGATGGAACGCTGCAGGTCGCCGACGCGCAGCATGGTGTGTAGTAGATGCATGTTTTAAAAACTCCTGTTGAATCCGATTCGTTGGCAGCAGGCATGTTAACGAATGAAAGAGTAGAGTTGCGCCTAGATTCAATATTTCCCGGAGATTTAAGCTATGTCCAAAGACGTTATGTTGTTGTCATCGGTGCCCACGTTCATGATGAACGATTTGCAGCAAGAGTACGTGCTGCATGACCATGCGCACATCCTGGACCCCGAGGTATTTACCAAAGTTACCGCTTTTGTGGGCGTAGGTAGTGCGGCTAAGGTCGATCGTAATTTGCTGGCGATGTTTCCCAACGTCAAAATGATTTCGATTTTTGGCGTAGGTTACGACGGTATTGACGTGGCCGCAGCGAAAGAACGAGGCATCCAAGTCACGCATACGCCAGATGTGTTGACAGATGACGTGGCAGATTTGGCCATGGGTTTGATTCTGTCTATAGGCCGGCGTATACCGCAGTCTGACAAATTTGTTCGTAACGGTGACTGGGTGAGCGAGCCTTTCACCATGACGCGCAAGGTAACAGGCACGCGTTTAGGTGTGGTGGGTCTAGGGCGTATTGGTCAAGCCATTGCCAAACGGGCTGCTGCTTTCGACATGACCATTGCATACACCGGCCGTCGCGCTAAAACCAATGCGCCATTTCGTTACTACCCTACGGCAAGTGAGTTGGCTGCTAACTCCGACTATTTGGTAGTAGCTGTTCCAGGAGGTGACGACACCAAAAATATGATCAATGCCCAAGTGCTCAAGGCGCTGGGACCCAAAGGCATATTCATCAATATTGCGCGTGGCAGTGTGGTTGACCAAACGGCGTTGATCCAAGCACTAAAAGATAAGAGCATTGCTGGCGCTGGCTTGGATGTGTTTTGGGATGAGCCCAATATTGACCCGCAATTTTTCAAACTTCAAAACGTGGTGCTGACGCCGCACAATGGAAGCAATACCCACGAGACACGTCGCGCGATGGCTGATTTGGCTTTGGCGAATTTAAAGGCATTCTTTGATGAACAGCCCTTGTTGACTTTGATTCCGGAATGCCAATAATTAATTTTTGAATTTGTAAGAAACAAAGCCAGCTGTTTGAACTTGTCCAACTTAGTTGGATCGGTTCAAACAGCTGGCTTTCTATTTTTGGCGTAAGTTGTTAGCGTTTAAATCCGCCACCACCACCACCGCTTCGGCCGCCGCCTCCGCCACCGCCAGAGCGACGGCCATAACCGCCACCACCACCACCACCGCGCTTGCGCTCGGTCATCATGTCGACGCTGGTGCGTGTGGGATCAGGCTGACGTTGACCGCCACCTTGGGTTTTGTGGCCAAAGGCATTGACACCGCTTTGGGTGCCTAGGTGGGCATTGGCACGGGGTTGGAAATCATCATCATCGCCGCGGGGAGCGCGAGGCTCGTGATCACGGGGAGGACGCGCGTCATGTTCTCGGGGAGGACGTGCCTCAAAGTCTCTTGGGGGGCGTTGGCCTTCTGGGCGAGGTCCGCGGTTGTCAAATTGTCTGGGTGGGCGCTGTCCTTGGGGACGGTTGCCATTTCTGGGTGGACGCTCACCTGAGAAACTAGGACGATCGTTTGAAAACTCGGATCGTTCGCCGCCTTGCTGAGGTCTTTCGCCAGAAAACGCTGGTCGATCGCCTTGGCGTGGGGGGCGTTCGCCATTGCGGTCCCGGCTTACATGGCCATTAGGACGCGGCGCACGGCCACCGCCGCCGTTAGTGGATTTGGATTCACGAATGCGCTCCATCATTTCTTGACGCGCAGCGCGGGCTGCTGCAGCCATGACATCACGTCCTGGTGGATGGCCTAAGCCGCCCCATAAGGTTTGACGACCCATGGCAATCGGCTCGGCTTTTTCATCTGGGTCGGGGCCGAAGCCTTCCACTTGCACAACGGGTACTTGTTGTTTGGTGAAGTACTCGATTTCTTTCATGAAGCCTTCTTCATCGAGCGACACCAAGCTCACGGCCTCGCCACTCGATCCTGCGCGACCGGTGCGGCCAATGCGGTGCACATAGTCTTCGCTGATATTTGGGATTTCGTAGTTCACGACATGGGGCAATTCGTCAATATCAATACCGCGCGCTGCAATATCGGTTGCTACCAAGGCACGGATATCACCGCTCTTGAAACCAGCCAAGGCTTGGGTGCGAGCCGTTTGGCTTTTGTTGCCGTGCAAGGCCATGGCATTGATACCGTTTTTAGTGAGGTACTCAGCCACATTGTTGGCGCCAAATTTGGTTCGGGTGAACACCAGCACTTGGCTCCAGTTGTGCTCATTGATGATGTGCGCAAGCAATGCTTTCTTTTTGCCGCGTCCCACGGGGTGCACGATTTGTTTGATGCTTTGCACCGTAGTGTTGCTAGGGGTGACTTGGATGCTTTGTGGGTTTTTCAATAAACCATTGGCCAATTCACGAATCTCGTCGCTGAAGGTGGCTGAGAACAACAAGCTTTGCTTGTCTTTAGGCACCAATGCCAAGATTTTTTTGACGTCATGGATGAAGCCC
>CAIRQX010000080.1 GCA_903880855.1 uncultured Burkholderiales bacterium | reverse complement strand
GCCACATCCAAGGTTTTACGAATTTTGTCGACTAGCTTTGCGCCTTCTTTCTCACCCACTGGCCACTGGTGGAAGTTCACTTTGCCAGAAGAGTTAATGGCCCAAACATAGGTCTGCTTCTCCATTGGCAAGATAGAGACAAACAATTCATCCGGCTTGAGCTGTTGCGCAATATCGGTGTGGCTTGGCGCCTTGGGCTGAATGAGTTGGAAGTACTCAGGGAACCCTTTTTGAATTTGCGCTTTGTATTCTTTGCGCAAGCCTTCCAATTCGCGCATGCGTTTTTGCATTTGCTCGATGACTTGGGGGTTACGCCTTTTATCGCCTTCGCTACCTTGTGATGTGATGTATGACATCAAGGTGGCGGCCTCGTTCTTAGCGTCTTGCTCTTTACGAATTACATCTGACAAGCCAGGCACATTGATGCCTGAACGAACTGCAGCATCGGAGAGCGCTTGTTGCACAGACGAAGAGCTCAAATGATCCGCCATTTGAAAAATAATGGCCGCGTCTTTGGCGTCTTTATCAGCCGTGGTAGCGAGCAAGTCGATGTAGTTTTGGAAAATGTATTTCTTTCCTTTACGGCGAAACACGTCCTCAGTAAAGTCACCCGTCAGCGCATCCGGTGAGGTGATGTTTTGAATGGCTTGGTCAAACTGCGTACGCGCACTAACAGGATCGCCGTTGCGCCAAAGAGCAATGGCGTACATGCCACGGGTATAGGCTGTGAAGTAATGGTTTTCGCCGAAGTTTTCGACGTGCCACTTCAAAGTGTTTTCATAGATTCTCTTGGCTTGTGGATAGCGGCCTGCGTGTAAATACACAGGGCCGCGAAGCCAAGACTGGAAAGCCAATGGCGACTTGGTTTTGAGTCGTTCCATTTCTTTGTCGATGGCGTCGTAACGTTCTGCTGCTTCGTTCCAGCGGTCTAGTCCGGCCAGGGCCAAAATCCCAGGTGTCTGCGTATGCAACCAACTAGGTGAGCCCTTCTGTACGCCTTGCGCAAGCACTGTCCTCTCGTTGCGCGAGCTGTAAGCCAAAGCATCTTCAAACCGTCCTGTCGCATTTCTAAGCCAAGCAACCCCATTAAATATGCGTAACATTTGGTTGTCGGCGAAACCATTATTTTTTCCGAATTGATAGGCCTCACGCAATGTCATGTCAGCTTCGGCGTACAAGCCTGCAGCAGATTGATGATCCGCCAACTGCGCCATCGATGACATATACCAAATTCGCCCGTAATTTCTTTCACGCAAATCCATAATGCTGTCGATTGCTATTAAGTCTTTACCCTTGCTTGTAGCGAGCTTTGCAGCTTGGATGCCTTCTTGCCACTTTCCCGTTCGGCGGAGATAGAAGGATTTATAAAGGTTGTGCTCCATTTCAGCGCGCACGATCCAATAAGCATTTTGGCCCTGTCGCGGGACGCGGCCCCATTCATTTCGAATAATGGCGTCACACTCATCTAACAAAATCCCCGCCTGTTTTAAATTGCTGTCTTCTATATAGTTTGAAGCAACAATTCCACGAATTCGAACCGCAGATGGCGCGTATTTGATTTCTTTGATTAATTCATGGCCAATTTGATAGGCCTCAGCACGCTTAGGGGTCATTGAAAGAAAGTTTCTCAATATCCATCTTGCCCCTGGATCAACTTGGGCCCATTCCCTTAGCAACTCCTCTCGCTTGACTTCATCCCCCAGTCGCCATGCAGCGACTTCTTTTTGTTTGTAAATTTCTATGAGCGTTGACTTCAAAGAGTTTGGGTCTATTGGCTGGTCAAGTATGGTCTTTAGTCGTGTTATTTCTTGTTCAGACAAATTAATGGAAGAACTCTCGTCCAACGACTGCGCATGCAATAAGCCAAAAACATTCAATGTCGTCCAAAACAGAAAAGCTACAAAGTAACGTGTGCACTTATTTTTTTGCATGACAAGCTCCTAGACTCTCAAATAAATTAAGGTATTTCTTTAATACTCAACAAGCTAGCGCCGTAAGCATCCGAACACAAAGGATTATTTTTAGCCGACACCGTGTTTTGACACACGGCTGTGCTTATGGCTTTTGACGACGTCAACAATGCGCCTAATTGGGCACGCCCACTGGCATCGTTCAAAGAAGTCATAAAGGGGCCTTCTTTTTTGGCGCTCAATGCTTGTAGATCGCGCGGCGCATCTGCCACCATGACCAACAAATGG